>PCWF01000067.1:0-6839 GCA_002796165.1 Nitrospinae bacterium CG11_big_fil_rev_8_21_14_0_20_56_8
GCGCCCTGGCCTCATCGAGGGACACCTCGCGCCCCGCCTCCAGGTCCGCCAGCCCTGCGACCACCGCCCGCATGAAGTCCCGCTCTTCCTCAGCTTTCTCGTAGTCGCCGACCGACTGGACCACGGCGACCCCTCGGCCCCGGCTCGTGAGTAGCACGGGCCGGTGGGCTTCAGTCGCGTGCTTTACCACGCGGCCCGGATTCACTTTCAGATCCGTCAGGGGAACCAAATCCTCGGAAAATTTGATGGTCATGATCACCTCTACAAAGGTCTTTAATTGATGCTTACAATAGCACCTGTTATATGACCTTTCAAGAGGTCTTTTGATGCCTAAGCCAACCTGTTTTGAACCCCTTTCACTCTCTCCGTGCCCGGTTTCTCACTGGCATTTCCCCATGGGGAAGGGAAGGGGTCGGGGGAAGGTCAGGAAGGGCGGAAGGGGTCAGGAAGGGGTCAGGAAGGGGGGAAGGGATCAAGTCTCTGCTTGACTACATGTGCAGAGGTTGTGTTGAAAACCAAGGCCAGTCCTTTTTCATTTCAATAAAATTCCAGTTTCAAGTACAGGCTATGCATCCACCCGTTCCGTCGCATGAGGATTCTCATTGAATTTTTTTCCGGACCCGATTGGAGCCTTGCTCAGCAGGGTTTCCGCGAACAGGCACACGAACGCGATGAACACCAGCCATTGGTACCGCTCCTGCCAGATCTTCCGTCGCTCGGATTTCAATTCGGTTTTGGCCATGTCCTTCCGGATGTGGTCCAGATAAATGGCTTTCAGGTCCAAGTCCCCGGTCACGGATCGGACGTAGCTTCCCCCCGTCGCCAGGGCGATGGACTTTAATCCGCTCTCGTCGAGCCGGGTGAGCACCACCTCGCCCCGCGCATCTTTTTTAAATCCTCCCTCCGGATTCGGAATGGGAGATCCCGCCGGATCGCCGATCCCGATCGTGAAGATTTTAATCCCCAGGTCCGCCGCTTCCTTCGCCGCCGCGAGTCCCTCTCCCTCCTGATCTTCCCCGTCGGTGATTAAAATGATGGCCCGGGAGGTTTTTTCCTGGAGCCGGAAGGCCCGCGTGGCGGTGCGGATGGCCTCTCCCAGGTGGGTGCCCTGGACGGGAATGAGATCGGTATCGACCGCGTTCAGGAACAGCCGGGCGGCGGAATAGTCGAGGGTGAGGGGACATTGCACGAAGGCGGTCCCGGCGAAGGCGACCAGGCCGAACCGGTCCCCCGCGAGCAGGCCCAGCAGATCGGCGATTTTATGCCGCGCCCGTTCGATCCGGCTGGGGGTGACGTCCTCGGCGCGCATGCTGTTGGAGACGTCCAGCACGACGATGAGGTCCACCCCCTCCTGATGCACGTCTTCCCACAGGAAACCCCAGCGCGGTTGGGTGAGGGCGAGAATGCCCGCCAATCCCGCCACGGTCAGCAGGATCAATCGGCGTCTCTGCCGTAGCAAGGTTCCGGGTCCCACCAGCGCTGACATACGTCCTTCGCCGCAGAACTGGCGAATCAGGGTCTGCTTCCGCTGATAACCCCAGATCAGGAACGGAACCCAGAGCGCCCACAGCCAGAGCAGATGAAAGTTTAAAATCGCACCGAACCGCATCAGGGAATCTTCCTCAAGAGGGTGTTGGAGAGCGCCGATTCCAGGAGCGCCAGCAGGAGGGCGGGGACCAGGAACCAGGGAAACATCTCGCGGTATTCGGAAAAATCCTGCACCTTGACCTCCGACTTCTCCATCCGGTCGATTTGTTCGTAGATGTGTTTCAAGGAATCGTAATCGGTGGCGCGGAAGTATTGCCCGCCGGTCATCCCGGCGACCTGTTTCAGGGTTTCTTCGTCGATTTCCACATCCTGGTAAACGTATTTTTTGCCGAAGAACGTATCCACGAGAAACGGCGCCTTGCCCCGCGTGCCCACGCCGACGGCGTAGACCTTGATCCCGAAAGTTTTGGCGATCTCGGCGGCCTGGACGGGAGTCAGGCTCCCGGCGTTGTTGAGTCCGTCGGTCAGGAGAATGATCACCTTCGATTTGGAATCCAGGTCCTTGAGCCGTTTCACCGCCACCCCCAGGGCCGAGCCGATGGCGGTGGAATCCCCCGCGATCCCGATCGACACCTTGTCGAGGAACGACTTCAGCACGTTGTGGTCCAGGGTGAGGGGGCATTGGGTGTAGGCTTCGGCTCCGAAGACCACCATGCCGATCCGGTCGTTGGGACGATGGCCGATGAATTCCTCCACCACCTTGCGGACCACGTCCAGCCGGTTGACCGGTTCCTTGCCCTGGGACAGGTCCAGGGCCTGCATGCTTCCCGAGGTGTCCAGCGCGAGCACGATGTCCACCCCGCGCGAGAGGATCTCGTGACGACGCTGGCCCTCCTGCGGGCGGGCCAGGGCGAGGACCAGCAGGATGAGCGCCGCGTAGCGGAGCCACCTCGGGATTACTGCGCGAAGATCGGCCCCCTCCGAGCGGGAGAGACGGGCCGGGAGGACCGACGAATAGCGAATCGCGGCGGGCCGGCGCGTCCGGTTCAGCGTGACCAGCACGGGCACCGCGAAGAGGAAAAGCAACAACCAGGGATCGTTGAATTGATAAAACGTCATGGTGCAGGCAGGGAGACCGGGGAATCGAGTTCCGGTCCGGGCACCGCGCCGGTGCCTTCGATGAACCCGACCAGCCCGCGCAGGACTTCCTCATCGCTGTCCACCGCGACCCGGGCGAATTTGACCAGATCCATTTTGCTCATGATCCCGCGGGCCGATTTCGTCCATTCCTCGGGAATTCCGTCCCAGGTATCGAAATGCGAAGAGATCTCCTCGGTCGTCCATTCCGGCGCGGGGAAATGGAACTGGTTTTCGAGGTAACGGCGGAAAATCTCGGACAATTCGAAAAAGTGGTCCTGCGTCCTTCCCGATTCCATCCATTGCCGGGCCTTCAATGCTTCGATTTCCCGCAAGGCGCGCTCGCGCGGGGAGAGGGGAGCCGCCAGAGGGGCAGGGGATTCAGCCGTCCCACGGGGAGAGCGCTTCTTCCATAATCGGTAAACGGCGACCACCACGGCTCCCGCGAGTGCCGCAAGCAAAAGATAGGCGAGCCAGTTCCGTCCGAATTCCACCACCGGTTTGAGATCGCGAATGTCCTGCGGTTCTCCCTGCAATCGCAGGACGGACTGGATCTCCACCCTGGCCTCGGGCGAGTGGATCTCGCCGGGGATCGGGGCGGTGCCCGAACTTCCAGCCGGTCCGCGGGCCTCAAAGGGGATGGGGAGGGCGGGAAGAGTGAACGAGCCGACTTTTTCGGCGAACAGTTTGACCTGGAAGACGGTGGCGATTTTGTTCTCCCCCGTTTGCGGAGGCAGATAACCGCTTTCCAGCGTCTCGAATCCGGGAACCGGATCCAGATGCGGAGGCTTGAGACGGATATCCTCATCATGCCGGACCGTGATCGTCCAGGTGATGACATCGCCCACCGTTCCCTGCGCGGGTCGCGCGGTGCTTTCGATGGAGACGGGAGATTCCGCTCCCGGCGATTTCGCTTCCGCGCCTGGGACGGCAATGGGTCCGCCCGCCAGGAGACCCAGCAGGAGGAGAAAAGCGGGGAGGAACGATGTTCTGCCGGTCTGCCGAGTCATGGTTCCGCTCGTTGTTTCCTCACGCGTGACATACAAAGGTCGATATTCTTGTTCAATCCGGCCTTGTCGGATATGGCTCCGGAGGCTTCGGCCTGGAGCAACCAGGGGAGGGCCTCGTTGCAATTGCTCAGTTGAATATAAATCTCCCCGATGGCCAGGGAAATCTCGGCGCGGGATTTTTTGTCCAACTTCGCGCGGTCCAGGTACCGGACGTACTGGTCGATGGCCTGTTCGTACAATTTCAATTCCCTCAACCGGTCTCCGACGCCCTTCAACTGATCGATCCAGGCGTCGCTGGCCGAACCGGAAACGATTCCCGGCGTTTCGTTTTTTCCCTTGAACATCGGTCCCGTGAACAAACGGACAAATACCGCGATGAGCACCCCCAGCGTGACGAGGGTCAGGAGAACAATGGGGATCTTGATTTTCAGGCCGACAGTATCTTTCGGCGTGTAGGGCGGTTCGATATCCATATCAATGTTTCTTCTCCCGTAATTTGAAATAGCGGAGCAGGGGTTCGGTCAGGGACCGGTGGGTTTGGATTTCGATATGATCCACCCCCAGCGATTGCATGAGTTTCCGGAACGATTCGCGTTCCCGGGCCCGCAACGCGGCAAACCGGTTCCGGGTCTCCGGGTTCTGCGAGTCGAAGAGGATCTGTTCGCCCGTTTCCACGTCCTCCAGGCAGATGAGGCCCACGTCGGGAATGGCTTCCTCGCGCGGATCGCCCACGCGCACCGCGATGAGGTCGTGCTTTTGGCGGGCGAGTTTCAGGGACGCCGTGAAATCCGGGGCCTGAAAATCCGAGATCAAAAACGTCACCGCCTTGCGTTTTTGAATATTGAGAAGATATCTCAAGGCGACGTTGAGATCGGTTTTTCGTCCGCGCGGTGAAAAGGTGAGGATAGTCCGGATGATGTTCCAAACGTGCGCCCGGCCCTTTTTCGGAGGAATAAAATGCTCGATATGGTCGCTGAACACGATGAGCCCGATCTTGTCGTTGTTGCGGATGGCGGAATACGCCAGAAGGGAGGCCAGCTCCGCCGTGATCTCGTTCTTCATTTTGCCGACCGATCCAAATTGTCCCGAAGCGCTGGCGTCCACCAAAAGGAGGACGGTCAATTCCCGTTCCTCCCGGAATTCCTTGATGAAAGGGTGGCTCATCCGGGCGGTCACGTTCCAGTCGATCAGGCGGACATCGTCCCCCGGCTGGTACTCGCGCACTTCCGCGAATTCCATTCCCCGGCCCTTGAACGCCGACTGGTATTCACCCGCCATCGCCTCGGTGACGAGGTGACTGGTTTTGATCTGGATGGACCGGATCTGTTTGAGAAGCTCGGGAGGCAGTCCTCTTTCCGGGGCTGGGCCGGGGGTCACCGGGGGCGCGGGCGGGGAGAGCCAGCCGGTGATGCGGGAAAGCAGGGATGCCGCCATGATCCGATCTCCTTTTTAGACTCTTGACTCGCTCAGGGAACCTCGACCGTGTCGAAGATTTTTTTCAAAATATCGTCCGTGGACAGATTTTCCGCCTCGGCCTCGTAGGACAGGATAACACGGTGGCGGAGCACGTCCAGTCCCACGGATTTGATATCGTGAGGAACCACATAGCCCCGCCTCTGCATGAAGGCGAAGGCCCGTGACACCCGATGCAGGTAAATGGAGGCCCGCGGCGAGGCCCCGTATTCGATCAGGCTCCTCAACTCCGGAAGGCCGCAGGCGCCGGGATCGCGCGTGGCCGCGACGAGGTTGATGATGTAGTCCTGGAGGTTGTCGTCGATATAAATGGTGTCGATGACCTTGCGGGCCTGCACCAGATCGGCCGGCCGGATCACCGCTTGCACGTTTGCATTATGGTTGGTCGAGGACATGCGTTGCATGATGAGTTTTTCCTCGTCCCGGGTCGGGTAGTCGACCTTCAATTTGAACATGAACCGGTCCACCTGCGCTTCGGGCAGGGGGTAGGTGCCTTCCTGTTCGATGGGATTCTGCGTGGCGATCACCATGAAGGGATCTTCCAGCGGAAAGGTGGTCCCGCCGATGGTGATTTGCCGCTCCTGCATCGCTTCCAGCAGGGCGCTCTGGACCTTGGCCGGGGAGCGGTTGATTTCATCCGCCAGCACGATGTTGGCGAACAGGGGGCCTTTCTTGATGGAAAATTCACCCGTATGGGGTTGGTACACCTGGGTGCCCAGAATATCGGCGGGAAGGAGGTCGGGGGTAAACTGAATGCGGCTGAAACGGGCGTGCAGGGTTTGCGACAGGGTTTTAACGGCGGTGGTTTTCGCCAGGCCGGGGACGCCTTCGACCAGGATGTGGTCGTTGGTCAGCAGGCCGAGAAGCAGTCGTTCGACCAGATACTTTTGTCCGACTAAAACCTTTTCCAACTCGTTGATCACGGCGGGAATGAATGCCGAAGCCTGTTTGACAACCTGGGTGAGTTCTTCGATCGTTTGAGTCATGTGGATTTTTGTGTCACGCGAGTTTACGAATGGTCAAGGATCGGCACTCCGGCCCTGCCGGGATGGCCCCGGCAAGCAGATTATACGGCAAAGGAAAAACGCTTGCTCACCCTTTCCCGCAAGGGGAGATCTGCTCTTAAACACCGTTTGCCTTTAATTTTTATTGGAATCGGGATCAAAAATCATTAAAAAAAAAATTAAATTCCTTTAATTATTATGTATTATTGGAACTTCATGCCAACTCAAGCAATGTGGTTTTTGATCCTGCGCCGGTTGCGGGAAGCCGATTTTCAGAGAAGCCATACGAATAATCCCCTGCCCATCGGGGGGATATGAGGTCGGAAGAATTCGCCTGTTCCCGAACAAGAGGAAACGATGACAGAAAAAACCGTAAAAGATATCGATAACCTGATCGAAGAATCCCTGAACGTTGAGAAGTCGGAACTGGATCTGCGGGAAAAAGAGATCGACGACGAAGGTCTGAAAAAAATCCTGGCGTCGGAAAAAATCAAGAGCATCACCGCACTGTTCCTGGAATTCAACGATGTAGGCGACGACGGAATCAAGGCCCTTCTGGACTGCGAAGCCATGAAACACCTGACGGTTCTCAACCTGTTCAAGAACAAGGTGACGGACGAAGGGATCAAGGCCATGGCGAAGTCCAAGACGTTCCTTAACCTTTCAGAGCTGATTTTGAGCGACAACCAGATCGGACCGGCGGGCGCCATTGCCCTGGCCGAATCCA
>PCWF01000067.1:6875-15917 GCA_002796165.1 Nitrospinae bacterium CG11_big_fil_rev_8_21_14_0_20_56_8
AATCGAAAACCCTGACCCGCCTCAACCTGCTTTCGTTATACCGCAACGATGTCGGAAACAAGGGAGCCCTCGCCATCGCGGCTTCCAAAAATTTGGCCAAACTCACCGAACTCAACCTGAATTGGAATTATATCGAGGGAGCGGGGGTGGAGGCGCTGGCGCAATCGGAAACGCTCAAGAACCTCGAGCAATTGACCCTGACTTACAACCCGGTCGGTGACCGGGGCGCGAAGGCGATCGCCGCTTCGGAGATGTTCAGGAACCTGACCCTCCTCGATCTTTATGAATCTGAAATCGGGGATGCGGGCGCGCGCGCCCTGGCCGAGTCGTCCTGCCTCACGCAATTGGAAACGCTGATATTGATCCGCAACGATATCGGGCCCGAAGTGCAGAAATTGTTCGAGAACCCGCCCCACATGAAAAAATTGTCCAAGGTGGTGTTTCGAACCTTCAATCCAGACGCCTGACGCCGGATGAATCCGGTGACTCCAACGGGGGCTTCGCGCAGAGCGAATGCCCCCGTTTGTCTTTTGGCCTTTGCGGGTTTGGCACGCACCGGTTTGGTGATAGACTGTTTACCGCATCGTAAACTTTTTCCGGGCTCCGGGCCCGTTTGCAAGGATTTCGATTATGTTTGTCGGTGAGAAGCCGGATCTTCTGGATTTTTGGGTTTTTAACGAGAACGGCATTTACGTGGTCGGCAAGGACGGTATTCCCCAGCATTGGGACGGGGAGGAATGGCTTCCGGTGCGGACCGATAACGGCAATCCCCTGATGGGGATCTGGGCTTCCCACGAAGATAATATTTTCGCGGTGGGGATCGGCGGAGTGGTCCTGCATTACGACGGCAAGGAGTGGAAGCAGGTCGATACGGGCAATTACGATTCCCTCAATTCCGCATTCGGGATCGATGAAAACAATATGTTCATCTTCGGGGTTGGCGGGCGCATGCTGTACTGGGACGGCGAGCATTGGCAGTACCGCGAACCCAATACCATTCACGACCTGTTCGGCATGTGGGGCCAGAATATCAATTCCGTCCATACCGTGGGGGGGGAGGGGATTTACCGCTTTTACAACGGCACCGCCTTCGAGCGCCGGGATGAATTGGCCGATGAAACAATCTCCCTCTACGGGATCTGGGGTACCAGCGATGAAAATATTTATATCGTCGGTTCCCATGGCACCATCCTGCATTTCGACGGAGAGAAATGGTCTCCCATGGAATCGGGGACCGAAGAATACCTGCTCAGCATCTGGGGAAGCGCCGCCGACCATATTTTCGCCGTGGGCGACAACGCCACCATCCTGCATTTCGACGGGAACCGGTGGAGCCCAATGTCCTCCTGTACCGAAAATTACCTGACCAAGGTGCGCGGGCTTCGTTCCGATTGTGTCTATGCCGTCGGGGAGAACGGGTGTGTGATCCGCTACGACGGCCATCGATGGCACGATATGTCCCTCTGACGATTCATCTATCTTCCGACTATCAAGGGCCGACGCGCCCTGGGAGTTCTTCATGGCCAGAATAACCAACAGCCATCTTCTTTCGATTTATGCCTTCACTCCCGACGATATTTTTGTCGGTGGGGCGGAGGGGACCCTCCTGCATTTCAACGGAAAAGACTGGACCAGGATGGAGACCCAGGGAAGGTGGACGTTCAAGGGAATCTGGGGAAGCGCCCCCGACAACGTATACGCCGTTGCCACCGATGGGCGCATCCTCCACTATGACGGCAAGGGCTGGGCCGTCGAAGACACCGATAAACTTCCCCCCATGACCGGGATCTGGGGGCTGGGGGCCGACGAAATCTATGCCTGTTCCCGCCTCGGGAAAATCCTCCGCTACGACGGAACGTCATGGAAATTTTTAAAAACCGGGACCGACACCGACATCACCCGCCTGTGGGGATGCCGCGAGGGCACCATGTACGCGGTGGGATATGACGGGCTGGTACTGAGAAAGGAGGGCGACCTTTGGGTCCGCCTCACCCTGAACTCCAACGCGGAGTTCTACGGCATTTACGGGTTTGGCCCGAACGATATTTACATCGTCGGATCGGAAGGGGCCATCGTTCGGTTCAATGGATCCGAAATCCAGGAAATGCCGACCCGCACCATGGAGTTTTTTCTCGACGTCTGGGGTCCCTCGCCCGAAATGGTATTCGCCGTGGGCGACGCGGGAATGATTTTTTACCTCGACGACGGACAATGGACTCAGATCGAGTCCAACACCCAGGAGTACCTCACGGCCATTCGCGGATTGTCCGACGATAATGTCTATGCCGTGGGAGACAATGGGCTGATCCTGCACTGGAATGGCGAAGACTGGCGGGAAATCGAGGAAGGTTAGGGGTCCGGTGGGTGAGGGGAGTTCTCTTTTGGTTTGCGGGCCGTCATTATTTTCCTTTTGACGTCCTGTACCTCATCGAAAGCTTTGCTCAGGCAGGTGGGGCAGTAACCGTGTGAAAGATCCATGTCCGTTTTCCGGCCCAGGTAAACCTCGAAATTGACCCATTCCTGTTTCTGGCCCTCCGATTCCGCTTCCCGGATGCGGTTGCAGAGGGGACAAATATTGAGCACCCGCTCATAAAATTCCACGGTGTTGAGCAACTCAAGCTTTTGCAGGCAATGCGTGACCCGTATCTTTAATTCTTCCCGCCGTGCGGGTTTGAGAAGATAATCCACCGCCCCCAGCCGCATGGCCTGAACGGCCGAATCGAGCGTGCCGTACCCCGTGAGAATCAGGACCAGGGCATTTGCGTGCACCCTTTTGGCTTCCCGCAATACATCCAACCCGGTCAGGCCTTCCATCATCAAGTCGGTGATGATCAGGTCGAATTTACGGTGTTTCAGCAATTCCACGGCTTCCGTTCCATTGGCCGCAAGCAGGGTTTCGAATCCCATCTCTTTGAGATCCAAGCTCACCGTGGCGCGAACGAGCTCTTCATCGTCGACGATCAGTATCGAATATTTCCGCATGCGATCTCTTAGGGTCGGGTTTTACCAAAATGAGCCATAGAATAACTGATTTAAACTCTCCTCACTAGTCATGTTCCATATTTGGGGGAAGAATTCCGATCCGGGGAGGTTTGACCGCCGATAGGGAAATAACGATTTCCGACAAAAAATAATGTAAAATCCGGGAGCAGGGCGGGTAAACGGGCCTTCCGCCCCCCCAAATCGCTTGACACCCTTTTGCGCAAAATGTTAATGTCTGGATACTAAATCCTTGAAATTTAAGTTTTTTTCATACGCTACGCGGAAGACGCCCCTGCTCTTCGCAAATCTCTAATTTGACCAAAATGTTTCACCCCTCGCTGGACGAATTCAAGCAAAAAGCCCGGGAAGGCAACCTGATTCCTGTTTACAAGGAAATCCTGGCCGATCTGGATACCCCTGTTTCCGCCTACATGAAAATCGGCGCCGGCGAGTATTCCTTTCTCCTTGAAAGTGTGGAAGGCGGAGAGAAATGGGCCCGATACTGTTTTCTCGGATGCGATCCATCGGTCATTGTTCGCACCAAGGGCAATCAGCTGACTCTGACGCAAAACGGTAAAGTCGAGAAGCGGACGATCGAGGGGGAAAATCCGCTGATGGAGCTTAAACAACTGCTGAGCCGGTACAAGCCCGTCAAAGTGGACGGCTTGCCGCGGTTTTCCGGTGGCGCGGTGGGTTTCATCGGTTATGACATGGTTGGGTTTTTCGAGGAGTTGCCCTCAAAGGCCCAGGACGACCTGGAAGTTCCCGACTCCATGTTTGTGATTACCGACACCATGCTGGTGTTCGACAACGTGGTGCAAAAAATCAAGATCGTTTCCAACGCTTTGGTTGAAGATGGCGACCTGGAAGGGTTGTACCGCAAAACCATACACAAAATCGAGTCGCTGGAGGAAAAACTGCGGGCGGACGTATCCAGCCTCGCCCGGCTGGAAGGCGGAACCGGCAGGGCGCACTCCCTGAAGATCGAGTCCAATTTCAAAAAGGAAAACTTCGAGGCCGCAGTCCGCAAGATCAAGGACTACATTTACGAAGGCGATGCCATCCAGGTGGTGCTGGCCCAGCGATTGAAATTCCAGATCGACCAGAATCCTTTCAATATTTACCGGGCTCTGCGCACCATCAATCCTTCGCCCTACATGTATTTCCTGAAATTTGGCGAGTTCACGGTGGTCGGTTCGTCACCGGAAGTGCTCGTTCGCCTCGAAGACGACCAGGTAGAGGTGCGGCCCATCGCGGGGACCCGCAAGCGCGGCGCCACCGAGGAGGAGGATATCGCCCTGGAACGGGATCTGTTGCGCGATGAAAAAGAACTCGCCGAGCACATCATGCTTGTGGACCTGGGCCGGAACGATCTGGGGCGGATTGCCCGCACCGGCACGGTGGATGTCAACCAGCGGTTTGTGATCGAGCGGTATTCCCACGTCATGCACATCGTGTCGAACGTCCGCGCCCGGCTTCGCGAAGGATACGATTGTTTCGACGTTCTGCGCGCCACCTTTCCGGCAGGGACCGTGTCGGGAGCCCCCAAGATCCGCGCCATGGAGATCATCGACGAGCTTGAACCCAACTGCCGCGGACTCTATGCCGGGGCCGTCGGCTATATCAGCTTCACCGGCAACATGGATACGGCCATCGCCATCCGCACCCTGCTCATTCGCGGCAAGACCGCATACCTGGGCGTGGGCGCGGGGATCGTGGCCGATTCGGTTCCCGAAAAAGAATTTGAAGAAACGATGAATAAGGGAAAAGCGTTGCTCAAAGCCATCGAGCTGGCCGAACGGGGATTATCCTTATGATTCTGATGATCGACAACTACGATTCCTTCACCTACAACCTGGTCCAGTACCTGGGCGAGTTGGGAGCCGATCTCCGGGTGTTCCGCAATAACAAGATCGGGATTGAGGAGATCGAGCGCATGAAGCCGGAAAAGATCGTGATTTCTCCCGGACCCTGTACCCCCGAGAAAGCGGGTATCTCCGTCGAGGTGATCCGTCACTTTTCCGGGAAGGTCCCGATTTTCGGGGTTTGCCTGGGGCACCAATCCGTTGGCATGGCGTTCGGCGCGCATGTGATCAAGGCCAAGCGCCTGATGCACGGTAAAACGTCCATGATCCGCCACAACGGTCAATCCTTGTTCAAGGACCTTCCCAATCCCTTCGAGGCGACCCGGTACCATTCGCTGGTCCTGGAGCGCGAGTCGTTGCCCCCGAGCCTGGAAATTACCGCCGAGAGTGACGATGGGGAGATCATGGGGATTCGCCACCGCGAGTTGCCAGTCGTGGGAGTCCAGTTTCATCCCGAGTCCATCCTGACCCACAGCGGGAAACACCTGTTGCGGAATTTTTTGGAAACGGCGGCCTGATTGCCGGAGGCCATGAACATATCAGAAGCGCTCAATACCGTGATCAACGGCTGGGACCTCACCCAGGATGAAATGGTGTCGGTGATGACCCAGATTATGGATGGCAAGGCCGAAAGCTCCCAGTTGGGAGCGTTCCTGACCGCCCTGCGCATGAAGGGCGAAGCGGTGTCCGAAATCGCCGGGGCCGCGCGGGTGATGAAGGAAAAAGCCGTACGCCTCAAAGTTTCCGTCGAGCCCATCGTCGACACCTGTGGAACGGGCGGGGACGAGGCGGACACGTTTAACATTTCCACCGCCGCCGCGTTTGCCGTGGCGGGAACGGGGATCGTGGTGGCCAAGCATGGAAACCGGGCGGTTTCCAGCCGGTCCGGGAGCGCCGACGTCCTGCGCACGCTGGGGGTCAACATCGAGGCCGAGGCCGGCATCGTGGAAACCTGCCTGCAGGAGGTGGGGATCGGGTTCCTTTTCGCCCCGATGCTCCATGGCGCCATGCGCCACGCCGCCGCGGTCCGGAAGGAACTGGGATTCCGGACCCTCTTCAACCTGCTCGGTCCGCTGACGAATCCCGCCGGAGCCCACGCGCAGGTTGTGGGAGTGTACGACCGCAAGCGGGTGCATCCCATCGCTTCGGTGCTTCGCGACCTGGGGTGCCTCCACGCCTTTGTCGTTCACGGAGAAGACGGGCTGGACGAGATCACCCTCACCGGCAAGACCGACGTTTGCGAATTGATTGGGGGAGAGATCCGGGAGTACACGCTCGATCCGGTGGACCTGGGATTGCCCCTCTGTACGATGGAGGATCTCCGGGGCGGCACGCCGGAAGAGAACGCCCGGATCCTCGAGGGGATATTGAATGGAGATCCGGGACCCTGCCGGGAGATTGTGGTGTTGAACGCCGCCGCGGCCATTGTGGCGGCGGAAAAGGCCCCGTCCCTGGATGAAGGACTGAAACTGGCCCGGGAATCCATCGATTCCGGTGCGGCTCGTAGCAAACTGGAACACTTGGTCCGGATCTCTCAGGGGAAATCATGAGCACGATTTTGGACCGGATTTTTTCCGACAAAAAGGACGAGGTCGATAGCGCGAAGCGGAACACCCCGCTGACGGAATTGAAAGGCCGGATCCGCCAGGAACCGGCGCCCCGAAATGTCAAAACGTGCCTGCGCGCCTATCCCCCGTCCCGAATCATTGCGGAGATCAAGCTGAGAACTCCGTTCAAGGGGGTTTTGCGTGACGATTTGGACCCGGTCGATATTGCAAAAATTTACGCCGCGCATGGGGCGGCGACGCTTTCGATATTGACCGAAAACAAGTATTTCGGCGGCAGTCTGGACATTTTTTGCCGGGTGCGCCAAAATGCCCACTTGCCCTTATTGCGGAAAGACTTTATTTTCTCCGAATATCAGGTTTACGAATCCCGGGCGTTCGGAGCCGACTGGTTTCTGCTCATCGCCACGTGGCTGGACAAGAATCAACTGGGGGATCTTCTGGCCCTGGGACGGGAGATGGGACTGCCCGCGCTGGTGGAGACGCATGACGAGCGGGACCTGGAAAAGGCCCTGACCGCTCAGGCGGAAATCGTCGGCATCAACAACCGCGATTTGACCTGCGGCAAAACCGATCTGGGAATCGCGCGTCGGCTCATCCCGATGGCGCGCCAGGCGGACCCGAACCTCATTCTGGTGTGTGAGAGCGGTATTCACGGCCGTCCGGAGATCCGCGAATTGGAGAGCCTGGGGGCGCATGCATTCCTGATCGGGGAAAGCCTGATGACGGCGAAGGACATCCCCGCCAAACTGACCGACCTTCTGGGCCGGGACCCGGACGACCGGTTTGGAGTGGCGTGAAAAAACGTTGTCGGACGTAATATCATTTCGTTTTGGAGCGTGGCGATGGACGTCGGTTCCCGTCCGTGGGTGAGGGTTAAGATTTGCGGGATGACCCGGCTGGAGGATGCCCAGTTGGCGGTTCTCCGCGGCGCCGATGCGGTGGGTTTTATATTTTTCAAATCGAGTACGCGACATATCGCCCCGGCGGAGGCGAAGAAGATCATCGCCCAGCTTCCACCCCTGGTTCAAACGGTGGGGGTGTTCGTGAACGAGACCGCCGACCGGGTGAACCGGATCGCCGACACCTGCCGGCTCGATGCGGTGCAGTTACACGGCGAGGAAAGCCCGGCCTTTTGCCGCAGGATCCGCAAAAAGGTCATCAAGGCCATCCGGGTGAAGGATCTTGAATCCCTGCACTCGATGGAAGATTACAACGTCAGCGCCTTTCTGCTCGACTCGTATTCGGACAAGGAGCAGGGGGGAACGGGAAAAACCTTCGACTGGAACCTGGTGCATCGGGCGAAGAAGCTCGGCACCATCATCATGGCGGGCGGGCTTACCCCCTCCAACGTGCATCAGGCGGTCCGCCAGGTGCGGCCTTTCGGAGTCGATGTATGTTCCGGAGTGGAAAAGTCTCCCGGGATCAAGGATCCGGCGAAGATAGATGCTTTCATGACAGCGGTGCGAATTTAGGAGTCAGTAATGGAGTCGAAAATCCAGGAATCCCTTTTGCCGGATCAGACCGGGCACTTCGGTACCTTCGGGGGACGATATGTCATCGAAACCCTCATGCCTGCCCTGGAAGACCTGGAGCGGGTTTACACCGAGGCGAAGACCGACCCGAAATTCAAGGCCGATCTGGAATATTACCTGAAACAGTATGTGGGCCGTCCCACACCCTTGTATTTTGCCGCCAATTTGACCCGGCACCTGGGCGGCGCGAAGATTTATTTGAAGCGCGAAGACCTCACCCATACCGGCGCGCACAAGATCAACAACACGATCGGGAGCGCCCTGCTGACCCTGCGCATGGGGAAGAAACGGGTGATCGCCGAGACCGGCGCGGGACAGCACGGCGTGGCCACGGCCACCGCCGCCGCCCTGTTTGGCCTCAAGTGCGAAGTGTTCATGGGAGAAGAGGATATGCGGCGGCAGGCGCTCAATGTGTTCCGCATGCGGCTTCTGGGAGCCAAGGTCACGCCCGTGGGTTCGGGCACCCGGACCTTGAAGGACGCCACCAGCGAGGCGATCCGCAACTGGATCACGACTGTCGAAACCACCCATTACATCATCGGCTCGGTGGTCGGACCTCACCCCTATCCCATGCTGGTGCGGGAGTTCCAGAAGATCATCGGCGAAGAGGCCACCCGGCAGATTCTTGAAGTGGAGAAACGTCTGCCCGACGCCTGCGTCGCCTGCGTGGGAGGAGGAAGCAACGCCATGGGATTGTTTTATTCCTTCGTGGGCCAGCCTGACGTGCGTCTCATCGGGGTGGAGGCCGCGGGACTCGGCATCGAAACCGGCAAGCACGGCGCTTCGCTGAGCCATGGGAGGAGCGGGGTTCTGCACGGAATGATGAGTTATCTTCTGCACGACGAGGATGGCCAGGTGCGCGAGGCACATTCGATTTCCGCCGGACTCGATTATCCCGGAGTCGGGGCGGAGCACAGTTATCTCCGCGATACGGGCCGCGCCCAGTATGTCACCATCACCGACGAGGAGGCGCTGGAAGGATTCAAGTTGCTGTCGCGTCAGGAGGGAATCATCCCCGCCCTGGAGTCGGCTCACGCCATCGCGCATATCGTGAAAATGGCTCCTCAAATGAAGCCGGACGAAATCATCGTGGTC
>PCWF01000213.1:0-5885 GCA_002796165.1 Nitrospinae bacterium CG11_big_fil_rev_8_21_14_0_20_56_8
GCACGCTCCGGTACCGGGAGGAGGAAACCTCCCCCCTCCCTGTTGAAAAGGACCCATCGACCCGATGGAAGATTGGACATACTGCGTCGACACCCTTCCCAAGGTCAGCCGCACCTTTGCTTTAAATATTTCAGTCCTTCGCGGGGAGCTCCATCGGAGCGTCCTCGTGGCCTACCTTTTCTGCCGCACCATCGACACCGTCGAAGACGCTTCCCTGCTGGACCCGCAAATCAAGATCCGCCTGCTGGGCGAATTCGCCGATTTATTGGAAACTCGCGGCCCCAGGGATGCGGGCCTCGAATCCTGGGTACGGGAATGCCAGGTCGTCGACGGCTCCCCGAGCGACCTCGACCTGTTGAACAATATTCCCCGCGCCTTCCGCGTGTTCGATTCCCTTCCGGAGGAACATAAATTACAGATCGTCCCTTCCGTCGTTCGTATGGCCAAGGGCATGGCTTATTTTCAACAGTGGTTTGATTTTTCCCGCCTCACTCCGTTGAAAAACGAACAGGAACTCGAGGAATATTGTTATTTCGTCGCCGGGGTGGTAGGGGAAATGCTCTGCAACCTGCTCCTGACGCAACTCCCGAATATTTCAACCGAATGCCGCCAAACGATGAAGCAAACCGCCGTTTCCTTTGGTCTGGGCCTGCAAATGACCAACATTTCAAAAGACGTTGTGGTCGATCAAAGCCGGGGCTGGTCCTATGTTCCGCAGAGTTTCATACTGGAGAAAGGTATGACGCTGGAGGATTTTCAGTCCGCGAAAAACATCGACCATAACCTGGAGATCATGGAAAAACTGCTACTCAAGACCACCGGGCACCTGCAGGACGCGCTGAAGTTCACCCTGGCCATTCCCCGCACCGAGATTGCCCTGCGCCTGTTCTGCATCTGGCCCTTGTGGATGGCGTTGCAAACCGTGGCCGTGCTTCATAATAACCCGGCCCTGCTGACCTCGGACGCGCCCGTCAAGATCTCCCGGAAAACGGTGCGGAAAATTCTGCGGCGCACTCCTCTCATCGCCTTTTCCAATTTCCTGCTGAAGCGCTCCTTCGACAGTATTTTGGGTCCCGACCAGTTTGGAGTTCCGCCGCGATTCGACCTGGAGTCCCTCAAACAACGCCTGGATAAACTGGGAATCGACGCCGTTCCCCAGAATATCCCATCCAACTGAATCCCTATGGCCGACGTCCCACGATTTACCGATGCAAAGGATGGTACCATCCAGGACACCCGGACCGGGTTGACCTGGTGCCGGGAAGACTCCTGGCAAAGCGAGGCCAAGTGGGTCACCTGGGACGAGGCCATCGAACACGCCCGCCGCCAATGCGACCTGAAACTGGGGGGATACAACGACTGGAGACTGCCCACCCGGGAGGAAGCCCTGACGCTTCTGGTTCCCGAGGCGTCCAACAAGGACAAATACGGATCGGACATTCAACTGCCCTCTGTGTTTCCAGAGGGTTCCCTGCCGACAACCTGGACCCAAGAAGGGATAACCGGAAACGACAGCTACATTCTCGATTTCCGAAATGGGGAGGTCCGGTCCCTGTTCAAAAGCAAGACCGGGAGAATGGCCGTTCGGCCGGTCCGCGGGAAATGGATCCCCGACTCAAAAAACTCCGACCTGCCCTGACCTTCCCGCGACGATCCGGGGATCCCCTATCAAACTTTTTTAATTTCCGATTTTTAATGGTAAAATTTTAGAAGTCCTAAAACCTTTGGGAATTTCGTACATCTTAACCAACAATACAAATATTCTCTTATTCCATGACGCAAAACAGACTCATTCAAATTGCAGGTGGGCTTTGGGGGGTCATCGGCACGTTTCTCATTTTGCGGGGAATTTTGCTGTATCAACTCGCGATTGAAGAACAGCATGCCACCCTGGCGGCCATCGCCATTTCCGTAGCGGCGGGAATTCTCCTTGGAGGGGCCAAGGGACACTTCGTATTGACCCGAACGGCCCGGAGAAATAAAAACCGTATTCAAACCCTTCCCGGACCGCTGAAAATCCATCACATTTTTGCCAAACCCTTTTACGGCTTTATCGCCGCCATGATGTTGCTGGGCTTTCTGCTCAGAAGCTTCAACGGGTATCTGGGCGGTTATGTTGTCGTGGGCGCCATCTATTGCGGTATCGGCATGGCGCTGGTGGTTTCGAGCCGGATTTACTGGAAATCGGAAACGGGATCGCCCGTGGAGGAGCGCGCCTAGTACTTGGTTGCAAAAGTTCATAGCCAATAGTCATGCTTCGACAAGCTCAGCATGACAACTATTTTGTCGCCCTGAGCCTGTCGAAGGGCTAAATCCTTATGGTTACTTATTTTTGCAACCAAGTACTAGGCGCATCCGGCAAGTTCCGGAACTTTATGAAAAATTTCTTCCTCACCCTCCATTTGATTTCCATGTGCCTCGTGGTGGGCACATTGTTTCTTCAATCCCTCTCCGTGGTGATTCGTCTCCGGTTGAAAACACGGGAAGAGCTTGCCGGGGTGCAATTCGTTCAGCGCCGGATTCACAAGTTCATTTATTATCCCATCCTTGCGGTCACCCTCCTTTCGGGCCTTTACCTGGCGATCCACACCGGGGCCTTCTCCAAGGGAAGCTGGCTGTACGTCAAACTGTTTCTCCTCCTGCTCCTGATCGTCTTCGGAATCCTGAATGGAAAACAGATCGAAAAAGACGTGTTCCCAAAAAAATACGCCATGATGGTGCATATTCCGATCTTTCTGATCGGCGCCGGGATGATCTACCTGGCCACCCTGAAACCGTTTTAGGAGAGTCCGGCGATGGACATCTTTCTGACCCTGATCGCCAGCGCCCTGTTGATCGTCGGTTTTTTCGTCATCTGCCGCTCAAGCGACGACGATGACCCCGAGGACGAAGAACCGAAAACCTGATCGAGTCTCCTTCAAAATCCGGCCCATGAAATACAAACGGAGTAAAGGAATTGACAACAACTGGAGCGTCATCACCTTAATCGTGGGCTCCCGCAAGCCGGAGCAGGTATCGCAATTCGCCGCGGCTGGAGAAGTGGAACTTTCGGAAGCCCAATTGGCGCGGCTGAAGCGGGCCAGCGGAGAATTCTTTCATCGATAAAGGGTGTTGCGTTACAGGAGTCCACCATGAGCGGGGATGATCGATGGGACGATGCTTTTGAGGATGGGGGAACGACCCTGGGTCCCGAGGAAGCGTTGAAGCGGGAAATAGAGAAGGTCAAGGCGCTGAAAGTGGAACGCCTTCAATTGCGCGACCAAATTGAAAAACTGCAACAACAAAACGCCCGTCTTGCGGCCCGGCACCGCGAACTCGAAGAGCAACACACCCTGCATTCGGACCCGTCCACCCGCCATTTTCTTCCTCCTCCTCTGAAACCCCGGGTGGTCTTTCCCGCCCAATGGGGAATATTTCTCCTCCTGTTCAACCTCGGTGCCCTGGCTCTGCTGATCTACCTGATTTCCAACAACTGAATTTCCCAAACCGGAGACGACGGCCTGCTTTTTTTTCTTCCCGCCGCGGGACTCCCCCGCGTTCAACATCTTCCGTTGGATTCCATGGGAAACCCGAAAAATAATTTCCACCGGCGCACGGCAAACCACCATCCCTCAACCTGAATGAAGATTCTGTTGAATCGTTAGCCAATTTATTTCAAACCGTCAGGTTTTATCCCAAATAATCACAAAAAACCGTTCCCCCGCGGGGAAAATGCGTTAGAATGTACCGTAACAATTTGAACTTCGGGAAGTTAACACCGTATGGGAGGGGTTGATCTCTAAATCCATTTTGAATGGCCTTCCGGGCAAACTTTCCCACACAACACAAAAATTTACCGGAAACTTGAATCCTCCCGCCCTCGTTTACCATCCAAACCAACAATTATGTTATAGAAGCGGGAATTTAAGCGACTTTCCAATCGGGCCAATCATCAAGGTTCCCTCAACCAACCTATAACTCAAATTAAGAAAGGGGCACGAAAACAAAAATGTGGGTGTTCGAATTTCTTCACGTCTTGTTTGGAATTCTTTGGATCGGTTTGCTTTACTTTTTTAATCTCGTCCAGGTTCAGTCCATGCCCAAAATGACTGAAGCGGGCGCGGCCAAACCGTACACGCAGATCATCCTGCCGAAAGCTCTTTTCTTGTTCCGTCATGCCGCCCTTTGGACGGTCATCACCGGCATCGCTTATTACGTTGCCGGACGAGGTACCCTTCAGGGAATTCCCAGTCCGGAAATCATGATCGGAATGTTCCTGGGCCTTATCATGGCAGGTAACGTCTGGTTCATCATCTGGCCGAACCAGAAAAAGATCATCGCGGGAGCGTTGGAAGGGGATGCGCTGAATAAAGCCAAGCGGCATGCGTTTCTGGCAAGCCGCACCAACGCCTGGCTCTCCTTGCCCATGCTGGCGTGCATGGTAGCCGCAAACCACGGCGGATTCGGTTTCTGAGTTTTCCGCCGTAAGGCGGGCCGTTAAACCGTTGCAACGGTTCCAACCACAAGCCATTCAAAGGCCGGTGTCCCCCAGGGGCGTCGGCCTTTTTGTTTTCTCACTCCACCGTAAGGGCTTCCATCGGATCCAGCTTGGAAGCACGGAAGGCGGGGAACAAACCAAATACGATCCCGATCACCAGGCAAACGCCAAACGAGATGCCCACGGACCAGAGTTCCAGGATCAGCGTCCAATGGCCCCATCGTTGCAGTACCCATGTGGTTCCAACCCCGACCATCACCCCGACGCCTCCCCCCAGGATACCGATCAGAACGGATTCGATCAAAAATTGCCGGATAATATGTCCCTTCGTAGCGCCGACCGCGCGCCGAACCCCGATCTCCCGGGTGCGCTCCTTGACCGATATAAGCATGACCGCGAGAATCCCGATCCCCCCAACCACCAATGAAATGGCCGCTACACCGACGATCAGGCGGGTGAATAACCGGGAAGTTTCACCTTTCAATTTTTCCAGATCGAGTTGACTGATAACGGTAAAATCGTCCGCCTTCTCCTCGGGAAGTTTGTGCAGTTCCCGCAACAAGCGGCCGACCGACGCGGTAACCGGCGCAATATCCCCCCTTGAGACGGCGCGGACATAAATCGCCGTGATGTGGGTCTGGTTCAAAACCCGGCGCATCAGAGTCGTGAACGGGATGACCACCAAATCGTCCTGATCCAGACCGTTGGTGTCCAAACCTTTAGGGTCGAAGACCCCGATGACCTGAAAGGGGACCGACTTGATCCGGATGATTTGTCCCAGCGGGTCCTCGTGGCCAAACAGGTTTCTCAACGTGGTCTGCCCGATCACCGCAACCCGGTTGCCGGTTTTAACTTCGCGGTCATCGAAAAAACGGCCGACGGCCAGGCTGTAATTTCGCACGGCCATAAAGGCCGTGGTGGATCCCCCCACGGAGGTATCGGTGACGGAGTTCCCGAATTTGACTTGCATCTGCTTGTACTCGAAGGGAACCGCCATCTCCACTCCGGGAACTTCCTCGGCGATTTTGTTTGCATCGCGGGAAGTCAAGGTCGTCACATTGCCTTCAAACCGGGGCCGGCCCCCACGAATTTTCATTTCCCCCGCATTGACCGTGATCAGGTTTTGTCCCATGTTTTCGATCACGTCCATGACCTCTTTCTCCGAACCCCGGCCGATCGAAACCATGATGATTACCGACGCGATCCCGATCACCACCCCGAGCGAAGCGAGAAACGTGCGCATCTTATGCGACTTGAGCGCCATGATGGAAATGTTGAACGACGGCAGGAAATTCACAAGATCGACCCGATCGGTTTTACTCCAAACTGTAGTTAAAAATCACGACGCGGCAACTTTCCCGGCGGTCCCATTTAGAAAATCCGTTTCAATCCGGACGGGCATAATTTT
>PCWF01000213.1:5893-11200 GCA_002796165.1 Nitrospinae bacterium CG11_big_fil_rev_8_21_14_0_20_56_8
CAACATCACCGAAGCGTCTCTTCCGGATTCAGGTAGGCCGCCTTCCTCGCGGGCTGAATTCCGAAGACCAGCCCGACCAGGGTTGAAAAGAACAAGGCCAGGGCAAAGGGTTCCCAGGTGACGCGAGTGGGAATGGGGCTGAAATTTTGCAGTCCGATGGAAATGCCGAGTCCCAAACCTACTCCCAGCATCCCCCCCAGGAGGGAAACAAAAATCGACTCGAACAGGAACTGGGAAATAATGTCGGAGCGCCGGGCGCCGAAACACCGCCGAACCCCGATCTCGCGGATTCGTTCGCGAATGGAAACCAGGAGAATGTTCATGATGACGATCCCCCCGACCAGGAGGGAGACCGTGGAAATCAGGACCAACATCCGGTTGAGAGCCTGCGCGGACTGGGTCACCCATTCCATGATGCCCTCGGGCGTGATGAAGCGAAAGTCGTCCGCGGCGATCGGCGACAGGCCGTGGTTCCTCCGCAAAAGTTGCGTCACATCCAGCATGGTCTTGGATACCAGGGAGGGACTCAGGGCCATGACCTTGATGCTGTGCAGGTAGGTTTTATTGAACAACCGGGACATGGACGTATTGAGGGGGATCAAGGTCCGGTCGTCAGGATCATACCCGCTTTCGGTGAGCCCCTTTTCCTCAAGCAGACCCACCACCTCGAAGAACACCTGGCCCAAGCGGATCTCCTTGCCAATGGGGTCAACCTCTCGCGGGAAGAGTTTTTTGGCGGGAGTGGCGCCCAACACGATGACCCGGGTCTTGCGCCGCATGTCGTCGGCGTTCAGGAACCGGCCGTCCCAGAGGTTCCATCCGCGGGAAAGGATCCAATCGGGGGTGACCCCGTACACGCGGGTGCTGGTGTTCTGGTCCCGGTACACCAGCCGCATGGTTTCCCGCTGGTGGGGAACGACCAGGCGCACCGAGGCCAGGGCGGCGATGTCATCCGCATCCTCCAGGGTCAGACTGGTGACGTTCTGCGACTTGGGGAAGAACAGGCGGCCTCCCCCGGCCAGCACGGAGAACGAGTCGGGCCCGAACCCCATTTCGGTAATGCGGTCGAGCACTTTACCCTTGGTTCCTTCGCCAATCGAGACGATGACCGTCATCGAGGCGATGCCGATGATGACCCCGAGGGTCATCAGCACCGTGTTGCCCTTATGACGCAGAAGCCCCAACAGCGCCTGCTTGAGATTGCGGAATATTCGCATGGTCGGAAACGATCTGCCCGTCGCGGATCGTCAGCACCCGGCGGGCATGGTTGGCCACGGTCGGGTCGTGAGTGATGATAATGATGGTGCGTCCTTCCCGGTTCAACTGATCCAGGAACTTCATGATCTCCGCCCCATTCTTCGAATCGAGGTTGCCGGTGGGTTCGTCGGCCAGAATGATCCGCGGATCGTTGACGAGGGATCGGGCAATGGTCACGCGCTGTTGCTCCCCGCCGGACAACTGACCGGGAGTGTGATGCATCCGGTGACCCAGTCCCACCTTGTCGAGAACTTCTTCAACGATCCGCTTCGCGTCTTTGGGGGGTTTGCGGCAATACAGGAGCGGCATCATGACATTATCGAACGCGGTTACCCCCCGCAACAGGTGAAACGCCTGGAACACAAACCCGATCTTCTCGTTGCGTATGTTGGACAACTCGCGGTCGTTGAGTTCCTCGACCTCTTCCCCATCGAGGATGTAAACTCCGCTCGTCGGTTGGGCGAGACATCCCATGATGGTCATGAGGGTGCTCTTCCCCGCGCCGGAAGGCCCGATAATGCTCACGTACTCCCCTTTCTGAATATGCAGGGAAACACCCTTCAGGACCCGGGTTTCGAAACCCACGTTCTTGTACACCTTGCTGATATCCCGCATTTCGATCAGGTTCATTGCCGTCTGCCTGGTCCACCGGGCCCCTTGTTTCCGTTTTCGCCCAATTCGGGTTTCTTCGGCAGACCCACCTGTTCCCCTTCGTTCAAGCCCGACGTCACCTCGATCACCTGATCTTCCCTCCACCCGGTTTCGATGGTCTTTTCCACCAGCTTATCCCTCTCCCGCACCACGGCGAAGGTTTTCTTTCCTTCCCGCTTGACCGCCCGCTTGGGAATGACCCGCACGTCCTTGTGAACGCCGGTGGTGATCACCACGTTCGCGGTCATTTCGGGCCGAAGAAGCTGGATCGCCTCCTTGTCGATTTCCAGGATGACCTCGTAGTTGACCACGTTGTCCTTGATCACGGCCTTGGGATGGATTTCGCGAACCACGCTTTTGAAAAATTTTTCCGGGTAGGTGTCCACGGTGAACAAGGCCTGTTGTCCCATCTTGACGCGGCCAATATCGGTTTCGTCGACGTAGGTGGTCACCTCCAGCTTGCTAAGATCCAGCAGGTTCACAAAGGTGGGCGCGCTGAGGCTGGCCACCACCGTTTCCCCCTCCTGGGTGGAAATGAAGGCCACGATGCCGCTCATGGAAGCTTTGATGGTGGCATAGGATAATTGGGTCTCGCCCTCCATCAGGTTGGCACGGGCTCTTTCGACCCGGGCCCTGGCCAGTTGAGCATCCATCTTCACCTGGGTCTGCTGGAGCTTCAACTGCTCCTGCGACAGCTTGATCTTGGACTGGAGCACTTCCACCTCTTCGAGCGCCTGATCCACCACCGTGTCGGAGACCACTCCCTTCTCGTTCAACTCGGTGTTGCGCTTGAACATTTTCTCCGCCAGCCGAAGCTGGGTGTTCAGTTGCTCGATCTCGGCTCGGTCCTTGTTGACCTCGAGCGGGCCTTCCTGGACAATTTTCTCCAGGCTCGCTTCGCCTTCCAGAAGCTCCGCGCGCAGGCGGGAAACCCGCGCCGCCATGTCCTCATGCTCGATGACGGCAATGGTATCCCCTTCCTTCACATAATCGCCGATCTTGACCTTCAACTCCTGCAACTGGCCGGAAACCCGGGCCCCGATCTTTACCTCCGCGCCGGTCTTCAACGTCACGGTTCCCGTCGCAAGAACTTTCTGGTGCACATCCCGTTTTTGCACCAGCTCGAAATCAAAATCTTCGGCCTTGAGTTTATTCTGTTTTCCTCCCCCTCCGGTCAACCCTTTCAGCCCCCTGGTCAAAAAAGTAAGCTGACCGGAATTCAACAACCAGGCAGAAAGCCCCAAAAAAACCGCGAGAAGTACGAAAAAACGACCTCGCCCCGATATTTTCATCAAAATTTTTCCTTTGGATCTTATCTAATTAATTCTAACATAACCGAAAGGGACTTCACGATCGTTCCTGTCCGCCAAAACCTTTTGATTTATTGGATTATTATACATTTCATCCATCGGCGGAAATCAGCCCGGACTTGAGGACCCCATGGCCGCTACGGAAAATAAAAATCCATCGTTTCCACCCCTGTTCCCAGGTCCTCCCCGCAAACGGCCCCGCAAGCGGTTTCAGGTCCTGTTTGGCGGCCTCTTTATCCTGGCGGCCCTGCTCGTCCTGGCCCTGTACCTGATCCCGGTCAACTCCTACCGGGGGCCCATCGCCGAGGGGATGTCCCGCGCAACCGGTCTCGCCGTGGAGATCGGTTCACTCAACCTGAGTCTTTGGCACGGTCTGGATCTGGAGTGCCGCGAGCTTAAGATTTATACCCCGGATCGGGACCGCCAACTGTTTTCCCTGGAAACCCTGTTCCTCGATGTCGAATTGATCCCCCTCCTGCAAAAAAAGGTGCGGGTCAAAAGTGCATCCCTGGTCAAACCCGTGGTTCAGATCTACCCCGCGCCCAAGGCTCCGGAAACGCCGGCCGAATCCACGTCCGAAAAAACCCCTGAAAAACTGACCCCCGAGCAATTCAGGTTCAAAACCGTACAGCACGCTCTCAAAAAAACCGAGTTGAACCTGGAAAACATAACCGTCACCCAGGGACGGGTGATCCTTGTTGCGGCATCGGGAAACGCGGAACAGAACGTTTCCATCGACGTTTCAACCCGCATCTCCGTCCACCGCTCCCCCGAAAACAAGATGGACCTGCGGGTGGACACATTTGAAATCCGCCACGATAAACTGGCGGCGCATGGACACATGGAAGGAAAAGACCTTCTGGGGAAATCCCCGCTTCTCGAAGCCGAAGTTGAGAGCGACCCTTTCGCACTTGCAGATTTACTTGAATTGGGCTCCTTGATCCCGGCCGAAACGCAAACTCTTCTGCAAAACCAGGTCGCCGGGAATTTGAATCGGGTCATGGTTCACACCGAGGTGCCCCTGCTACAGGTCCACAATCTTTCCACTCTCCTGCAACACGGAACCGGAAACCTGTCGGTTAACGCCGATTCCCTCACCTTGAACCTTCCCCAGGGTACCCTGGGGATGACCCAGATCGAGGGGCAGGGAAACTGGAAGGCCAACCGGGTGAATCATTCGCTGGAAGCCGCTGTGGGGGAAGGCTGGATCAAAAGTAAAGGCGAGACCGGCCTCGCGGCGGACGGGAAACCGGTGTATTTGAACACCCTCGTCGAACTGGACCGGGCGGATCTGGCGCAATTGAAACCGAAAGAGGACAACGATTTTACTCCCACGGCGGGACGGCTTTCGGGGGAAATCCACCTGGATGGCCCCCTCCCCCCCTCCGATGCCCCCTTGGACGGCCTAAACCTGAAGGGGAACCTCGTGGCCACCAATCTTTTCCTGGGCTACCCGCAAACCCAGTACGGTGCCGACAAAATCACGCTGGAGGTGAAGCAACCCTCGATCCCGGCCCGGTTTCAGGGAACCCTGGTTCTGGAGCAGGCCCATCTAAAAAAAATCGCATTCAAGAAAATGGCGGCCGATTTCCGGGTCACGCCGGAGAAGATCGAAATCGCAGAAACACAATGGGAGCCCAACCATGGAACCCTTTTGATGTCGGGTCAATTCCTTCCTGCCGACTCCACCTATTCCCTCAAATTTTCGGGCCACCAACTGGAAGGCCGGGACTGGCTCCCCGAATCGGTATCGGGGCAGGTCAATCTGGAAGGACATCTCGCCGGCGGACTCAAAAGTTTTCACGAAGCCCAAAACCGGGGGGAAAAACCCACGGTCAATGCGATCCTGCGGGATGCGAACGGCGGCTTCAAACTCGACCTGCTGGATGGCGGGCTGTTGCAACTGGGCCTGCTGGAGTCGGTGCTCAAACTGCTCAATCCCCATACCCTCATTACCGCCCGGAAGGAGGGGTTGAATTATGACCGGATCGGCGGCGATTTCGCGATCAAAGACGGGATTCTCACGACCGGAAATTTCCTCATGGACGGCCCCACCCTGCGGTTTCGCGCACAAGCCATGGCCGACTTT
>PCWF01000042.1 GCA_002796165.1 Nitrospinae bacterium CG11_big_fil_rev_8_21_14_0_20_56_8
CGGAACATATCGTCCACCGAGAGAAAGGCAGGAAGCTTTTGGACCTTGCGCGGCAGAGGAATGGTCTTGGCGACGTTTCCCGTCAAGTATCCCTCCCGGCACAGGAAGCGGAAGAAGGCGCTCAAGGTGGACAGTTTGCGGCTCATGCTGGCTCCGCTCATGGCCCGGTCGTACAGGTGGGCGAGAAAGGATCGAATCGCGAGGCGATCGATCCGTTCCAGCAAAATTTTTCCCCCTTCGCAGGCATGGCCCGAATCTTTGAGAAACGCCTCGAACTGGTGGAGGTCGAGGAGATAATTTGAAACCGTATGCGGGGAAGCGTTTTTCTCCCCCTGCAGATATTTTTGAAACTCAAGGATCTGGGATTCCATTTATAACTCCTTGTATTTCAATATAATATTAAATAGAAAGGAAATCAATATCCTCGCTCGTCCAGGTCCTTGAAGAGAGCTATACATAACTCCGGCATTAAACCTTCCCAAGCTGAATTCCCGCCCCCGTGCTTGCGAGCCGCTTTGGCGGCGGGGCGATCCAGCCCTTCCACTAAAAACTGGAATTTATTGTTTGGCCCATACTGTCTTTGGGGCATACTGGAGAGAATAACGAGGAACGGGGGGGAACCTTTCGGAAGCGGTTCTCCTGCTAAGCGAGGAACAGGGCTGAAACGTTTGCCGAACGGGGCTTTCTCCCTTCTATTTTAAATCTGAGGATTCAATCATGAGCACTCCCAAGGAAGATCTGGAGGCCAAGATCCGGCGGGCTCAGGACGATTTCGAGGTGTTGTCGAACCTGCGGGAAAAGTTGGAAATTCTTACGGAACATGTGTCTTCCCGCAAGGAGGCCCTGGATGAAGAAATCGAGGAAAGTATCAACGAGGCGATCCTGAACGCCCGGGACTCTCTTGAGCGCGTCCAGGAAAATATCGAACCGAAACTGGATAAATGGATCCAGGAGCGGCTGGACCTGATCCAGAAACGCATGGACCGGCTGAAAGATGAAAACCAGCAGGCGGTGATCGAGGAATTGCGCAAACAATCGGAGCGGTTCAGCCAGGAGGCCGCCGCAGGGCTCGACGAGAGGGTCGGGGAAAAGGTGCGGGACGCGAAAAAATCCATGGAACAGGGGATGTCCGACCAGATCCGCAAGGAATTGGAGTCGGCCCTCGCGCAACAGAAGTCGCAGATGGAAAACACGCTGGGCCTTGTTCGGTTGGCGGCGTTTGCCGCCCTGGGCCTGGGACTGGTGGCTTTGGGGGTGGCGTTTTTTCGTTAAGGATCGGGAGCCAGGGTGCCCGGTGGGTCAGGTGATCAACCAGAACAGAAAAAACAGCAGGAGACAGGTGATCACCACCTGAAGGGCAAAATTGAACTCCGGTCCGGTAAAGAGTATCAGAAACGTGCAGGCACAAAGGATGATGAAGGCAAGAATAAGTCTCGTGCGCTGGCGGAGTAGAGGTTTCACGAAATTTCCTCAGGATGGCGCGGGGTAAGGCGGGGACAGGAGGGTTGACCCCGCGGCCGGAGCAGACTCAACGATCGGGCACGAACAGTTTTTTCAGGTCTTCCACGAGGAGGATATCCTCCACTTCCGAAAGTATGTCGGCCTTCGTCATGGGAAGGTCCTTTACAATCCTCCAGTCCTCCTCGGTCACTGCTCCCTTGAAGCCGAGTCTCGGGTAAGACGCCAGGTATTCTTCAATATCTTCCTTGTCAAAACAGTCCCCGATTTCCTCGACGAAGTTATTGAGCGTGCCCTCCAGGAAGCGCAGGCGTTCGAGCACTCCCTGATAATTCTCGTTTAAGGAAAGGACGTAACTGAGCCGGAAGGGTTTTGCACTTTCCGCGGGATAGGGCTCGTCGTTTTGATCGGGATACAGGTATTTCAACTTCCGGGTCAATTGGCGGAATTTGTAAAATTCCTGGCAAAACTTCTCGCCAATCAAAAAGGAGAGACCGGCATGAAGGCCGAACTGGTCGGCAATCTCCAGGGCTTCTTCGCAATAATCCCGAATTTGGTACGTATCCATGATCACCGCCTGAAAGCGCAGTCTCCCGCCAGGGGAGGAGCCATGCCAAAGAATTTAGGGAAAAAGTAAGAATCTATTATTCTCATATTTCATTGGAAGTAAACAGAATTTTGTGACGCGCCACCTAAAAATTAAATAACTAATTAAAAATCAATCTATTAGGGAATCCCCTTTGGCGGTCTCCGAAAAGGGGGCCGGGTGATAAAACCGGGCCAGCCAATACGCCCAAGACCGGGTGAGGTGCAGAATGGCATTCTCCGGACCCGGCAGGGGATCGACATGAATAAATTTCATCCCCACCTCGATGGCGCCGCCGTCGGTGATGTAATTATCCCCCGCCATGCACACCCGGTCAGGAGTGTCCATACCCAGATAGGTTCTCATGGCCCTTTCGAATCCGCGCCGGTCGGGTTTGGCTTCCACCTGGCGCACCACCGCCACCCCCTCGAACTGGAGGAACCGGTTATCCTCCGCATTGGTGAAAAGGGCGACTTTGAGGCCGGACCGGACCATTCGCTCGACGTGGTCGACCACCGGTTGGGGGAACCGGGTGGCTTTATGAGGAGCCAGGGTTCCATCGGCGTCGATCAGGATTCCCTTGACCCCATCCGCCTTCAGCCGGTCGATGGGAATGTCCTCGAACCGGGGGACAGCAAGATAGGTTCGGAGGGCGTGGGGACGAAACGGAAGGCTCAGGAATCTCCACAACTTGGGCCAAGTCAGGCCTTCCCGGTTTTCGAGTGAGGGTGTCATAGGTTGATCGGTGCCGGGGAAGGTTCCCGTGCCGGGGTTGATGGAATTTTCTACTATACCATCAAGCCTTTTGATCCGGCGAGGGGGTTTCTCATTTCCCTTTTGTTCCAGGAGTGGAAGCGGGGATGGGGAGAGGATTTTCCCGTTGGAACCGTTCCCGATTTATCCCTACCGGACGACCCGATGAGGGGGGAAGGGGAGGGCCTGAAAATCCTTTAACCCGCTAAAAATAAATCTTGCGCACGTTAAAATTAAGAGTAACATTTCCAGAAAAGGGAACCCCCCTGGTTTCTTCCCCGAAATGTTCTTAACTTCCCTTCTTCGGGGTTCCCGCCCAAATGGACGATTTTAAGGATCCACTTCCCGTTATTTTCCGATACCGCAAGACCTCCATGTCCATGACGGACAAATTGGAGATTTTTTTCTTCTCCACGGGAGATCTCTAATCGCCGACGCTCCGTTTTCGGGGTCAGGGATCATCCTGAAGACGGTTCGCCGTTTCGACACCACCCCTCATTGAGTTGCCTGCATCTTGATCGAATTTCCGTTGCGAAGGGATGGGACGCATTAAGGTCCGTTTGCCTTGGGTCGGACCGGTGTGCTTGAAGGTTCGTGGAGAACAGTCGAATAACAGTTAAGGGACAACCAGGAGAATATAAAAGGCACCTGCCAATTGGCGGCCTCCGGCAGGATTCGTTAAGGTCGAGTCCAATTTAGATTTCCCCTTTCGGGGTTAGCAAACAAAATTCATTTTCAGGTACGCAAACAATTATGAAAAAGAACGTCACGTTTTTTGTTGTCATGCTGGTTGGAATTGTTCTGTCATTTTCTTCCAATGCTTTCGCTTCTACCTCTTTGAATGATGCCAATATCATCTCCGCCCCCGTTGCCGAGCAATCGGTTGAGCAGAATTCCCTTCAACCCGCAACGATCATCGTAGCGGACGAAGCCGTCACTCAGGAAAAGGGCGAGGGCGAGAAGAAAGAAGATAAAGGCGAGGGAAAAGTCGAGAAAAAGGAAGAAGGCCAGGAGCAACCCAAGGGAGATGCCCCGAAGGCCAATGCGGACGCCAATAAAAGCGCCAATTAACAATCCGGCGTTGCCGGTTTTCGCAGTCGGTTCAACGCCCTGCCGGTTTCTTTGACCGGCGGGGATAACGGGCAAGGAACCAACCGGAGGACCAGGGCTCTCCGGTTGGTTCCCCCTCTACTCCAAATGAATTGGGTCCGGCCATCTGTTTTGTGGGTCCCTCCTGACACGATGGTCCCCGGTCCGCGAAGGAAATTCCAGATGAGTAAACCAAAATCTTCTACTCCCGAAAGCAACGGTCACGGAAAAATGAAAAACGGCAAGGACCGCATCAGAACCCTGGGCCCCGTGTATAACCTTGAGGAGCACGTGGCGTCCGACTGGTGGGGCCGCATCTTCAACTCTCTCTATCTCAAAACCGATTCCGATGTCGTGGATGACCAGAAAATCACCCATTCTGAAATCGACCAGGTGATCGGCATCCTCAAATTGTCGCCGCAGGATAAAATTCTCGACCTGTGTTGCGGCCAGGGGCGGCACTCCCTGGAATTTGCCCGAAGAGGATTTCTTAACGTAACGGGGTTCGACCGGTCCCATTACCTGATCCAGAAAGCCAAGGACCGGTCGCGGTCGGAGGGCATCGGCGTCAAGTTCCGGGAAGGCGACGCGCGCAAGCTTCCCTTTGCTTCCGATACCTTCGACGCCGTGCTGATCCTTGGAAACAGTTTCGGTTATTTCGAATCGTTGCAGGACGACTTGAAGGTTCTCAAGGAGATGCGCCGGGTTCTCAAACCGTGGGGACGGATCCTGCTCGATATCGCAGACGGGGAATTCCTGAAACGAAATTTCCAGACGCGCTCGTGGGAGTGGCTGGACAACGACCTTTTCGTCTGCCGCGAGCGGTCGCTCTCTCTGGACGGCGACCGGCTGGTTTCGCGGGAGGTGGTGACTCAGGTGGAAAAGGGGGTCATTGCCGACCAGTTCTACGCCGAACGGCTCTACACCCAGGAAAGTATTTCCCGCCTGCTGGCCGAGGCCAAGTTCAGTTCGGTGACCTTTCCCGGCCAGGTCACTCCCAATTCCCAGCGCGCGCAGGATCTGGGAATGATGGAGAAGCGGATCCTGACCACCGCCGTCGTCCGCAAAGACTGGACCCCCCTCCGTGCCCGCCGCAAACGGGTCCAGAAACACGTCGCCGTGGTTCTGGGCGACCCCAAAAAACCCGATGCCCTCAAGCCGTTTCAGATTTTCGACGACGACGATTTCTACACCATCGACCAGATGAAAGCCGCGTTGAAGGAAAACTCCGATTACCGCTTCACTTATCTTCACAACCACGACACGCTGGTTCGGGATCTCATGAGCCTCGCGGGGCAAGTCGATTATGTGTTCAACCTGTGCGACGAGGGGTTGAACAATATGCCCTTGAGGGAACTGCACATCCCGGCCCTCCTGGAATCGCTGGGGTTGCCTTACACCGGATCGGGTCCCCAATGTCTCGCATTCTGCTACGACAAGTCGCTGGTGCGCGGGGTGGCACGTGAAATGGGGATTCCCATACCCAAGGCCTTTTTCATCAAGCCCGAGGATCTGCAGTTCGAGCTTCCCTTCGAATTTCCCGTCCTGGTCAAACCCAATTTCGGCGATTCCAGTTTCGGCATCACCATGCGAAGCTATGCCGAGACGCCCGAGGAATTGATCAACGCCGTTCAGGAAATACGCGGCAAACTGGGTTACGAAAAACCCCTGCTGGTCGAGGAATTTCTGACCGGAGCCGACCTGAGCGTGGGGATCATGGGCAACACGCCCAACTCCTATTCCGTCCTCCCCATTGTCGAGGAAGATTACTCGGACCTCCCGCCGGAGCTTCCGCGAATTTGCGGGTACGAAGCCAAGTGGTGCCCCGATTCTCCTTATCGCCAGCTCCGCTCCAAGCCCGCCTGTCTTCCCGCGGATGTGGAGAAGGCGCTGGTGACCTGGTGCATTCAGATCTCCGAGCGGCTCGGGTGCCGCGATTACGCCCGGTTCGACTGGCGGGTGGATAAAGAAGGAACCCCCCGCCTGCTGGAGGTCAACCCCAATCCCGGCTGGTGCTGGGACGGGCACCTGGCCAAAATGGGCGCGCATTCCGGCATGTCCTATCCGGAACTGCTTCGCGCGATTCTCCAGGCCTCCGAGGACCGGTTGTTCCCGGACCACGAGGAAGTCAAAAAAGGAGTGGAGTTGTCGGAAGTTCCCGCCCTGGCCATCTGACTGATGACCCGGCGGCCTTTCGGGGCCGCCGGGTACTGCCCCGGTTGCCTTCCCCGCCTTAAACCACTATCATTAAAACCACACGATTTTCGCCCGCGTGCGCCCGGCGAACCCTGTCCACCTCACTCGTACCCCTATGGTGACTACGCTGATCAATTTTGGAGCCCTGCTACTGGGGATCGCCCTCATCATGCTGGGGAACGGACTTCAGGGGACCCTGCTCGCCCTGCGGGCCAGCCTCGAAGGGTTTTCCACACTGGTGATCGGTCTGGTCATGTCCGGATATTACGTCGGTTTTCTGCTGGGATCGTCCATCGCTCCCAGAATTGTCCAGCGCGTGGGGCATATCCGGGTCTTTGCCGCTCTGGCATCGGTGGCCTCCGCGGCTGTCCTCCTCCATATCCTGGTCATCTCCCCCGCCTGGTGGATCCTGTTCCGGTTGGTTACGGGATTTTGCTTTTCCGGTCTGTACGTGGTGACGGAGAGCTGGCTCAACCATGGCACGACCAACGAATACCGGGGCCGAACCTTTGCCATCTACATGATGATCCAGCTCGGGGGAGTCGGGGGAGGGCAATTGCTTCTCAATGCGGGTCAGCCGGGTGGATTCACCCTGTTCCTTCTCGTGTCCATTCTCGTCTCCATCGCCGTGGTCCCCATTCTGGTGACCGTTTCTCCCGTTCCCGATTTTTCCGCCCCCACCCATGTCAGCATCCGGCGGCTTTACGAAATTTCACCCTTGGCGTTCTGGGGGGGAATCGGCGCGGGAATATTGAGCGGCGGGTTCTGGAGCCTGGGTCCCATCTTCGCCGAAAAGGTGGGGCTTTCCCTGGCGCAGATTTCGTATTTCATGGTGATCGTGACCCTGGGCGGCATGGTGGGGCAATGGCCGATCGGGCGCCTGTCCGACCGGCACGACCGCCGGAAGGTGATCGCCCTGGACACGTTTCTGGCCGCCGGCGTGGCGCTGGCGGCGGCATTGGTTTCAACGCACCTGCCGGGCGGGCTCTACGTTCTCGCCTTCGGGTTTGGGGTTTTTTCCTTCCCCCTGTACTCGTTGATCGTGGCCCATACCAACGACCATCTGCAACCCTCGGAGATGGTCGCCGCCAGCGGGAGCCTGATCATCATCGTGGGGGTGGGCGCGTCCCTCGGTCCTTTTTTAGCAGGCGCCATGATCACCGTCATGGGCGCGCCGGGATTTTTCATCATGCTCGCCCTGTTCCATGCGGCCATCGGTGGGTATGGGCTCTATTACATGAATTCGCGGGAGAGGACCCCGCTGGAAGAGCAGGTCTCCTTTGTTTCCGTTTCTCCACGCATGTCCCCCGTGGCCGCTACCATCGCCCCGCAGATCGTGCAGGAGAATCTTTCCACAGCCCCGCCGATCAAAAAGGAACACGAAATCCCGGATGGATCGGGAAAGATTCCCAGTCAGGGACTTTGAGTAAACTCTGTGTCTTGTTGCAAAATTTCCGGATCGATTTCCAGGACGAACAGGCGGAACCCATCGAACAGGACAGACTCGTTGGCAGGAACGCCCAACTGCAGGTTGAGGGAGTATTCCCCCGGCGGCAGGATCCCCACGAATATTCGGCCCAACCAGGGGAGTTCTCCTTGCCCGGGGAAAGGGGCCGCAATTTTCCAGAACAATCCGTCATTGATCAACCCCATGATAAAAAGACCGTTCTTTATTTCCCGAACCGGATCAGTCAATGTGATTCTCGATGCCGGGGTGTAAGGTCCTTTCTTTTTCAGGATCAGGTCCACCCGGATCAACACCACCAGGCTGGTTGTGACTACCTTAAGGGAGGAAAGCATGGGGGTCTCGATGAGCAATATCCGATCGGGATCGGATCTCAGATACACGGAATGTTCCCCTGGGGCAGGGCAAGCACCAGCCCGAGCCAGGAGAAAAGCGCAAAGAGAAAATATGCGTTCGTGGGAACGGTGTAAAGGGATACAAAACCGTAAATCACGAGCAGAACTCCCCATTTCCAGTCCCGGTCCGATTCCAGAAGCCGAATCGAACCATGGATCATGGTGATGGCGAAAAACATGATCAGGCTGTAGCCCCTGGCCCAGGTGTTAAAGGGGTGACCCTTCACGTGTTGGGAGGTCTGAAGGATCATTTCCTTCTGCCCCGTAATAGAAGAGTCGAATTTGGAAAAACAATAGACCCAGACCGCTTCCCACATTATAATTAATGAATGCACAGGAAAACTTTACCTCCCAAAGTGAGGGAGACATGAAAACCCGCGAAGAAATACTCAATATCCTCTCCCAGGAAAAATCGAAGCTGGAAACCCGATACAAGCTTCGCCGATTGGCTCTTTTCGGTTCCTACGCCCGCGGGGAAGAGACCGAGCAGAGCGATGTGGATATTCTGGTGGATGTGGATCCTTCCATAGGCCTAGAATTCGCCTCGCTCGGTGACGAACTTGAACATCTCCTGGGCGAACGGGT
>PCWF01000093.1:0-1285 GCA_002796165.1 Nitrospinae bacterium CG11_big_fil_rev_8_21_14_0_20_56_8
TACCTCCTGTCCGTTGGCGCTCACGAATACGTCGTCCGGCAGGATCCCCGCGCGTTCGGCGGGTGAATCCTTCATGGTTCTCACGATCACCAGTTTCTTATCCTTCATGGTGATCACCATTCCCAGGCCGCCGTATTTGCCTTCCGTGTCCCGCATGGATTTTTCAAACGTTTCCTTGTCCATGAATTGCGAGTAGGGGTCGAGGGAATTCATCATCCCGTTGATGGCGGCGACCTCCAGTTCGGCTTTTTTGACATTTCCTTTCGATTCATCCAGCAGAAAGTAAAACACTCGCCGGAAATCCCTCATGTCCTTGTCCTGGTCATAGTTCAGTTGGAACCAGATGCGATTGTTTTTCCACGCGAGAGATTGACCCGATGGCAGGGTGTCCAGCTTCAGATTTTCATCCTTGATGAACTGGACCATCTCCTCGATGGCTCCCGAAAACATAGTCTTGAAATTTGGGGGATAAACGTACTTGTCCTGGATCAGGTCGACGATTTCCTCGAATAATTCCAGGTCCTGGTTGAAAAAACCCGCATGCGCCCTGGAGAGAAGCGAGTGGTCGGGACCCAGAAAGACGGACGGGGAGAAGAGGCTCGTCGCCAGAACGATCAGGCCCAGTCCCAGGAACGATTGAAGTGGTTTAGAGAATTTCATCCGGAGAATAAACACCTTTGCTGGAAGGAAGAATAGGGGGTGTCAATTATTTTTCAAGATGTCGTCGAAGATCATTTCCAGTCCCTGGGTCATTTCGTCGACACTGCCCTTGTACAGACTGGGGGCCACTTTGAGAACGTCGTTGATGATCAGGGTAGGGGTTTCGCGCACGTCGTATTTTTTTGCGAGGCTCAGGGAATCCTCCACCTTCGCCTGGATTCCCTTGTCCTGCATTCCCTCGCGCACCTCTTTTTCCACGCCCAGGTCCTTGGCCAGGAAGTATATCACCCGCGGCTGGAAAATGTTGACCTGGAGTTTGAAATTGGTGTCAAACAGGTTCTGGGTGAAATTTTCCTCGATCCCGAGTTGATCGGCGATGTAGTAGGTGCGGGCGGGGAAGGGGGTCTGCTCGCCCCAGTATATGGGAAATTTCTTGTGGTGCAGTTTGTCCTTGTACTTCGCGTGAAGCGTTTTGACGGTCGTGAGGAACCGGTAACAATGCCCGCAGGAATAATTGAAAAACTCCTGCAACTCGATTTGCTTTGCCCCTTTCAGTTGGTTCAGGTCGCCGATCACCTGGTACTGGCCGCGAATTTTCTCTTCGGCCAGGGCCAGCGGCGGGGCG
>PCWF01000093.1:1305-1646 GCA_002796165.1 Nitrospinae bacterium CG11_big_fil_rev_8_21_14_0_20_56_8
TCCTTCAATGTTTTATTTTCGCCCAGTAATTCTGGAATTTAAATCGGGGGCTGTGGTTTTTTACATGACAGTTCTGGCATGCCTTCCGCGCATCGCCGCCGAACCCGGGCGCCGGCTGTTTCGCGTGTTCCCGGCCGGGCCCGTGGCATACCTCGCATTGCACGTTTTTCAGGTCCGGGGTATCGGCCTCGCTGATGAATCCGCCCGGACGGTCAAACGCGACGACATGGCAAATCAGGCACTCCGGATCGAAGGCCTTGTTGACCTTCCGCAGGGTCTCGTATGCATGGCTGTGCCGGGAATGGGACCACACCTCGTGTTCGGGGGCATGGCAAACCCGG
>PCWF01000093.1:1711-9401 GCA_002796165.1 Nitrospinae bacterium CG11_big_fil_rev_8_21_14_0_20_56_8
GAAAAACAGCGATTCGATTTCCTCGTTGTACTTCGCATACAAATTTACCATTTCGGGGTCGAATTTTACACTCGAATCCAGCCGCACCATCTTTTGTTCGAAGGATTTTTTCCCGTCCGACCCGATGCGGACCCGAAGCTCGCCCATTTTCTGTCCCCTCGGACCGGGTTGGACAAACGCCTTGCCGCCTCGAATCACCGGCTCCATGTCGATGACGTCGGATTCAGAAACAATGTTTCCGTTGATCACGATGTCCACGCCCTCGATGTCGAGAAAGGGGAGGGCCTTGCCCCGTTCCATGTGAGTCAGAAGCACCACGGCGTCCGGTGCCTCCCGGGGAATCAGGTCGGCGAGAACCCGCTGGACCGTGGCGACCGGGTCTTCCACGTTCAGTCCCCCGTGCAGACCGAAGTAAAACAGGCTGGGGTCGGCCAGCGCCAGCACCGCCGCTTTCAGGCCATTTTCAAATTTACGGATCCGGTAAGCCGCCAGGGGAAGACCTTCCACCGTATAGTTCGTCCCCACCCAGGGGATTTCCGAAAAATCCTTTAAAAATGAGTTTCCGTAAATCAGGTCCTTGTCGCCCAGGGTTATCGCGTCATACTGCATTTGCGCGAGGGCCTGCATCAGGTACCGGGCCTTGATCCTGCCCTGGAGAGTGGGTTCGTGGAAGTTATCGCCGGTATCGACGAGGAGTGTATTTTTTGCCCGCTGGCGAACGTCTTTCAGGTAAGCCATCCGCCGCTCGATCCCTCCCTGGTCCTCCTCCCGGGCGCACCCGCAGGGTTTGAGTTCCCCCATCGTGTTACCCGTGTAAACGAGCAGAAAATCGCGGTCGGGATCCGTTGTCGTGGAAGCTGGAGAAGGAAGCGACATCCCCATCGCCCCCAGGACGGCAAGGAACAACAGGGTGCCACTTATCGTGCGGAATGGCCATACGCTTGCCCTTGAAATCAGGGCGGAAGCGAATTGCATCATCACACTCCCCCGGCGTTTAAGGGAGATTTTTAAAAACCATCTGGACATATTCCTGAGTCTCGTAACCTGCCCGCAAAATCCTGGGGCAGGGAATTTTTGAGTCGGTTGGATTCCGGGGACCTCTAAAAATTACCGGATGCCGGGAGCGGGACCTTCTCAAAGAATGGTTCCGCGGGCGGGCAATTCACAACACATGAATAATTCAAGGCGTTCTTTATTTAATATTATAGACTTCCGTTTTCCTTTAGTATATTAGGATCATGCGAAAATCCGAAATCCACATGCATTCCGTTTTTTCCGATGGCGAGTTTACGCCCACCGAGCTGGTCGCCATCGCGGAAAAAAACCGGGTCTCCATTCTCAGCCTCACCGATCACGATACGTTCGAGGGGCTCGACGAATTCCTGGCCGCCTCGTCTAAGGCAAATATCGATGCGTTTCCCGGGATCGAGATCACCGTCGCCTTTCATGAGTTCCAGCTTCACATCCTGGCCTATTTCAAGGATGCGGAAAGCATTCTTCCCGATCTTCGCGAGGAGGTCAAGGAAATGGCCGATACCCGGGCCGACCGCATGAGGCAACTCGTCGACCGCATCAACCAGGTCGTTCCCGAGGAATTTCGAGGCAAAATCCTGTTCGAAAACGTGCGCCGGGCCGCCGAGGGGGTACTGGCGCGCCCCCACCTCGCCCGGGAGATGGTTCGCCTCGGTATCGTGCCTTCGACCCGTGAGGCGTTCGAGAAATACCTCGTCGAGCACAACGTCATGCGAAAAAACCTGAGCGCGGAACGGGCCATTTCCCTCGTCCGCGAAAGCAACGGCATTCCCGTTCTCGCTCACCCGGGAGAGCGCACCTACGCCCTGTACAATCCCAGGCAGGGGCGCGAATACTCCCACGTTCCTCCCCTGTTGGAAGAATTGACCTCCAATGGCCTCCTCGGGATCGAATGCGTTTACCCTTATCACGAAAAGATAGGCAAGGTGGACTACTACAAGGGACTCGCGAAGGACTTCGGATTGATCGTCACCGGGAGCCGGGATTTTCACGGCTTCACCACCCACCAGTCCGCCAAAATTCTTGGCGAAACCCGCATCAGCGACCGCTTCTTCGAGCAGTTTGCCGAAGTGTGGGAATAAACGATTCCGTCGGCCTGCCTTTTCACCGTTACCGTGCAAAAACCGCCCGTTGACTTTTTTTGCGCGACACGGCAAAATATCCGGGAAGGTGCGTCGCGCGTGTGGGCGCCAGGGGAGCCTCCCGCGCACTTGTCGGTCCCCTGGATCGAAAGGAGGTGATCCCTTGTCTAATGATAAACGTAACAGGGGAGCTTCCGGAGGAACCTGCTGACGCCGGGATAGACCCGACGGAAGCTTCCCCCCAGCTCTTGGCCCCGCCCGGGTTTCTGGGCGGGGCTTTTTTTTCGCCGGGGCGCAGGATCGTCTTGGCGAGGCATTAGCCGAAGCAATCCACGGGTTTTTTAAAATTGTCGCACCGGAAAATTCCCCGTAGCCGGGGAGGAGCTTGCCAAACCCTGGCAGGCCGCGAGGCCCATGGCTAAAACTTTTGCACCAGGTAAACCCCCGCCGCCAGGAGCACGACTCCGCCCACCCGGCCCAGACTAATTTCCCGGACGGGAAACCCCAGCCAGCCGAAATGATCGAAGACGATCGATGCCCCCAACTGGCCGGAGATGATGAGGGCGAGAAGAGCGAGTCCGCCGATCCTGGGTCCGACCACGATCGAGACCCAGACGATGTAGGCCCCCAGCATGCCGCCCGTCCACATCCACCAAGGGAGTTGCGACACGGTGGAGCCCGAGGGCCAGGAAACCCGCGACGCCAGCGAGTAAATGAAGAGCGACGCCGCCCCCACGCTGAAGGAGATCAGCGCCGCGATCAGCGAACCGTCGATCCTGCGGGCCAGATCCGAATTGATGCCCACCTGCAGGGGGATCAACACCCCGCCCACCAGGGCTAGAACCAGGTATCCGTATGACATGTTCACCTCGAAATGAAAATTTCAGCTGAAGGCAATCGGGAGGACCCATTTAGAGCGCGGAAGGTTAACCGCCTGCGGGGCCGCGCGGACTTTTCTTTTTCGCGGAATTTTTTTTGAGCCAGGCCGCAAACTCCTCCTCTTTAATTTTCCGTGAAGCGAGGTTCAGCATGACCTGGGCGGCCTCCGCTTCCGGGGCTTGCAAAAGCATTCCGTTCCGAGCGAGGAAGACGTATCCGGTCAAGAATGCGGTCCGCTTGTTTCCATCCAGAAAGGGATGATTGCGAACAATTCCCTGAACGTAGGCCGCGGCCAGATCGAAGAGGTCGGGATCGTCATAAGAAAACAATTGTTGAGGACGGGCGAGGGCCGATTCCAGAAGATGATCATCCCTGAGTCCGGGTTGGCCCCCGTGTTCCAGGAGTTGCTCTTCGTGCATGGCGAGCACCACGGATTTGAGGACCCAAACGGGTTCCTTTTTCATTGGGCCAGGGTGCGCAGGGTATTCCGGTAGTGGCCCATTCCTTCTTCCGCGATCTTCATTTGTTTTTCAAATTCGGGATCGTAGGGCGTGACCCGGTAACTTCCGTCGGGGGTTTCGGTCAGGAAAACCTTGTCCCCATTTCCCAGATGAAGCCGGTTAAGCACCTCGCGCGGCAGAACCACCCCGAGAGAGTTTCCAATTTTTCGGACTTTCAGGTTGACCATGATTTTATATCCCGTGGGCTTGAACGGATGTTATAACATTTGTTGCTATCAGTTTATCAAAGGGTGGGGGTATGGAGCAATAGTTTTCCGTGGGGTTAAATTGGTAAATCTAGTGGTGCTTGTGGAGTTTGGAGAAGCACCATGAAAGTTCTCATAAGTATCACGGGGCCATGAAGGAAAGATGAAAAATAAAATTTTTGGTTAATTTCGTTTTTTATTAACCAAGGAGAAAATGGTGAGCTAAGGAATAATATAGTATTCTTTTTCTCTTTTAGGTGGTTGAATAACCTGATCTTCCCCCGGAATAGTGGACACGAAGAAAGTGATGTTTATAATCATTTTTGGAGGTGTCCGAATGGGAGAGAAGCGCAGGCAGTATTCCAGGTGAAGATCAGTAGGTATTTGGTATTTCTAGGTTCGGCAAATGATTCAGGTTAATTCGGGATAGACGAAGAGTCATTTTAACAAGGCCTGGGGATGGGTTTGGGCCACCCGGAGAAGTTGCAAAGCGGGGCCGCTGGGTTGGCGCCTTCCCTGTTCCCAGTCCTGAAGGGTGCGGACGCTGACGCCCAGGAAACCTGCAAAAGCGGACTGGCTCAACCCCAATTTTTTGCGGATCGAAGTGGCATCGGGGACAGCATCAACCTTATAACGTTTGCCTTTTCCCGCCTTGATATCTTTTAACCCTGAGAGAATTTCCTGTCCCAGCTTCCGTTTATTCATGATTCAATTTCCTTTCGTAAGGCCGCCAGTTCCTTTGAGGACAGGTTTTCCACTTCACCCTTTGCGTACATGGTGAGAAGCCAGATTTCCCCTTTTTGATTTCTCCAGTAATAAACAATTCTCAACCCTCCGCGTTTTCCCTTGCCTTTACCCGCCCACCGGAGTTTACGAATGCCGCCACTAGCTGGAATTATAACTCCCGTCTCCGGATGCAGGGCCAAGGCCCATTGAAGCGCCGCATATTCTTCATCCGTCAAATAATCGCTGACAAACTTGGAAAAAATGGGAGCTTCAACAAATTCCATAATTGAATATACGGCAATGCCGTATTCTATCTTATGTGATTATGGGTGACAAGGGGGCATTATTTCTAAAAAAATGCGGGGAAATCCGATTCTTGATCAGAATAAATTTTCCTGGCCGCCCGGGCGGGGCGGGAGGATGCCGAAATGTTCGTAGGCGCTTTGCGTGGCGACGCGTCCGCGCGGGGTGCGGTGGATGAAGCCGATCTGCATCAGGTAGGGTTCGAGCACGTCCTCGATCGTATCCTTCTCCTCGTGGATGGCCGCCGCCAGGGTTTCCACCCCCGCCGGGCCTCCCTTGAATTTTTCGATCAGGGCGAGAAGGAGCTTGTGGTCCATCTTGTCGAGTCCGCGGTGGTCCACCTCCAGCATTTCCAGCGATTGCCGGGCCACCTCGCGGGTGATCACGCCGTCGGCTTTTACCTGTGCGAAATCGCGCACCCGGCGCAGGAGCCGGTTGACGATACGGGGCGTTCCGCGCGACCGGCTGGCGATTTCCCGGGCGCCGTCGGGCTCGATGGGGATGTTCAGGATGGAGGCCGATCGCGTGACGATGATTTCCAGATTCTCGATGCTGTAGTGGTCGAGCCGATGCACGATCCCGAACCGGTCGCGGAGCGGGGAGGTGAGCAGACCGGCGCGCGTCGTCGCCCCGATCAGGGTGAACGGGGGAAGGTCGATCTTGATCGACCGCGCGCTGGGGCCCTGGCCGATCATGATGTCCAGCTTGAAGTCCTCCATCGCCGAGTAGAGGATTTCCTCGATGACGTTCGACAGCCGGTGGATCTCGTCGATGAACAGGATGTCGCCCTGCTTGAGGTTGGTGAGAATGGCGGCCAGATCGCCCGACCGCTCGATTGCCGGACCGGAACTGCTTTTCAGGCTGGCTCCCATCTCCACGGCGATGATGTGGGCCAAGGTGGTCTTCCCGAGTCCCGGCGGGCCGTAGAACAGGCAATGGTCGAGCACCTCGGCCCGCATGCGCGCCGCCGAGATGAAGATGTCCAGGTTGCTTTTGATCTTTTCCTGCCCCACGTAGTCCGCGAAACTGCTCGGACGCAGGGTGGTCTCGTACTGGATCTCTTCGCTGTCGAGTTCGGAGTGGGGGTCGCCGTTCATTTTCCGGATCCCATATCGGATTCTATTTGGCCGCCGATTGACGCGGATAAGGGCGGATTTTTTCGATCCTCAGACCATATCCCGTTAACACGATTTCCAACGCCCGATCATAAACCGATTCGAGAAAACCGTGTCCAAGCTCATTATAAACTTCATAAAAATCCTTAATAATCGGGTAGGTAATTTCTTTATGTTTAAGATCGGCGCTCATCTGCGTTTATCCGCGGCCCGGGTTAATCTTATGACAACAGGTTCAGGCTTTCCTTGATCATATCTTCGAGCGAAAGTGCATTGCCGTGTTTTTCGGCCAGGGCTTTGACGGCTTTCTCGGCATCGGAGCGTTTGTAACCCAGGTTGACGAGGGCCGAAAGGGTGTCGCCGCGGATCCCGCCCTCATCGGTCATCTGCGAGGGGGTAAGGGCGATATCGAGCTTGGCGATTTTATCCTTCATTTCCACGGCGAGGCGCTCGGCGGTTTTGCGCCCCACGCCGGGGATGGAACTCAACCGCGCGATGTCGTTTTGCGTGATGGCCGCCGTCAGGTCTCCCGGCGACATGCCGGAAAGGATGGTGACCGCCAGTTTGGGTCCCACCTTGCTGATGGTGATGAGACTCTCGAACAGGGCTTGCTCCTCCGGAGTCAGAAAGCCGTATAGACGCAGGGCCTGTTCGCTGAGATGGGTGTGGATGCGGAGCGAGACGCTTTGCCCCAGGTCGGGCAGACTGTAAAAGGTCGAAAGGGGCGTAAAGACCTGGTAGCCCACCCCTCCCGCGTCCACCACGACGTACAGAGGAGATTTGTCGACCAGCCTGCCGGTGAGGCGCGCGATCATCGTTTCAGTTCCTTGGCAATCAGGTTCCGCGTATGGGCCGAATGCAGATGGCAGATGGCGATGGCCAGCGCGTCCGATGCGTCGAACGGCTCGGGACGTTCCTTGAGGTTGAGAAGGCGGGTGACCATTTCCCGAACCTGATGCTTGTCGGCCCGGCCATAACCCGCCACCGCCTGCTTGATTTCGAGCGGGCTGTACTCGGCCACCGGCAGGTCCTGAGTGACCGCCGCGAGCAGGGTGACGCCGCGCGTTTGTCCCAGCTTGAGCGCGGACTTGGCGTTGACGGCGAAGAACAGGTTTTCCACCGCCACCATGCCGGGAGAAAACTCCCGAATCACCGCGATCAACTCCTCGTAAATCCGCTTGAGCCGTTGCGGGAAATCCATTCCCGGCGGGTTGCGGACGCATCCCCAATGCACCGCCGAGAGCCGGCCGTTACGTTCCTCAATAATTCCGTATCCCGTGCAGTTGCTTCCGGGATCGATCCCCATGACCCGTTGAGGGCCTTCCCCGGGGGGAGGATGGGGTGCTTGCCGTCGGGTTACTGGTTGAGGCATTCGGATGGTTTGGTTCTCCTTTTGCCGGGGGAGGGGCGGCGGGATGGATCACGCCTAAACCGGATACGCCCGGTTGAATGGATGCGGCGGAACGGGAATCAGGATTCCTCGGCGATCACCGCCAGAACCGCGTCGGGGATGTCAAAATTGGAGTACGATTTCTGAATGTCCTCGTGGTCTTCCAGGAGGTCCATCAGGCGCAACAACTGCCGGGCGTTTTTTTCGTCCACTTGCACCATGGTTTGCGGGATTCGGGTCAGCCCCGACTCCTCAAGGGGGATCCCGGCTTCTTCCAAAGCTTTCCGGACCAGGTCGAACTGGTCCACCGCGGTGATGATCTCGTAGGTATCGTCGAGGACCTGCATGTCGTCGGCCCCGGCTTCCATGACCCGTTCGAGAAGCTCCTCCTCGCCCTGGGCCTCCTTCTTGACGGCGATGCGCCCTTTTTGCCCGAACATCCAAGCGACGCATCCGT
>PCWF01000093.1:9587-10122 GCA_002796165.1 Nitrospinae bacterium CG11_big_fil_rev_8_21_14_0_20_56_8
TATCTGAAGGCATATTGGCATCTTTGGCCTTTTGAACGCTTAATCGCAAAGCGGGGTTGAGGGCAGGGTCACCGCCCCCGTTTCTCGCGGCAACGGTTATTTCTCTGATCAGCTTGGTAAAAAGATTTCCTCGCTTTGCATCCGCGGCGGCTTTTTTATGCTTGATGGTTGACCACTTGCTATGTCCGGACATAGATTAGCCTCCTTAGTCTTGCCCCCCTCTTAAACCGATCTCTCGGCTTGTCCTGGAGATGTCAGCTTTATGATGTTAACACAAATCCCATACCGCAAAAAGGGTTATGAATTTCTTTAAAGGTTGAGTATAATTGAATTTAGATTACTATAGCGAATTTTATTTTTTTTGTCAAGCAAACAAGAGCCGGCTTAATCGACGGTGAGTCTCCTCCTTGACTCGCCGAAGGAAATAGTATATATTTTATTTTATCGTTTTATTGATATAATATATACCCCATCTTGGGAATGAGTTTCGTATACGCCATCATCATTGCCGCGCAGGAGAAAATCGGATGAATTT
>PCWF01000081.1 GCA_002796165.1 Nitrospinae bacterium CG11_big_fil_rev_8_21_14_0_20_56_8
GCGACAACCTTGCCGTTCCGATCCTCGGCGGCCTCTTTACCGGACGCAATGATGAAACCCGCCGGAGCGCCGAGTTTCGACTCCACCGAAAGCCATGACAGGGCTAACAGAATACGCCGCGCCTTGCGCTCCTCATCGGTCGGCTTCCGTGCCGGCTTCTTTCCCTTCGCGGGAACATCCATGTCCGCGAGCGTGTGGCAGAGCCCCCCGCGTAGCGTCAGTAGCCAATCACCGAACGCCTTGGCACCCGTGTTGACCGCCTCGTGGGTGTGCCAGAGGGCGTCACGCCATGACTGGTCATTTGGGTCAACTCCTCGGAGCCGAAGGGTGTAGGCGCGCCGGGTGACGGGTCGTTCATCCTGCTTTGGCATCGTTATCCTCTTCAGAAGCTCCCATTAGTAGACCAACATTCATACAGATCGGTCCTCGCACCGGAAAGGTGGTTGGGAATCGGTGGGCATTCGATATCCTCCAGGCACTTCTAAAATCACCCGGTGGCCAAGGGCTTCCCTTTGATATCAAAGGGCAAACGATTGCCACCCGTAATTGTCCGAATTATTCGAAATCCCCGGAAAATACTGAAAACTAATTCAAATTCTGCCGGTTGTCGAGTCCTTCCTCATCGCGGATTTCACAATTCCATCCGTCCTTCCAGGGATTTTTGCAGGGTCACGGAATCGGCGAACTCGATATCGCCTCCCACGGGCAGACCCCGGGCGATCCGGCTGATTTTCACGTTATACGGTTTCAACAGTTTGGCGATGTAAAGGGCGGTGGATTCGCCTTCCATGTCGGGGTTGGTGGCGAGGATCACTTCCTTCAGGTTATTCTGCTCGACGCGCCGTTTCAGGTCGTCGATGGTCAGGTCGGGGGGCCCGACGCCGTCCAGGGGGGAGATGACCCCCATCAGGACATGGTACTGGCCCTTGAAATGGCCCATGTTCTCAAAAATATACACGTCATGGGGTTCTTCGACCACGCACAGGGTGGACCGGTCGCGGTTGGGGTCGGAGCAGATCTCGCAGGGGTCTTTGTCGGTGATGCTATGGCATTGGGAGCAAAGGACGATCTTTTCCTTGATATGGATAATGGCCTGGGCCAGCCGGCGGGCCTGATCCTCGCTCCCGCGCATCAGGAAAAAGGACAATCGCTCGGCGGTTTTCGGTCCGATGCCTGGCAGGCGTTTGAGTTCTTCCAGCAACTCCGTTACAGCCGCGGGTCGTTTCACGGTTGGGTTCGCTCCGGTTAAGGGGGGTCGTGGGGGCCGCCCAGGGCGGGCCGGGTCAGGGGAACAGGCCGGGGATCTTGATTCCGCCGGTGAGCTGGCTCATTTCTTCCTGCGCCAGGTCCTTCACCTTGCGGTGGACTTCGTTCACGGCGCCGACGATGAGATCTTCCAGTATTTCGCGGTCTTGCATGTTGATCAATTCGTCGTCGATGGAAACGGAAAGGATATCGTTGATCCCGTTCGCGGTGATCTTCACCATCCCCCCGCCGGTCGTCACCTGGACTTTCTTTTCGGCCAGGTCTTTCTGGATCTGGGCCAGTTTGGCCTGCATGTCCTGGGCCTGCTTGAATAGCGATCCCCAGTCTTTATTGAACATGGCCTGCTCCTTATTTCTCAACCCCCCGGCGAGTCCCGGGGTTAACGAATGACCACCCCACCGAAAATATCCAGGGCATCCTGTATGACTTCGGTTTCGTTCAAAGGCCCGGGTGGGGGGTTATTCATTGTTTCAGGATTTTTTTTTTCATCCGCCCCCGCACCGGCGGAAGGGGGCGCCGTGTCCCGGCTCAACTGTACTTCAACATTATGTCCGCAAATTTTTTTCACCGCTTCCCGAATGGTTTCGAGGTTTTTTTCTTCCTTCACAAGACCCAGGGTAAAGTCGTCAGAAAACGCGAGGTGAAGGTTGCCGGGCCCGAATTCGATCACCCGGCAGGTGGTCAGGTAGTGATCGAAATAACTTTTTTTCCGGATGATCTCCTGCCGCACGCGGTCCCAGGGCAGGGTTTCCTCCGCGCCCGCAGGCGCCGGGGCCGCCGAGCCGGAGGAGGAAACGGATTTCCCGCCGGGTATGGGCGCGGGCGCCGGAGGGGAACCGGCCGAACGGAATTCTCCTGCTTCCTGTTGCCCGATTTCCTGCAGGAGGTCGTCGATCTTCTGAAACGGCCGGACATCGGTCAGCCGGAGGACGGTCATCTCGAACACCATTTGCGCCATCGGGCTCCGCTTCATTTCGTTTTCGGTGCGGGACAAAACGGTGAATATCTGGTGCAGTTCGTCCAGGTGGACGGCCCCGGCCTGCCGGGTCAGCGTTTCCACGTTGCAGGCGTGGCTATCGAGGAGGCGTGCGGGGTCTTTGGCGACTTTCACCATGGTGAGATGGCGGATGTATTCCAGCAGATCTCTGCAGAACAGGTGCAGGTCCTTTCCCTGCACGGCGATTTCCTGCACCTGGCCGACCAGGGCGGTGACGTCTTTCCGGATCAGGTGATCGACGAAGTTTTCCAGGGCTTTCTGCCCGGCGATGCCGAGCACGGCTTCCACGGACCCGCTATTGATGGTCTTTCCGCAATAGGCGATCACCTGGTCCATGAGGCTCTGCGCGTCGCGCATGCTCCCGGCGCCGTTCTTCGCGATCTCCTCCAGGCTGACGTCGTCGATCTGGATTTTTTCATGACGGCAGATTTCTTCCAGTTGGCGGATGATCTGCCGGTGGTTGAGAGGTTTGAACTCGAAACTCTGGCACCGGGACAGGATGGTTTCGGGAATCTTGTTCAGTTCGGTGGTGGCGAAAATGAACACCACGCGCGACGGGGGCTCTTCCAGGGTCTTCAGCAGGGCGTTGAAGGCGTTCCGGGTGAGCATGTGAATTTCGTCGATGATGTAGACTTTATACCGGCAGGCGCTGGTGGCGTAATGGATGTTGTCGATGAGTTCGCGCACCTCGGCAACGCTGTTGTTGGAGGCGCCGTCGATTTCCTGAACGTCGATGCACCGGCCCTCGCGGATTTCAATACAGAAGGGACAGGTGCCACAGGGCTCGGGGGTCGGCCCATTCTGGCAATTGAGGGCCTTGGCGAGAATTCGGGCCAGGGTGGTCTTGCCGACTCCCCGCGTACCGGAGAACAGATAGGCGTGGGAGACGCGCCCGAGCTCGATCGCATTTTTCAGAGTGCGGACGATATGCTCCTGGCCCACCAGCTCGTTAAAGGTCTGGGGCCGCCATTTGCGTGCGGAAACCTGAAACTCCACGGGAAACCTTTGGTTGCGGGGCTCTCCCGCGAGGACCGCCTGTCCCCGCGAAGGAGGGAAAACCCGGGTCTGGTTCCGGACGGGCCTGGCCCGCCCCGCCCGGGATCGGGGATGGGTCTGGATAATTTTCAAAGGCAGAATTGTTGGGTGATCTTGCAGCACACGGGGGAATTTGCTACCGCTGCTTCCTTCCGGACCTGACGGAGTTCACAAAGCCTCGTTGCGCAAGGCCCAACAAAACTGCCCATTTCGTGGCTACGGCCCGCAGGACAGTAGAGCGGAGAGGGAGGGATTCGAACCCTCGGAAGGGGTAAACCTTCACACGCTTTCCAAGCGTGCGCCTTCAACCGCTCGGCCACCTCTCCCATCTGTCTTCGAGCTCTTCGGCGGGGCACGTTTTCCGGTTATGAAAAACGGAGAGGGTGGGATTCGAACCCACGGTACCCAAGGGGTACAATAGATTTCGAGTCTATCGCCTTCGACCTCTCGGCCACCTCTCCAGCTTATGCAGAGAACAGCTTAGACCCGCCGATGAAATTAGAGCGCGCCCTAGAGGACTCGAACCTCCGACCTACGGTTCCGCAAACCGTTGCTCTATCCAACTGAGCTAAGGGCGCATTTTTTATTTTGAATGCAAGTTTGCAGTTCGAAATTCCAGCGCGGGGCTGGACCTCCGAGCTTCAATCTCGGCCTCCCGATCAGGACACACCCGCTGGAATGGAGTCCAGCAACTCCAGCTTGTACTCCTCGTGCTCGAAAGCATACAGGGAAGGAAATCGGGCGAATGCCCATCCTTTATAAATGGTTTTTCCTTTTTCTTCAACAACGAGATAAACGGCGGGATTGATCATTTCGTTATTCATGGATGAATAGGTTCCCTTGTCCATCACGAAATTGGGAAGGAAGGGGCCCACGGAAACTTTGAGTCCGGCGTCATCCAGACCAAAGGTCGTTCCCAATTCCACGGTTTTGATCTGGTTTTTTGCTTCGTCTTTTTTATTGGCGATAAGGATTTTCACGGCCCGCCATTTTCCTTCGACGTCGGCGGGGATCTGGATTTCTCGTTCATGCACCTCGCCCGGCGCCACCACAGGGTGGTCTTCGATCTTCCCGTAGGACCCCTCCTCGGGCTTGGCGGGTTCGGGTGCCTGGGCGACCTGGGTTTCCACCGGGGTCACGGGGGGTACGGTGCTGGTAATGGAACCCTCGGGCAGGTCTTTCGGCATCTGCACCGTCTGGGTTTCCAGCTTCAGTTTGGGTTGCGATTCGCCGCACCCGGATAACAGAAATGCGAGGACAAACCCGCCCACAACCAGGAATTTGCCGGGAATATTTATAAATTTAATTGTCTTCTCCATCATTGTCCATCAACCCATTCTGAAACACCGGCGCTGGTATACCCCTCCGGCGAGCGGGGTCGAATATCCCCCTGCAAACGATATAAAAGTGGCGGAGAGGGAGGGATTCGAACCCTCGGTAGACTTTTGGGCCTACACACACTTAGCAGGCGTGCGCCTTCAGCCAACTCGGCCACCTCTCCACGCGATATTGACCTGTCTTGAGGGGACCTCCAAACCTTACCGCAAGCCATGAGCCTGCTTCCTGTATGCAAGCGCAAGCGAATCAGCAAACCGCGGTTTGACGATCGATCAGAGGCACCCCTGACGAAATAACCGGCAACCATCAATCATCAACACCTTCTCCATCGGAAAAAGGGAACGGTTGAAAATTCAGGGTTGATGGTCATGGACCCGGGCTCGGGTCACCGCCGAATTCTACTCCAACGGATTGATTTAACGTACCGTTAAACGTTTTTCCCTGCAACGGGGATTTTCAGATTTACGCTTTTTATTTTGGCGGAGGGAGTAGGATTCGAACCTACGGACCATCCGGTCAACGGTTTTCAAGACCGCCGCCTTAAACCACTCGGCCATCCCTCCGGGAATTCCGTTCCATAGTCATCCACTTCCCGAAGAATGTCAAGGATAGGTGAAAACCGCCCGGGATTCCACCATTTTACGATTTTCCGTCGATAATTTCACGTCCGTGCAAGTAGGAACGCAGGGCCGGGGGAACCTCCACCGTCCCGTCGGATTTCTGGTAATTTTCCAGTACGGCGACGAACAACCGGCCCGCCGCAAGGCCCGATCCGTTCAAGGTGTGAACCAGCTCCGGCTTGCCGCCGGGTTCCTTGAAACGGATCATCCCCCTGCGCGCCTGGTAGTCGGTAAAGTTACTGCACGAGGAGATTTCACGGTACGCATTCTGACCGGGAAGCCACACTTCCAGATCGTAGGTGTGCGCCGCGGAAAATCCCAGGTCCCCGGTACACAATTCCACCACGCGGTAATGCAGGTTCAGTTTTTTGAGGATGGCCTCGGCATCGTGGATCAGGCTCTCCAACTCCTCGGCCGACCGGTCGGGCCGGGAAAACTTGACCAGTTCCACCTTGTCGAACTGATGCTGGCGGATCAACCCCTGGGTGTCTTTTCCATAGGACCCGGCTTCCCGCCGAAAACAGGGGGTGAAGGCGCAATACTTGACCGGCAGTTGCGCGGCGTCCAGTATCTCGTCGCGGTGAAGATTGGTGACGGGAACCTCGGCGGTGGGAATGAGGTACAGGTCGTCGTCCTGCATTTTGAACAAGTCTTCGGCAAACTTGGGAAGCTGGCCCGTAGCCGTCATGGTCTCGGGGTTGACGAGAAACGGGGGATACAGTTCTTCGTACCCGTGTTCGCGGGTGTGCACGTCGAGCATGAACTGGATCAACCCGCGCAGAAGCTGGGCTCCCGCTCCCCGGTACAGGGCGAACCGGGCGCCCGACAACTTGGCCGCTCGTTTCAAATCCAGGATACCCAAACCCTCGCCCAATTCCACATGGTCGCGGGGCTTGAAATCGAACTCCGGCTTCTCCCCCTGGTAGCGAACGAGGCGGTTGGCCGATTCGTCGGCTCCCTCGGGAATGGCGGCGTCGGGAAGGTTGGGAATGTTGAGCAGGATTTCCTTGAGCTTCACTTCGCATAACCGCACTTCCTCGTCGAGATCCTTGATCCTGACGTTGAGGGTTTTGACCTCTTCCATCTTCCGCGAGGCGTCTTGGCCCTGCTGCTTGAGTTTGCCCACCGCCGCCGAAAGGGTTTTCTTTTTATTCTTGAGCCCTTCGGATTCGCGGAGTGCGGCCCGCCGGTCGGCGTCGAGCCCGGCAAGCCGGTCGAGCCCTGCGGTGGCCCCATCTCCCCGGCGGCTTAAACTGGCGCGGACGGAATCGAAATTGTCCCGAAAAATCTTGATGTCGAGCATTAGCGTTTCTTCTGAATTCGTTTTTCGATGCCCTCAAGCTTCATCTTGAGTAGCGGAGGGTATTGGTAATCGTTCTCCAGACCTTTAAATCGTTCATAGGCTTCCTGCAGATGGCCTTCGTCTTCCAGGCAGGAAGCGATGACGAACTCCACTTCCGCCCGGTGGCGGCTTCCGGGATATTTGGCCGCGTACCGGCCGTAATGCGTCCGAACGGCATCGCACCGGTTCAGGGCATAAAGGATCTCGATCAGCTTGAATTCGGCCTCCTCGGCGATCGGGCTGTCGGAATATTTTTCCAGGAGCACATCGAGCTCGGCGGCGGCCTGTTCGTAGTTTTGAATTTTATAATAGATGGACGCGATGCGGAACTGGTGGTTGGCGTTCTCGCCCCGGCCGGCGTAATTATTTATCAGGTTCTGGTATTCGATGATCGCCTGGTTGTAATCCTTGAATCCGAATTCCACGATCTCGGCAATATGTTTCTGCGCCCCGTAACTGAAAGGTCCTTTCCTGTTCAGGTCGAGCAGTTCCTGGAAAAAGATGATGGCCTTCGCGCTGTCGTTCAGGCTGAAATGATAAATCTCACCCAACCTGAAGAGAGCCTCTTCGGCGGAGGGGCCGGAGGGATATTTCTTCAGAACCGTCTTGAACATCTCGATGGCGCTGTGGTTGCGGCCCTTGATCCATTCGTCGTTGGCTCGCTGGAGCAATTGTTCTCCGCCGTCATCGCAGGCGGAGAGGAGCAGAATGGCCGCGAACAGGGCCAGAAGGGAAAGCGGGAATGCGCTTCGGGGGAAAGGGGATGGAGTCCCCCTTCCGGATGGGTCCTTCCTGTGACGCCAAATCATCATTCCACGAATTTTTCTATGCAGACGACGTGGTTGTCTTCCCCAAGCTTAACGAGCCGCACGCCCTGGGTGTTGCGGCCGATCACCGAAATTTCTTCCACTCCCATGCGCACGATATTGCCCCGGGAGGTAATGATGAGGAGTTGATCCCCGTCTTTTACTTGCTGGATGCCGACCACAGACCCGATCTTGTCGCCGCATTTGATGGTGATGATGCCTTTTCCGCCGCGGGCCTGCACCCGGTATTCTTCCAGCGGGGTGCGTTTGCCGTAACCATTTTCGGTGACGGTCAGGAGGGTGTTGCCCGGCTCGACAACATCGGCTCCCACCACGCAGTCGTTATCCTTGAGGTTGATGCCGCGCACGCCCCGGGCGGTCCGGCCCATGGGCCGCACGTCGTCTTCCTTGAACCGGATGGAGGACCCGTGCCGGGTGGCGAGCAGGATGTCTTTCTTGCCATCGCAGAGGAGGGCGGCAATCACGCGATCCTTTTCTTCGACCGTAAGCCCGATGATCCCGCCTTGACGGGGACGGCTGTAATCCATGAGGGGGGTTTTTTTCACGAATCCCCGCTCGGTGACGACCATCACGAAAAATCCTTCCTCGAACTGCTTGACCGCCAGGATGCTGGCAATGGACTCGCCGGACTGAAACTCCAGCAGGTTGGCGATGGCCTTGCCCTTGGCCACCCGGTTCACTTCCGGGATGTGGAACACTTTGAGCCAATGCACCTTGCCGGTGCTGGTGAACACGAGGAGGTAGCTGTGAGTGCTGGCGATGAAGAGTTGTTCCACCACATCCTCCTCACGCAGGTCCATTCCCTTGACGCCCTTGCCGCCGCGCCGCTGGGCCCGGTAATTGTCGACGCTCTGGCGTTTGATATAACCGTTCCGGGTATAGCTGACCACCGCGTCCTCGTCGGGGATGAGGTCTTCCATCTGGAATTCCTCCGCTTCCGAAGCGATGATCTCGGTGCGCCGGGGATCGCCGTATTTCTTTTTGATCTCCAGCAATTCGTTGCGGATGATGTCCAGCTTGAGGGGCTCATTCGACAGGATATTTTCGAATTTCCCGATATCGGCAAGGGTCGCGGCCAGGTCGTCCATGATCTTTTGCCGTTCCAGTCCCGTCAACCTCTGCAGACGCATCTCCAGGATGGCCTTGGCCTGGATCTCCGACAGGCCGAACTGGGTCATCAACCCATCGCGCGCCTCGTTGGGGTCCTGGCTTGCGCGGATGAGCGCCACCACCTCGTCCATGTTGTCGATGGCGATCTTGAGGCCTTGAAGGATATGCTCTTTCTCCTTCGCCTTGGCCAGGTCGAACTCGGTCCGCCGGGTGACCACCTCCCTGCGGAACAGGACGAACTGGTGCAGAACCTCCCGGAGGTCGAGAAGGCGGGGCCGGCCGTTCACCAACGCCAGCATGTTGAC
>PCWF01000023.1:0-7097 GCA_002796165.1 Nitrospinae bacterium CG11_big_fil_rev_8_21_14_0_20_56_8
AAACGCAAGAAACGGGGAAAGGATATGGGTAAAGATTCGTTTCGGGAATTTGTGCTGGACCAACTGCATGGGTTGGGGTCGGTCGCTTGCAAGCGGATGTTCGGCGGGTATGGACTCTATTCCGGGGCCGTTTTTTTCGCCATCATCGCTCGCGATCAACTGTATTTCAAGGTGAACGAGGAAACGGTGCGTCGGTTTCTGGAGCGGGGCATGAAACCCTTCCAGGCGACCGAGAGGCAAACGCTCAAAACGTATTACGAAGTGCCCGCCAGCGTCCTGGAAGATGATGAGGAACTGGTCCAATGGGCGCGCGGGGCGGTTTCCAGCCAGACCGGGACGAAAACAAATTCCCGGATACGAAAGAAGAAATCCCCCCGGCGCGCCTAGAGCGATTTGGCTTCCTGCCAGTAACGCTCCATTTCTTCCAGCGGGGTTTCTTTGAGGGATTTTCCGGCCTGAGCCACTTTTCCCTCGATGTGCTGGAACCGTTTTACGAATTTGTTGTTGGTCTGGCGCAGGGCTTCCTCGGCGTCAACTTTCTTGAATTTTGCAATGTTGACGAGTACGAACAGGATGTCGCCCAGCTCGGCGGCGATGTCGGCGTCTTTTCCGGACAGCACCGCTTCCTTGAACTCGGCGATTTCTTCATCCAGCTTCTCGAACACCGATTCGACCCGGTCCCAGTCGAATCCATGCTTGGCGGCTTTTTTCTGGAGCTTCTGCGCCCGCGCCAGGCCGGGGAGATGCCCGGGCACACCCCCCAGGACCGAGGTGCGGTGCGAATTGGCTTTTTCGGTTTTCTTGATTTCCTCCCATTGGTGCACCACCTGATCGGGAGTATGAAGCTCGCCTTCTTTGAACACATGGGGGTGACGGCGAACCATCTTTTCGGCCAGATGGTCGATTACGTCCCGAATCCCGAATTCGCGGTTCAACTCGGAGATCTTGGCATGAAAGAGGATCTGGTACAGGAGGTCGCCCAATTCGTCCTGGATTTTTAAAGGGTCGTTGCTGTCGAGGGCTTCAAGGACCTCGTAGGCCTCCTCTATCATGTACGGTTTAAGCGTTTCGCGGGTTTGCACGCGGTCCCAGGGACAGCCATTGTCGCCCATCAGGGTATCCACGATTTCGACCAGTTTTTTAAACGATTCGGCGGGGGTGGTCATTATAGTCCTCAGTTAAAATTCCGGAAAGGTTAGGCAAAAAATTCAAGGATCACCGAGTCGGCCAGGAAAAGGCCCCGGTGGGAGAGGGCCAAACGTTCATTATCCAGGGTGATCAGTCCTTTTTGCAGGAGCGATTCGGCGGTTTTCCCGAACCGGGTTTGAAACGAAGTTTGAAACCGGTCCTCGAACTGGCGGATCGGGAGGCCCTGGAGAAGGCGGAGTCCGAGCATCAGGGTTTCTTCCATGGCTTCCCGGGGGGTTGGAGATTCGCTGGATTCCACCGCATGGCCCCGGGCCAGAACCTCGCGGATGTAACGCGAGGGGAGGTTGAAGTTTTTGGATCTCCTTCCGCCCAGGCCCATGGAGGCCCCGGCACCCAGGCCCAGAAAATCTCCGTTGTTCCAGTAGTTCAGGTTGTGACGGCACTCCCGGCCCGGTTTTGCGAAGTTGGAAATTTCGTAATGCCGGTAACCGGCGGCGGTGAGGGTGTGGATGGCTTCCTGGTACAACTCGAGTTGGAGGTCCTCGGGGGGAAGGGTCAGGCGCCCGCCGCGGCGCAGTTTTTCAAATACGGTTCCCGGTTCCACCGTCAGGTTGTACGTGGACAGGTGCTCCGGATCTTTAGCGAGAGCCCGGCGCAGGGATTCCCGCCAGCGCTCGGGGGTGTGTCCCGGAAGGGCGAACATCAGGTCGAGGGAAAGGTTGTCGAACCCTTCCGCACGGGCCATCGCCACCGTCGAATCGACTTCGTCGGCGGAATGGACCCGGTCCAGAAGTTTCAGCTCGTCGTCGTGAAACGATTGGACCCCGATGCTGATCCGGTGGTAACCCGCATTTCTCAGTTGGGAAAGGAAACCCGGAGAAATCGTCGCCGGGTTGGCTTCGAGGGTGATCTCGCAGTCGGGTTCCAGGGCGAACCGGTTCCGGCAACGGTCAAGGATGGTTTCGAGCGCGGAAACGGGGAGGGTGGTGGGGGTTCCGCCTCCAAGAAAGATGCTGGCTACGGTGCGCCCCGCGCTCCATTCGCGCGCGTAATGATCCATCTCCCGGAGCAGGGCATCCACGTAAGCGTCCATTTCTCCCTGGTTCACCGGATGGGAATTGAAATCGCAATAGCCGCATTTGTGCAGGCAATATGGAATGTGAAGGTATAATCCCAGGGAGTTCATGTTAGAATCGATAGACGCCCGCGTTTCGGGGCGCAATGCCGGTGGCTGGAAATTTCTTTTTCATTTAAAGTTTATCACAAGGGCACCATTATATAATAATGCATGATTTCCCGATTTTCTCGCCTGCCGGCCTTTAAGGTGTCCGGGTCGGCTCAGGGCTACCGGTAATTTTTAGAGACCCCCATAATGCAGATCGTCATTTGAATACTCCCGATAAATCCCAATCCATAGCCGTTTCACCCGTAAGACCTGGTTTCAAATCGGGGTATGCCGCCATCATCGGGAAACCCAACGTAGGCAAATCTACATTGCTGAACCAGTTGGTGGAGACCAAGCTGGCGGCCATGTCCAGCAAACCCCAGACGACCCGCAACCGGATCACGGGAGTAGTTCACCTTCCCGGGGGGCAGATCATTCTGCTGGACACGCCGGGGATCCATCCCGCGCGGTCGGCCCTGAATCAAATGATGGTCAAGACATCGGTCAGCACGTTCCGGGATGTCGATGTGATCGTGTTCATGGTCGACGCGCAACAGGGATTCAGGGAAACCGACAGTTTTGTTTTTGATTCCATGGAAAAAGTCACCGCCCCCATCCTCCTGGCCTTGAACAAGATCGACCGGGCTTCGAAGCACGACCTGTTGTCGGTGATTGCCGAGATGGATGCCAAAAAGCGATTTGCGGAAATTATTCCGATTTCGGCCCTGCATGCGGACGGACTCGACATTTTGTCGAAAGTAATTTTAAATTATCTTCCGGAGGGTCCACCGTATTTCCCTGAAGGGATGATTACGGACAGTCCCGAGGAGTTCCTGATCGCCGAGATCATCCGGGAAAAGCTGATGAACCTGACGCGGATGGAGATTCCCTATGCTTCGGCGGTTAAAGTGGAGAGCGTGATTCGGCGTCCCCACGCTTCCCTGCGGATCGATGCGGTCGTCTACGTGGAAAAGCTCAGCCAGAAAAAGATCGTCATCGGCGAAAATGCCTCAATGCTGAAAAAAATTGGAAAAAACGCGCGGGAAGAAATTGAGAAACGATTTGGGGACAAGGTGTATCTAAACTTATTTGTTAAAGTAAAATCCCATTGGAGTGAAAACCTTCCCGATTTGAAAGAGTTGGGTTATACCCATGATATCCATTAAAACCGATGAAGAAGTTGAGTTGATGCGTCAATCGGCACGCCTGGCGGCCGAAGTGCTGGTCATGATCGAACCTTATGTGAAACCCGGGGTGACCACGCAAAAACTGAACGATATCTGTCACGATTACATCGTGTCGCATGGGGCCTACCCTTCGCCCCTCAATTACCGGGGATTCCCCAAAAGCATTTGCTCCTCGGTCAATGACGAGATCTGCCATGGAATTCCCAGCGATCGCAAATTGCGCAACGGGGACATCGTGAATCTCGACATTACCACCTATATGAACGGATTCCACGGAGATACGAGCCGGACCTTTTTCGTCGGGTCTCCCCGGAAGCGGGCGAAAAAACTGGTGGACGTGTGCCGGGAATCCCTGCAACGAGGGATCGACAAGGTTCGGCCGGGGGCTCGGCTTGGCGACATCGGCGCGGCCATTCAGGAGTTTGTGGAGGGAAGCGGATTCACGGTGGTGCGGGAGTTCTGCGGGCACGGGATCGGACGCAACTTTCACGAGGAACCGCAGGTCCTGCATTTCGGCCACCCCGGCAAGGGGATTGAATTGCAAAAGAACATGATCTTCACCATCGAGCCCATGGTCAACGAGGGGAAAGCCGATTTGCGGATCCTCGGCGACAAATGGACCGCAGTCACGCTTGATGGTTCCCTTTCCGCCCAATTCGAGCACACCCTCTGCGTCACCGATGACGGATACGAGGTGCTCACCCGCCTGAATGGGCTTACCCCGTTTTGATGTTTTTTCTTTTGTGTTTTCTGTCCGGGTTTGATTCCTGTTCTCATATTTCGTTTTGACCGAGTTTGAGTTCACTTGCCGTGGAGACGGTGAAAACGGGCTCATCGGGGAAATTGCCAAGGTGGGGGGATGCCAAGGAAAGCGCCTCGGGCTGATAGCAATTCTCACTTTCCAGATCAACTGTAACCCCATATAAATAAAGGGCTTGTAAGTATATTTCGATGTGCTAATCTTCATCTCAAAATGGATTATTCAATCCGCGTTGAGCGGAGCAGTTTTTCACAGGAGGTGGCGATGAAAGGCGATAAAGGAGTTATTGAGGCCCTGAATGAAGTGCTGATGGCAGAACTGACCGCCATTAATATGTATTACATTCATTACAAGATGCAGGAGAACTGGGGATTCGAAAAGCTTGCGCACCACGCCCGGAGCGAGTCGATGGGAGAGATGAAACACACCGATCAGGTGATCGAGCGGATTCTGTTTCTGGAAGGGGTTCCCAACATGGCCCGTTACGATACCATTCTGGTCGGCGATACCCCCGAGATACAACTGAAGAACCAGTACACCGCGGAAACCGGCCATGTGGAGCGATTGAAAAAATTTATCCGGTTATGCATGGACAAAAATGATTTCGGTACCAAGGAAATCCTGGACGATATTCTTGAAGACACCGAGGAGAGCGTCGATTGGCTGGAAACCCAGTTCAACCGCATCAAGGATGTGGGGATCCAGAACTATTTGACCGAACACATGAAGACGGAAGAGTAAAGAAAAACGGAATTGTTGAATTATCCAAACCGGAGGGGAACCGCCCCCTCCGGTTTTTTTGTGCGGTTTTCCCATCCCGGTTCAATGGATAATCGGGCGCAGGGACCTACCCTCCAGGTTCTTTACCCTCTCGGCAGGTACGGCAGATCCCCAGAATTTCCATCCGATGGCTTTGCATCGTGAAACGGTGTTGATCGGAAATTTCAAGCTGGAGTTTTTCGATCAGGGGATGTTCAAATTCAAAGATCGCCCCGCACCGGATGCAAACCAGGTGATCATGGTGACCGCGTCGATATAACGGCTCAAAATGCCTTTTCCCGTTTAAATGAATTTCCCTTGCGAGCCCACATTGAACCAGAAGGTTTAATGTGCGATACACCGTGGCGATGCCCAGTTCAGGTAAGAAGGAGTGAACCTGAGGCAAAAGAGTTTCGGCGGTGAAATGCCCTTTCTGGGTCAGAAGAAGGTCTAGAATCGCCTGTCGCTGTGGGGTCCAGCGCAGTTTCATCTGGGACAGATAATCTTTGAAAATTTCGGATTCTATGGTCATAATTAATATTGATATTCATTCGCATTTATAAAATAAAAAGCAAGTAAAATATGATCGGCAAATAGAGACAATGATAGAAAAAAATAGCATGATTGATAACTTATTGATTTTAAATAAAATTTTTTTCGAAAAAAATATTGACAGGAGAAACGCCGGGGTGTAGATTAAATTGAGAATCGTTATTAATTAGGATGTCATCATGATAAATTCACGAACAGTCACCATATGTACTGGCGCGGGTTGCAAGGGCTGGAACGCGGAACGGATCGCTCAGGGATTGCGGGAAGCCGGAGCCGATCTCGGACTGGACGAACTGGAGATCAGGTCGGTCCCATGCATGAAGCGTTGCGGAGGCGGGGTCAGTATCCAGGTTTCGGCCTGCAACAGTCTGCTGAAATTCAAACGGGAAGAAGAGGCGGTCAACGTTCTGATTCCGGAAAAAATGATTCCCGTGCCTGCGTAAAAAAATTTATTTCTTTTATTGATATTGAAACTCAAAAATAAAAATTAAGTTATTGATTATTAATGGATTTAAAATCCCTGGAGTGGGGGTCCAGTAGTTCTTATATCCCAGGGACCGGAAAGGATGGATTTGCTATGAGTATAGCCATTTTGGGTGGATTGGACCGGTTGAAACGGAAATATGAACAGAAGGGGCTGGATTTTGGGTGCGAGGTTCGGGTCTTCAGTCAGCAGGTTCCCAGTCTTGCCAAACGGTTGATCGGGGTACACGGCATCGTCATCTTCACCAACCTGGTTGCCCACCGCATGGTGATTGAGGCCATGGAAATTGCCCGGAAGAACAATATCCCGATTCTAAGAACCCATTCCGGTAGCGTGAGTGCTCTCAGTCGTTGCCTGGAGGGTTTCAAGCCTCTTTGCCCATAACCCTGGGAAAGCGTAAGGTTAGTAGGGCTCAACCTGTATTGAATAATGTTTGCTTAAATTAAAAATGAGAATTATTTTTAATTTACTTTTAATTTTCTCTGGGGAAATTGTGTTGCTTGATTAATAAATATTTGAATTAATGATTATTATCGTGATTTAAAAAAAACATTGACAAAATCCTAATATTAATTAAAATTGATAACCAATTTCATTTTAGAAATAACCAATTAGTTTTGTTTATGTTGGCGTGGCAAAGTCCACGCCCTTTTTTAAAGGAGGATTGGGTGAACATGAAAAACGGAATTTTGGGGTTGGCTGGGTTTTGTGTCCTGCTTGTGGGGCTGTATGCGGGTCCCGCGTTTGCCGCGGACGTGGACGAATTGAAGCGGAGGATCGATATTCTCTCGGAAGAGATGGACGGTCTGATGAAGGGTGCGGGTGGAGCCGCCGAGCATAAGCGGTTCGCTATCCACGGTTACGGTGAGATGCATTACAACAATAATTCGGGAAGCAAGGCGACTCTGGACAATCATCGTTTCGTGATCGGGATTCACGGGGAACTGGCCGATTGGATTCATTTGAATGCCGAGATCGATTACGAACATGCGGCGCAGGAACTGGAATTTGAGTTCGGCTATCTGGATTTCCTCCTGAATC
>PCWF01000023.1:7107-8856 GCA_002796165.1 Nitrospinae bacterium CG11_big_fil_rev_8_21_14_0_20_56_8
TTTCCGTGCCGGCGTTATGCTCATGCCGGTCGGGGCTTTGAATGAATTTCACGAACCGCCGCTGTTCTGGTCCGCGGAGCGGCCATTTTTACAGCAAAATATCATTCCCACAACGTGGGGCGCCGGGGGAGTGGGTGTATTCGGCGCGGTGAACGAGGGGGTGAGCTACCGGATCTATGTCACCAACTCCATCCAGAATATTCGTCCCCGGGGATTCTCCTCGGGAGAGGGAAATGGTAATGGTGGGTTCTCCGGCCAGTTTTCGACAACCAGCGGCATCCGCGGTTCGCGTAAACAGGTGAACAATATCGCCGCGGAGGACCTGGCGGTCTCGGGACGCCTCGAATTTTCGCGGCTGGCTCCGGGACTCCAGGTAGGTTTTTCATTTTTTACCGGCGATTCCACCCAGGGGCATATTTCCGAGGGGGGCCGGACCACGATTATAGAAGGCGATTTCAAATACCGCCGGAACTGGTTTGACATGAACGCTTCGATCGTCAATATCTTTATCGATGACGCCAAGGAAATGAATGCCTACTGCGCCACCAACGGGTGCACGAGCCAGATCGCGGACAATGTATTCGGGTACAACGTGCAGGTTGGGGTACATCTGCTTCAGTTGATGCAGGTCTCGACCACGCATGACCTGGTTCCCTTCGTTCTCTACGAACGAATCCGCCCGCAGGACAGCATGCCCACCGGCGCGGCTCCCAACCGGGCGGGGAATTTCGATGTCATCACCGCCGGAGTGTCCTACATGCCGATTCCTGATGTCGCCCTCAAAGCCGATTATCAGAATTTGGACATAGAAAACGGCAAGGCGGACCAGCGGTTCAACATGGCCGTGGCTTACATGTACTGATTCCCTGCATGGGAACCTGTGGATCCCGCCCATCGGATTGGAACTCCTCCAAGCGATTCGATGGGCGGGATTTTTTTGTCTGAAGGGGTCCGGTCTTATATAATCCATCAGCGAAATTGCTTCCAAAAATGAAAGGCGGATCAATGCGGGGAAGGGTATTAACAGCGCTGTTGGGTTTGTTCTTGGTGACTGCGGTCCTACTGCTGTTGTTTCTCACCGCATGGGCCGAAGAGGAGAAGGAATTCGATCTCCAGGTCTATCTCACCAAAGAGCAGGCGTTCGAGCTTGCTTTCCCTGGAGCGGACCACATCGATAAGGATAAAAAATGGCTGACCGATGAACAGCGGAACCGGATCGGGGAACTGTCGATGCATACGATATCCGAAAACCGCATGACCTGGTACGTCGGAATCAAGGACGGGAAGCCGATGGGGTATTTGTTTATCGACAATGTCATCGGGAAATCGTTTCCCATCACCTTCATGGTCGTCCTGAACGTTGACGGAACGGTGCGCGACGTGGAGGTCATGGTTTACCGCGAGCCGCGTGGCTGGGAGGTGCGCTTCAAATCCTTTCTCAGCCAGTTTTCCGGAAAGAAAGCGGACTCGGACTACCGCGACATCAATTCCATCACCGGCGCAACCCTTTCCGTTCGCTCCATGGTTCGCGGAGTTCAGAAAGCGGCCGCGGCCTATCGCGTCCTTTTCCTCGGCAAGTGATTCACGCAGTTTCGTGGAAAATTTATTCGTTTTATGTTACTCCTAGGGGGCAATTTTTTGAGGAGTAATTAATGGACGCGATTCGATTCTACATGGAGGAGAACCTGGAGTCGGTGGAACCCGACGTTTCGGTTTACGAGGCGGCAAAGAAAATGGTGGCCAGCGGGG
>PCWF01000029.1 GCA_002796165.1 Nitrospinae bacterium CG11_big_fil_rev_8_21_14_0_20_56_8
GCCTGCGACCGGCGCCCCCGAACCCGCCGACTCGGTGAACACATTGCCGCCCTGGGCCGAGAGCCCGCCCGGATTATTGAACGTCGCCAACTGGATCTGCCCCAGGACCTGGTTGCCTCCGGCCACGGCCGCCGTCACCTGTCCCGAGGGTTCCACCGACACGCCGGTGGCGTTTGCGGGAATATTGATTTCCGGCACGAGCGGTTCGCCGTTGGCGGTCACTATTCGTCCCCCCCCGTCGACCTTGAAGCTTCCCGACCGGGTGAAACCGACCCCGCCATTGGCCAGGCCCACCTGGAAGAAACCATTTCCGCTGATCGCCAGGTCGAGTGGATTGTCCGTGGGGATCAGCCCGCCCTGGGTGTTCACCTTGCTAACCGCGTCCACCTTGGCTCCGCCCGACCGGGACTCGGAAACGTTCACCTCGCCCTTCTTGAATCCGGAAGTGCGGACGTTGGCTAAGTTGTTGGCGCTGTTCTGCAGGCGGCGCGACGCCACGTTGAGTCCGGAAAGCGCATTGAACATGCCACTGATCATGCTTCACCTCGAAGGTCTCGATACCGCATTATAATCAATTGACCCGGGTTTTCCTGCACAAATTGTGAAGATCGCAAAAAAGCCTGCGGCCCTGGGATGGCCCCCGGGTCGAGGGCAGGGGAATCGGCAAAGGTCAAAATGCCCCCTTTGCAGGCGTCACAACCAATATAGATTGTTCGCTGGATATTTCAACGGCTGTCTACCTAATCCGCTGTTTTTCAATTTGTTGTTACGGGGCGCGTGGGGGTTGATGGGTGGCGGATTTCCCGGCAGGGGGGATATAGGCCGGGCCGGGAAACTTCTTGTTCTTTTTAAGGGTTGCCAGAAGGGAGGTCATGTGGTCGTACCCCATCTGGTAATTGAGGCTGGCGAAGGTGTCGCGCGCCTTGCCGATGTATTCGATGGCTTGGGGGAGTTGGGCCTTTTTCCAGTAGATTCGCCCGAGTCCTTCATAGATTTCCCCTTGCACCCGGCTCGGGGTTTTTCCTTGCACCGCCGTCACCGCCTTGACGTACCAGGTTTCGGCGAGGTCGGTTTCCTCCTCGTTGGCCCAATGCAGATCGCCGACGTTTTTCATCGCCTTCCCTTCGCCGGTGGGGTTGCCGATCCGGTGATGATAATGGGCGGCGAAGATATAGCTGTCCTCGGCTTCCTTCAGGTGATGGAAAAATTTGTGCAGGTCGCCGATCGATTCATAGGTATCGGCGGCGCGGATGAAGTTTTTTTCCGCTTCGAACAAGGCGATGGCTTTCCGGTAATGGGCGAGGGCCTGGTCGAAATCGTGAAAGAAAAAGTCTTCGGAAGCCTGCTGAATGGACCGCCCGGCTTCGTCGGGCGCATTGATGGGGGGAACGAGGTCGGGGAAGGCGTCGCCGGTGCTGAAGCGGTTGATCAGCGCGCCCCCGGCGAGAAGGAGTGCCAGGGCCAGTCCTGTTACAATCTTGAACCGGGGAGGAAATTTAGCATCCATTCTCCGATTATAAGGGCTGAGCCCGAATTGGAAAAGGATTTGTTGGCGGACTAAAGACTGCGCACGGTGAGTCCGCGCCGGACAAAACGGAAAGGCAAAATCCGCGCTCCTGCCCGCTCCAGTTCCTGCGTCACCGCTTCCTTCTTTTGAGGCGGAACGCAAAACGCCACGCAACCCCCGCCGCCGGCGCCGCAGACCTTGGCGGCCAGGGCGCCTTTTGTCCGCGCGCGCCGAATGAGGCGATCCATCTGCGGGGTGCAGATGTTTGGAGCCAGGGTCCGCCGGGCGGCCCATTCGGCATCGAGCCATTTCCCGAGGTTGCGCGTCCGGCCGCGTTGCAAGTCCCGGTGCAGGGACCGGGACACCTGGCCGATAGCCGCCAGCTTGCGGAGGATCTCCGGTTTCCCGTCCAGCGCATCCTTCATGACCTGCCAGTTGTTGATGGCCGATTTTCGGGGCTCGCCGGTGTAGCAGAGCACGAACCGCCGGGTCAACTCGTCCGGGCCGACGGGCAGGCGCTCAAAACCCACCCCCTCGAATCCCGGAACCACCGCCAGCACGCCGCCGAAGAGGGCGGGAAAATAATCCTGCCAGCCGGTGGGAACGCGGATCACCTGGGTTTCGATGTTTTTAGCCACCTCGATCAGCCGCACCCCCCGCAGGGCTTTTCCCGTCCATCGGCCCAGGGCCCCGTGCAGGGCAACGTTGAGCGCCGAAGAACCCCCGATCCCCGATCCGGCCGGGGCTTCGCAGGAGGTGACGATTTCCACCCCCTGCCGTGGCGCATAGTATTTGAGGGTCTTCAGGATGAGGACCAAGGGATGGCCGTCGGTGGGCGTCCGGTCGAGCGAGGGAAAGTCGGACCGGAGTTTCAGGTCCCGGGACTCCACTACAATTTTCCGGTCACGCCTCGGTTTGAGGGTGACGGTGGCGTAGAGGTCGATGGCGGCATTGAGGGTCGGGGGATTCCCGAGATGCAGGAAGAGGGGCCAGATGTCGAGAGTGCCTCCGGCCAGGTCAACCCGCGTTGGGGCGGTGCTTTGGATCATGGGAGCGCCAGGGCAAACAAAAGGGGCGGCAGGGCGCCGCCCCCGGGTTGGTCGATTCCTACGGTCAACCTGGTGGAGTTCAGAGGGAGTCGGCGTTGCTTTTGTCGTTCAACTCCAGTTCCTTGATCTTGCTTTCCAGCTTGGCCACCAGACCCTGGTACGATTCCTTGAGGATGATCTTGCTGAACTGCGAACGGTAGTTGCGGATCATGCTGACCCGCTCGATGATGAAATCGTACACCCGCCATTCTCCGTTTTCCTTGATCAGCTTGTAGTCGACGTCGATCGAGGCATCCTTGCGCTGGATCTTGGTTTTGACCATGGCATAGTCGCCCTTGACCGCCTCATCGACGTACTCGATCTTTTCGTCGCGGTAGCTTTCGATTTTGCTCGCGTAGGAGTTTTCGAGAAGCCTGCGGAAGAGGTCGGTGAATTTCGCTTTTTCCTCGGGAGTGCGCTCATCCCAATTTTTCGCCAGCGAACGCATCACCATCTGTTCATAGTTGAACCGCTTGTCGATGGTTTCGCGGATGCGCGCGCGCCGTTCAACCTTTCTTTCCTTAAGAGACTCGTCGGTGACGATTTTAAGAACGTTGTCGATGGTGCCTTTTAAATCGTCGGTGATCTCCGATGCGGCCACGGTGGAAACGGCGCCCAGGGTCCAGACCAGGGCCAGAGCAATCAGGAGGATCGTGGTTGGGATGTGTCTTTTCCCCATCTTCGGTTTTCCTTCAAAAGTTGTTGTGGTTGCAGTGAAAGCAGGTTGCGGAACAGATGCATTAGATACCCGGTTCAATACTAAACTTTACCAAATATGAAATCGCTGATCAAGCTTTCAAGATCGAGGACCGATTCCGTTTCCATCAGGACGTCCCCCTGCTTGGCGATTTTCGGCGACCCCCCCAGGGAGACGGAAAGGATCCGGTCGCCGATGAGACCCCGGGTTTTGACGGAAATGATGGAATCATCCGGAATTTCAAAGTCATTGCGAATTCGCATCTCCACTTTGGCGAGACCGCTCGAGTTGAGGGCGATATTTCCGACCCGCCCGATCAACACCCCGGCCACTTCGATTTCGGCGTTGTTCCTCAACCCCGAGATGGATTCAAATTCGGCGTAAACGGAATAATAGTTGGTGCCCAGAATCTCCTGCTTGCCCAGTTTCACCGACAGCCAGGCGAGGCAAAGGATGCCCACGAGGGCGAAGACTCCAACCACGATTTCAATATTGAGTTTTTTCATGAATCGTTCCCCTAAACAATCGAATGCCGGTGATTCGGTTAAATTTGCTGTTAAGGGCAGAAATGCCCCGGACCCGGTTGATCCGCCGCCACCATTCAGGTGATGCGGATCGGTCCTTCCAGTTCCCCCTTAATGAATTGCTGAACGATCGGGTTGTCCGACTTCTGGAGTTGTTCGGGTTCGCCTTTTTCGACCACGTTCCCGTCGTGGAGCATGATGATGTAATCGAGGATCTCGAACACCTCCGGGATATCGTGGCTGACGACGACCGCCGTGCACCCCACCCGGCGCTGGGTCTCGAAAATCAACTGGTGGATCGCCTTTTTCATGATGGGGTCGAGGCCCGTGGTGGGCTCATCGAACAGGACGATTTCCGGATTCATGATCAGCGCGCGCGCCAGCCCCACCCGTTTGCGCATGCCGCCGCTCAATTGCGAGGGGTACTTTTCCTCCATCCCCACGATTCCGACGTTTTTCAGTTCGGTCAAGGTGCGCTCCCGGATTTCCGCATCGGGGAGCCGGGTTTTCTCGCGGAGCGGGAACGCCACGTTCTCGAACACGTTCATGGAGTCGAGGAGGGCGGCGGTCTGAAACAGCATCCCGAATTTTTTGCGGATCTCGTTGAGACGGTTTCCGTTGACCCGGGTGATGTCCTCTCCGGCGATCAGGCATTCTCCCGAGTCGGGTTTCATAAGGCCGATGATGTGCTTGAGTAGCACGGTCTTTCCGCACCCGCTCCGGCCGACGATGCCGGTGATCTTCCCCTCGGGGACCTCGAAGTTGAGTCCCTTGAGCACCTCCTGGCGCTGAAACGATTTTTTAAGGTTGCGGATGGCGATCATTGGAATTACACGAGCACGGAGGTGACAAAGTAATCCCAGACGAGGATGTTGACCGAGGCCAGAACCACGGCGGTGGTGGTGGCGTGGCTGACGCCCTCGGCCCCATAACCGCTGTAGGCGTCCGAGAAGTATCCCTCGAAACAACAGATCCAGCTGATCAGCAGGGCGAAGAAAAAGGACTTGATGAACCCCGAGTAAACGTCCTTCCATTGCACGCTGGTGTGCATGCTTCCCACGAACCCGGCGGGGCTCACGTCGAGCATGGAGACGCCGGCGACATATCCCCCGGCGATGCCCACAACGTCGAATATGGCCGTCAACAGCGGTATGCTGATGATTGCCGCCACCACCTTGGGCGCCACGACATATTTAATGGGATGCAGGGCCATGGTTTCCAGCGCGTCGAGTTGTTCGGAAATGCGCATGATCCCGATTTCCGCCGCAATGGCCGATCCCGCCCGGCCCGTGACCATGAGGGCCGCAAGCACCGGCCCCAGTTCGCGCAGGATGCTCAACGCCACCGCCGCCCCCAAAAGGCCCTCGGACCCGAATTTTTTCAGCGTGTAAAATCCTTGAACGCCCAGCACCATCCCGGTAAAAGCCGCGGTCAGGACGATGACGAACAGGGACCGCACGCCGATGAAATGAATTTGTTTCAACACCTCGTAGGGGCGGAAAGGCGGCGTGAAGATCCACCCGGCGACCTGGAAAAGAAACACGAACCGGGTTCCGAGTTTTTCGAGGAAACGGAGAACGGTTTTGCCTAAGTTTTCAATCCATGTCATGAAAATACGGGACCGATCCTACTCGGTGCGAGGTGTTTTCTATGTCCATAATGGGACAGGTATGGCGAACGCTCGACCTGGTTTCGGATTCAATCGATAGAGTGTTAAAGCGAAAGGAGAAACCCGTTTCCCTGGCATGGGATTTGCTCTTCTTTAAACAAAAGCCGGGAGGGTCAGAATTTTGCCGGGAACCTGCATCTTTTTCCCGGATGGGCGTTGAAAAATTAGCATGATTCCCGGATCGAGTCAACAAAAACCCATTTCGGGTAAAAGTTAAACCGATTGTTTTAAAGGAACTTATGGCAGATCCCGAAACTCGGGGTGGGAGGTGGCGCCGGGCAATTAATTTAATTGAATTTTAACAAATTAATTGACATTCCGGCTCGGCCGGCCTATCCTGAATGCTCATTAATTTAATTGAAATTAAAAGAGTTATGGTCATTTTTCCGAATGTTTCCATTGCGGTGGGGAATAGGGGCGAGGTCCCCTGTTTTCTGCGCTGGGTTCTGCTGGCTATGCTCGTGGTTGGTGCGAACGGGTGTGGGGTCGCGCATGTCAAGGTTTACGAGTATCTGGAAGAGGGCAAATCTTTCCCCAGGACGGTGGCCATTCTTCCCTTCACGGTGGATGAAAGCATTCCCCCGGAGAAACGTCCGAATGTCATTTTCCGGCAGGTGTTTTACAACTATTTCCGCTACCTCGGCTATACCGACATGCCCTTGGGGGACGTGGACCGCCGGCTGATTCATTTCAATCTCGGTCCGGAAGAGATTGCCAGGCTCAGTCCCGAAGAATTGAAAACCGTCCTCGACGTCGATGCGGTGGTGGAAGGCCACGTGGTGGATGCCAGTAATTTTACCGGCGGCATCCACGCGGAGACCTCCATCCACGCCCGCCTCAACATGGTCAACCTTACCACCGGGAAGGCCATGTGGGAAGTGGATCACACGGAGATGAACTATCTGGGCATCGCGGTGCCGACGGTGGTGACGATGATCAAGGGGCAAATGGATAATCTGGAAATGGGCCAGGCCTATTATAAAGTCGCCGAAACGTTCGCCATGAAAGTGGTTCGCGACATTCCGGACCCGGCGCGGTTTCGCGAAGAGCGGGTGGCTCTCCCCATGATCACCCGCATCGAGACCAACCTGCACCCCAACCGCGTTCTGGCGCTGGGGGATGAGATCGAGGTTAGCCTGCACGGGGAGCCGGGCCTGGCCGCCTCGTTCGATATCGGGAGTTGGAAAACGGGGATCCCCATGCGGGAAGTTTCCCCTGGAGTTTATGAGGTAAATTACCGAATAGGAAAGGGAGACCGGATAGAAAACGCGCTGGTCATCGGGACCCTGAAAAACGGCCGGGGGATTGCGGGAAAGAAATTTTTCAAGGCCGCTCTGGCCAACGTGGGCGCCGATGATCCGGTGGCCAAGTGAGGCAAACATGAACCCTGGAATCGGACATGGGAAAATTAGGATGAGGCGTCGGCCCCGTTTTCTGGAGGTTACGGCCAGGGGAGCGGTCCTGTTGATGATTGCCCTCGGGTTCTCCGCCTGTTCCACCAATCTCCAGACCAAGGTTTCGGGAAACCTCAACCGCCTGTCCGAGGGGCAGATCGTCGCCATTCTCCCTGTAGACACGATGGGGAAAGGGCAGAAGGAAACCGCCGAACTGTTCCGCCAGAGCCTTTACGCCAACCTCAACGATTCCCCCTTCCACCTGATGGATCGGTACCTGGTCGATGGGGCTCTCAAGCAACACGGGCTCACCGATCCCGGGAAGTTTTACGAGATCAATCCTATGAAACTCGGCGAAATGCTGGGAGCGGATGCGGTCGTGCTTTCCCGCGTCAACAAGGTCGAACGGTCCTATTTTGTCATTCACTCATCCATCGAGTTGAGCGTGTCCGTGCAGATGGTGGATACCCGCTCGGGAGAGATTTTGTGGCGCGCGGAGCAAACGGAATCGGACTTCGAGGGGATTGCGAAGATTCCCACGGGGATCGCCGCGGCGGTGATCGCTCCCATCCAGTTCGTGACGAACAAACTCAACCTGAACAAGTTGACGTCCAAGATGGTCGGCAAGCTCACCGCCATCGTGAAGTTGCCGGACAGCGCAGACCAGGATAAAAAGTTTGAAACCACCGTCATCTCAAGTGCCGCCACCCGCGATCTCAAGGAAATGGAAGAGGTCCAGAAACTCCAGGCGCAGATGGATGCCCCGGCGGTCTTGACCCAGGAGGCGGCGGCCGATCCGGCTTCGGGCCCGGTCACGGTCCCATTGGTCCGGGGACCCGACACGCCTCCCTTTAAGGTGCGCAAAGCCCGTTTGGAATTCGACCCCGAGGAGCGGCCCGCAGTCGAGTCGGCCCGCGCTCAGCGCATCCGGACGGTTCGGGCTCTTCCCGCTCCGGGAGGAGCGGCGGAACCGAATCCCGGTGCCGTGACGCCCGCCCCCCGGGTCCCTGCCCGGAAGCCGGTGACGGCGCTCAAACCTTTATTGCAACCCGATCCCCATCCGCCGCGCGAGTCCGATCCGCGGTGGAAGAATCCGGAACCCCAATCGTTCTTCACCATCCAGGTGGGCGCCTACCGGGTCCGGTCCTCCGCTGAGAGGGTGATTCGTTCCCTGGACCGCAAGGGGTATCATGCGTTTCTCACCGAGGACACGAGTGGGGGGCAAATCCTGTTCAAGGTCCGGGTGGAGAAATTCAAAAACCGCGATCAGGCCGCCGAGTTGGCCCTAAGACTCGAAACCCGGGAAAAACTTCCCAACTTCGTCACCCCTTTATAAGTTCATTTCCTTCCCCTCTTCCTCCACCGCGACCAGTTTTTTCACCGACAGGTGTTCGTGAAAAATAAAGTAGAGGCCGGAGCCGAGGATGACGAGGAAATTCAGCAACCAGGCCATCAACCCGAAATTGGCCGCGACCGCTTCGGGTTCTTTCATGATGACGTGCAGGGCCACGTAAACCCCGAGGTTGAAGGAACCGATAAACCCCGGCGTGGGCAGAACGGTGACGAATACCATCACCATCACGGTGAGGATCAGCATCGATTGGAGGCTGAAGGTGTTCAAACCGTAGGCGAGGTAAAGGGGATAAAAGGAGACGATGGTCAGAGCCCATTCCAGGATCGAATAGAGGAAGACCTGCGACAGCGCGGCGGGGTTTCGCGCAACGGCAAATCCCTTTGCGAATTCTTCAAGGAAGGTCTCGATTTTGGCGCGCCAGTTTGTGGAAAGCCGCTGGGTGACCCAGCGCAGGGCGGTCATGACCCGCTCTTGATGAAATAGAAACCCGTAAACGAAGGCCATGATACCGGCTACCGTGAGCCCGCAAATTTGACCGAACCGGGCCGCGATGTTTTGCGCGGA
>PCWF01000211.1:0-1221 GCA_002796165.1 Nitrospinae bacterium CG11_big_fil_rev_8_21_14_0_20_56_8
CGTCGCTCACCTTCGAGGCCCGTTCCAGGAGCCGGGAATGCAGGTAGAACACGTCACCGGGATACGCTTCGCGTCCGGGAGGCCGCCGCAGAAGAAGCGTGAGCTGGCGGTATGCCACCGCCTGCTTCGACAGGTCGTCAAAAATAATGAGGCAATGTTGCCCGTTATCGCGGAAATATTCTCCCATCGCGCAACCGGCGTAAGGGGCGATGAACTGGAGCGGGGCCGGGTCGCTGGCCGTGGCGGCGACAACGATGGTGTACTTCATCGCATCGTGCTCCTCCAGGGTTTTCACTACCCGCGCGACGGTGGACCGCTTCTGACCGACCGCCACGTAAATGCAGAACATGTTCTGCCCCTTCTGGTTGATGATCGTGTCGAGGGCGACAGCGGTCTTGCCCGTCTGCCGGTCGCCGATGATGAGTTCGCGCTGGCCGCGGCCGATGGGGATCATCCCGTCGATCGCCTTGATCCCGGTCTGCATGGGCTCGTGCACCGATTTCCGGTCGATAACGCCGGGGGCCAACCGCTCGATGGGACCGAACAATTTGGTGGGAATGGGGCCCTTGCCATCGATGGGTTCCCCCAGGGCGTTGACCACCCGGCCGACCATTTCCGGTCCGACCGGCACTTCCATGATGCGCCCGGTCCGCTTGACCTCGTCCCCTTCCTTGATCTGCTCATCGAACCCGAGAAGCACGGCGCCGACGTTGTCCTCTTCCAGGTTCAGCACCATGCCGGCAAGGTCTCCGGGAAATTCCAGGAGCTCGTTCATCATGGCATTTTCCAGCCCATAGATCCGGGCGATGCCATCCCCGACCGAGATCACCCGTCCGGTTTCTTTCAGTTCGATGCTGGTGTCGAACCCCTTGATCTGTTGTTCGATCAGGGTGCTAATTTCATCAGCTCGCAAGTTCACTTAAACAACCTCCTCTTTTTCGATAGTTCGCCTCAAAATAGCCAGCCGGTTGCGGATCGTCGCGTCCGCGACCAGGTCTCCGACATGGAGCACCACCCCGCCGATGAGCGAAGGATCCACCGCCGTATCGATCAAAATCTTTTTCTTTAAAATCCGCTCCAAAGCGCCCTTCAGCTTCTGGATGTTTTCCTCGCTCAAGGGATGGGCCGCGGTAACCCGAACCCGGGCCTGATTCAACCGAAGGTTCACCACCTGCTCGAAATACTGGGTGATGTTTCTCAGGAAGAGGATTTTTTTCCGCC
>PCWF01000211.1:1260-8781 GCA_002796165.1 Nitrospinae bacterium CG11_big_fil_rev_8_21_14_0_20_56_8
CCTGAAGCCGGTCGCAGAGATCCCCCACCATTTCCAACTTGGCCTCCGGGGGAATCCCGGGATGGGCGAAAAACCGGCTCAGCCGGCGCTCGGTCTGGAAGGCCCGGCAGAAGGCCTGCAAACTTTCCAGAACGGCGATCAGTTGGGCCGTCTCGGAAATACTGTCCGACAACGCATCCGCGTACCGCTTCCCAATGGTGTTTTCAATCATGGTTTCGTTCGATTCCTGACTTGAATTCCGTCAATTGCGGGCCTGTTTCTCCAAGGACCGGATCACTTCATCAATGGACTCGTTCACCATTCGCTTCCCCTCGGCATCGTCGATTGCCTTTTTAAGGAATTTTTCCGCCGTCGCGATGGTCAGGGCGGCGGTATAGCCCCGGATCTCACCCAACAGTTTGTGGTGGAGGACCTGGATCTCCTGCTGGGCGTCTTCCTGCATCTGACGAACCTTGGCCTGGGTTTCATGGAGGGTTCTCTCCTGAATTTTCCGGGACTCGTCGCTTGCCATCTGCACGATGGTGTTGGCTTTTTCATGGGCCTTTTTCAATTCCGCTTCCAGATCGGCCTTGAGCTTCTGCCCTTCCTGCTTCATCCGTTCGGCGGCATCGATGTCATCGCGGATCTTTTTCTCGCGGTCTTCGAGGGCTTCGATAATGGGAGGAAACGCGTACCGCCAAAGCAGGTAAAGCAGAATGGCGAACGAAATCAGGGACCAGAAAATAAGGGAGCTGAACACTCCGACTTGTTCAAACTGTGGCATGATCGACTCGTGTTTTAGATGACTGGAATTCTCCGCGCGCCGCACACGTGGCCGCGGATCGGGATTCCCATCGGGACCATCCCAGGCCCTTCCCCCCTTGCGGGGAAAGCCTGAGTTACGGCATGATAATAAATGCGATGACCAGGGCGTAAAGCGCAATGGCCTCGACCAGGGCAAAACCGATCCAGCAATACTTGGCAACCCGCGCCTCCGCATTGGGCTGGCGGCCGACCGTCTCGATGGTCTTCGCGAAAATAAAAGCAATTCCGATCGCCGCTCCAAAAAATCCGGCGGCACACAATCCCATTCCTATCAACGCTGCTGCATCAGCTCCCATGTCTTTCTCCTCTTGTGAATTGAAACAAAAAAAGTATTAATGAAGTTTGATCACGTCGCCTATATACACACAGGTCAGGGTCGTGAAAATATAGGCCTGAATAAACGCGATCGCGATTTCGAGTCCGTTGATGACGACGGTGAATCCGAAGGGTAGCCATCCGAGAAACACGGAAGCGGACATGGCCAACCCGAACAGCACCGCCAGCACCGTATGCCCGGCCGTCATGTTGGCGAACAACCGTACCGAAAGGGAAATGGGCCGGGCCACCATGCTGATGATCTCGATGGGAATCATCAGGGGAATCATGATCTTGGGAACACCCGGAGGCACCAGGATGGAAAGGAAATGGGCGCCGTGTTTAGCGAACCCGATGATGAGCGTCAGGATAAAAATGCCGAAGGCAAACGCCCCCGTCACCACCAGTTGGCTCGTGATGGTGTAGGACCCGGGAATGAGCCCGACCAGGTTGCAGGCCAGGATGAAGAAAAACAGGGACGCCACAAAGGGAAAATATTTCTTCCCCTCCTCCTTGCCGATAAACTCGTCCACCAGGTTCCGGATGAACAGGAGCGATATCTCCGCCACGCTCTGGAGTTTTCCGGGAATCGTTTTGACGCCATTTTTGACGACAACGATAAAAAAGAAAAAAACCACCGCAAGCCCGACCCACATGGCCAGCACGGCGTTATTGATCGACAGATCCACTCCCATCACATGGATGGGAATGACAGGGTGAACTTCGAAGTGGTGTAAGGGACTTTCCATTGGCTCTTTTTTATCCGTGATTAATCAGTCAGATTTGCCTGAAGGATCCTCCGGATCGCTCCGGTCCTTCTTTTCCCCGCCCTCATCCTCGACCTGGAAATCCTGGGCGATTCGATAAACATTGAGCGCTCCCGCGGTCGCCCCCAGAAACACCCCCAGCACCAGAAACCAGGGCCGCGTGCCTAAAAGATGGTCCAGGCCGTAACCCATTCCTGCGCCCACCAGGGTGGCGACCGTAAGTTCGATGCCTAACCTGAAGGCGATGCTCAAGCCCTGGCGGAAACCGCTTCCTTCATTCATTTATTTAAAGGGGATGGGGCCCAGCAGGAAAAAACCGTCACATGGTACACCAAGACCTTCTACTTGTCCAAAATTGTTTTATTTTGCCTCGGGTCAGGTTCGGTAACGGATTGAAACCACGCACCCAACCTTAGCGGTCCACACATTCGCGGTCGTCCTTATAAGGCGACCGCCCGCTAAGATGCCAAGCCGGATAGCGCTTCCTCCGGATTCGTCTCATTTCCCCGAACAGGAAAAATCGAAAAGAACTTCAAATTTGGGTCGGAAGTCCCGGTTCACCGGCAAGGCAGGCCGGTCGGGCTCACCGGGTGGTTGGGATTCTGTCAATAAGGCAATTCTCCGTACGTCACTTCGTAATTTTGCAAAGTCACCATGTCGATGGCATCCCAGGGGCACCCTTCCAGATACGTATCCATGGGGCCCTTGGACGTGCATTTTTTGCAACCGATGCACAATAAGGGGTCCACTTCCACCCGGTTGAACGCCGGAGCCGAAGGGTTGGACACCTCATACATGCAATTTTCCACGGGACACTCCGTGATACAAATCGGGGACCCACTACACCCGGTGCAGGCATCATTAATCACGGCAAGCAAATTCGGCTTGCGCTTCCTTTGCACGGAACGTTTGGATTTTTCAGCAACGGCCATAGGACACCTTATCCATTTGATTTGTCTGCAAACTGCTTGCGCACGACCTCGGATCCGGAGACTTCCCGACCTGCGCTTTCCCGCCTCCCCCATCCGTTCCGGGGCGAAAGGCAGGAAAATCTCCCGAGGCTCCTTGAGAAGTTTACCAAAACCGTCGGAGATTAATACCAAAAACTGTTTTACATTGCAACGAGTTTGACACTTTTTTTCTATTTAATATCGCCATCCGGCGGTTGCTCGACCCCTTCAACCCGGATCCGTAATCGTCAAAGCCCATTAAGTTCAGATAAACAAAAAGGTTATCGAGATCCTTTTCCGCCTCTTCCCCACGGGATTTTCATTTACACAACCGGTCCAGTATATTAAGATGGTCGCAGAGGCGGATCGGAGCAAATAGATCTGCGAGTAATTTTCAGGAAACCCCGATCATTCGGAGTTTTCCTTTCAGAATTTTCCGACCCTTGATTTTGAGGGCCGGGCTCAGGCCACGGGTCATACTTTTCCATGCCCTTTAATCCTAAGCTGATAACATCACCTTTACGCCCCGCACGCCTTCATGGCGAGCCAATGGGTTCATATTATTATAGATCATGCCGCTCAGTTACATTTTGGGTCAGGAACAGCCCAAGCACATCCTGAAAAAAGCGCTCGAATTCGGATCTCTTCCCCACGCCTACCTGTTTTACGGACCCGAAAGCGTTGGGAAAAAGCTCACCGCGATCGAACTGGCCAAGATCCTCAATTGCACCGAGAAGGGCCCCCTCGACCGTTGCAACACTTGCCCTTCGTGCCGGAAAATTGAAGCCCGCACCCACCCCGACTTCTTCCTCATCGAGCCGGAAAAAACTGCATCGGGGCGGGACGGGCAAATAAAAATCGAACAAATCCGGGATCTGCAGAAAAAACTCGTTTACCTGCCCTATGAAGGCCGGGTCAAGGTGGCCGTGGTCGACTCCGCCGAATCCCTTAACCTGCAGGCCGCCAACTCTTTTCTCAAGACCCTGGAAGAACCTCCTTCCGATACCTTGATTATCCTGGTCGCCAACAACTTGTACCAGCTTCTTCCAACCATTATATCCCGGTGCCAGGGCATCAAGTTTCTTTCCTTGCGGCCCGAAGCGGTGCAAAAGATTCTTACCCGGAAAGTCGAGAGCGGAGACCTCGCCCTCCCCCTGGAAGAACTGGAACTCAGAGCCGCCCGGTCGAGAGGGCGAGTGCACCGGGCGGTGGAACAAGACCTCGAACGGGTCCAGGAATACCGTAATGAACTGCTGGACCTCGTCGAAGGATCCAGTTTCGAAAATATGGGCCAACTCTTCGAGTGGACCCGAAACCGGGCCCGGCAAACGGAGGACCTTCAGGATCTCCTGAACGAACTGTTGACCCTGATCCGCGATCTGGCCGTTCTCAAAAGGTCGGCCCATCCGCAATGGATTTTCAACCGGGACCTCCTGGACCGGTTGACCCCGTTGGCGGAGCAGAAATCCCTTTCGGCGCTGTTGAAGATGTTTGACGCCGCGCACCGGACCAAGGGCGCGTTGAACGCCAATCTGAACGCGCAACTGACGCTCGATAACATGCTGATCTCGTTTTGCGAAGCGGCATGAACCGGAGACCTGTCAAACCATGACCACCACCGTACAAGAACCGGCCACCCAAACGGGAGACGTTAAAACTCCCCGGTTCCTGATCGGCGTCCGCATCCTGCACCAGGAGCGGTCGCAACTGTTCGATCCCGCCGGCATCGCCCTTCGCGTGGGGAATCAGGTGATCGCGGAGACCGAGCAGGGTCCGCGCCTTGGCATCGTCGCGTCAAACAAGATCGTCAACTTCCGCAAACAGGCTCCCTGCCCCGTGCCGCGGGTATTGCGCGTGGCCAACGGAAACGACCTGCAGAACCACGCCCGCATGGAAGCGATGGAATTCAAGTCCAAGTCCCTGTGTATAGACAAGATCAACGAACTGGCCCTGCCCATGAATTTAAGCCGTGTCGTACATTTGCCCGAAGCCAACAAGACGGTATTTTATTTCACCGCCGACGGCCGCGTGGACTTCCGCAAACTGATCAAGGAGCTGGCCTCGAACCTGAAGCACCGTATCGAGATGCGGCAGGTCGGCGTGCGCGACGAGGCCCGCGTCTCCGCCGGTCTCGGGGTGTGCGGCGAAACTCTTTGCTGTACGCGGTTCCTCAAGGATTTCACCCCGGTCACCATTCGCATGGCCAAGGACCAGGGGCTCGCCCTCAACCCAAGCAAAATCTCCGGCGTGTGCGGCCGGCTCATGTGCTGTCTCCAGTACGAGCATGACAACTACCGGGTCCTCGTGAAAGGTCTGCCCAAGGTGGGCAAGCGCATCGACACCCCGGACGGACCCGGCAAGGTCCTCAAAAACGACATTCTTTTCAGAAAAATCCTCGTCCGCCTTGAAGACGAAAGTATAATGACCTACCATTTCGACGAGTTGAAAGATTACCTGAATCCGCAAAATTCGGATACTCTCCCGGCCAACGAAGAGGAGCCCTGAGAACCCGGTGTCCCGGCGCCCCTCCCGATGCCTGCCATCCCGGGCCTGAAGGATGGGGTCCGGGGGACTCTTTCACTCCGGACCCTGCAACCCGCAATTTAAACACAGAATAGAAACCGGTAATTATGAGCAAAAATCCCAACAAGTTTTTCGTCACCACGCCCATCTATTACGTCAACGACGTGCCTCACATCGGCCACGCCTACACCACCATCGCCGCCGACGTGATCGCGCGATACAAGCGTTCGGAAGGCTACGATGTTTTTTTCCTGACCGGGACCGATGAACATGGACAAAAAGTCCAGCAGGCCGCGCGCGACCTCGGCGTGGAACCCCAGGCGCATGTCGACAAGCTCCACGAACGATTCAAGGAATTGTGGGTGCGATTCAACACGTCGCACAACGATTTCATCCGCACCACCGAGGAGCGGCACAAACAGGTGGTCCGCGCCATTCTTCAGGACCTGTTCGCTTGCGGGCAAATATACAAGGACAGTTACGAAGGCTGGTACTGCACCCCCTGCGAGCGGTTCTGGACCGAAAAGGACCTGCTTGAAGGCCATTGTCCCGAGTGCAAACGCGCGGTCACCCAGATCGAAGAGTCCAACTACTTTTTCAAGATGGGGCAGTATGGCAAATGGCTGGAAGAACACATCCGGACCCACGAACGGTTCATCCTTCCCGCGTCGAGGCGCAACGAGGTCCTGGGCTTTCTGGCCCGTCCCCTGGGCGATTTGTGCATCTCGCGTCCCAAGGCGCGCCTGCCGTGGGGCATCCCCCTGCCCTTCGATGAGGAATACGTCACCTACGTCTGGTTCGATGCGCTCATCAATTACATCTCCATCCACGGCCACCTGAAAGACATCCATGCCTCGGGATACTGGCCCGCCGACTACCATCTGGTGGGCAAGGACATTCTGACCACGCACTCGGTTTACTGGCCCACCATGCTGAAAGCATCGGGACTCGAACCCCCCACCACCATCTTCGCCCATGGCTGGTGGACGGTGAACGGACAGAAGATGTCGAAATCGCTCCGCAACGTGGTGGAGCCCAATCACCTGATCGACCGGTTCGGCGTGGACGCCATCCGGTATTTCCTCATGCGGGAAGTGCCCTTCGGGATGGACGGGGACTTCTCTCACAAAGCCCTGATCGGGCGGATCAACAGCGACCTGGCCAACAATCTCGGCAACCTGCTCAACCGCACGCTCAACATGATCGATCGCTACCACGATGGGTGCATCCCCGCCCCGGTCGAGCCGCAGAAAAACGACAAACTCAAGTGTGAGTTCCTGGAAACGGTTCCCCAGATCCATGAATTGTACCGGGAACTGGCCTATAACAAGATCCTCGAGCGCATCTGGAAACTGGTGGACACCGCCAACAAGTGGATCGACAGCAACGCCCCCTGGAACCTGGTCAAGACGGAAGAAGGGAAACAGGAACTCGCCTCGGTGATGTATAACACCGCCGAGTCCTTGCGCGCCATTGCCATCCTGATCTATCCGTTCATGCCCGCTACCGGGGAGAAGATCATGCAACAGTTGGGCATCCAGACTCCCATCGAGCAACAGGGAATCGGCTCGATCCTGACCTGGAATGGAACCCCGCCCGGCACCCGTATCAACCCCGGTCCGCAATTGTTCCCCCGCATCGAGGACAAGGAAGCGGAGAAAATCCTCGCCTCGGTGCAGTCCGCCGCCTCCGCACCTGCAGACACCGCACCTGCAGACACCGCGGCGGCAACAACCGAAGGCGTTCCGGAGGAAAAAGACCTGATCTCCATCGAAGACTTCATGAAAATCGATTTGCGGACCGGAAAGATCGTCGAGGCGGAAAAGGTGAAGAAATCGAAAAAGCTGGTCCAGCTCAAAGTGGACATCGGCAATGGGGAGGTCCGGCAGGTGCTTGCGGGCATCGCCACCGCCTACGAGCCCGCGCAACTGGTGGGACGGACCATCATCCTGGTCGCCAACCTCAAACCCGCAAAACTCATGGGGATCGAGTCCCAGGGCATGGTCCTGGCGGGAAGCGAAAACGACCGGATCGTCCTGGCCGGATTCGACCAGACCTTGGCGGAGGGGGTGCGAATTAAATGATAACCCTTTCAATCGTCCATGATTTCCCGGTTCGCCCATAAGCTGTCCCTTAATGCTCCAGGGCTCGCTTATGGTTTA
>PCWF01000149.1:0-344 GCA_002796165.1 Nitrospinae bacterium CG11_big_fil_rev_8_21_14_0_20_56_8
GATAAACGGAGGGGACGATTAAAAATAAGCACCGGGCGAGGTACGACTGAATTTCGTCATGGGATTTATAGCCCTCAAATCGAACCCGGGATTGAAGCCCCAAACGATCCCGCAGTTTCTCAAGGCTGATTCGCTCCTCACCGTCTCCCACGATGACAAGCGCCAAAGGTTGTTTCACCAGCGCCAAAGCCCGAATGGCGTACGCCGCCCCTTTGTAAGGGCGCAGCCGCCCGAGAAAAAGCGCAAAATCGTTTGCATCTTGATTGCGGAGCGGAAGGGGACAGGTTTTCACTTCAAACCTGTCCCCTTCCGACAGCAACTTACCGGCAAAGGACGCAAAAAGC
>PCWF01000149.1:363-8625 GCA_002796165.1 Nitrospinae bacterium CG11_big_fil_rev_8_21_14_0_20_56_8
TTTTCAGCAGGTGACGTAACGGAAACTCCATCCCGATGACAAAGAGAAGCAAAATGACCCCGATCTCCGCCAGTTCCCGGATCGATTCGGTATCGCCGATCAACGTGAGTCCGAAGGGACCGATGAGGATTCCCGCGATAAGGTACCCCATGACCGAAGGGACCTTGACGCGGTGGAAAAAAATATTGATCGGGAGCGAAACCAGGAGAAGAATCGTCAGCTCTTTAATGAGATGTTCCATGGCAAAACAATTCGAAAAAGGTCAATGGCGCGGCTTGAACCGTGGCCTCAAGTGTGTCACGGCCTTCCCATGAATGAAAATAAAATTTGTTAAGCAGACCGCTGAATTCGGTCCGTGGCTATTCACATACCTCCTTGTACCTAAGCCAGTCCAACCGGACGTTCGAAATACCCGATCATTGAATGCGCCCTTGTTGTATACTATCTTCAAGGGCGGAAACCGGATCGAACCTTCCGCGGAGCTGGGCCGTATCTCCTTCGAATCCGGTCATTCCAGGTCAACTAATAAAAAGGGAGGCCCTCATGCGAACCCCATTGCAACCCTGTCTCAAAACGCTGGCCCTGATCCTTATATGGGTCTTTTTTCTTCCCGGAACGGCGCGGGCCATCCATGTGGAAACCCAGGAAGGTCTCTCCCCCCTTCAGGCCGCAGATTATATTCACTCCATCATCGAAGCGAACCGGACCATTTATTCCGAGGTGATCGTGGAACGGCTGGGGGTCACCCTCAACCTTGCCGCCACCGAAAACTGGGAGGCGGAGGATACCCTTCTTCTTCCGGCCCAGTTCCTCCTGGAATCCGCCCGCCTGTCCAACGCGAAGGGCGTGGGAATGACCTACCGGCTGATGAGCCTGTGGCCCATCAACCCCAAAAACGGACCACAGAACGATTACGAGAAAGACGGCCTGAACGAAATCAATCTGAACCCCTCAAAACCCTATACCCGCGTCGTGACCACTAACGGCAAACGCATTTTCCATGCCATTTATCCCGACAAGGGGGTGGTGAAAGCCTGCATGGCCTGCCACAACAATCATCCGAAAAGCCCGCGCAAGGATTTTAAATTAGGAGACGTGATGGGAGGAATCCTGATCAGTTTCCCGCTGGAAAAAAGCCGGAGCGGAGACCCGCGGGAACAAACCCTGGTCGCTCCCGAAGTGGTTTCCGACTACATCCACGCCGTTCTGGAATCGGACCGGACCGTTTACGCCGAAAAAATCGTCCATCGCCTTCAACAGAAGAACATCGCCTTTGCTTCCGAAAACTGGTGGGAAGACAATTCCCTACTGCTTCCCGCCCAGTTCCTGCTGGATGCTTCGGACCTGATCATCAGCAAGCGGTCCGATCTCGATTTCAAGTTGATCAGTCTGTGGCCCCTCAACCCGCACAACGGTCCCGCAAACGAATTCGAACGAAAAGGATTGGAATATGTAGCCCGGCATCCCATTCGGCCCTTTATCGGGGCCTCCTCCGTGGGTGGCCGGACTTATTTCCAGGCGGTCTATCCGGATTTCGCGGTCAATCAATCCTGCGTCAATTGCCATAACAATCACCCCAACAGCAAAAAAAGGGATTTCGCGGTGAACGATGTCATGGGAGGAATCGTACTGACTTTCCCAACGAAATGAATGGGCGGGAGCTAACCTGAGATTTCGAAAAAGGGGGAAATGGATTTCACTTCAAGGCTGGGCAAAGCGAAGGGCTTCCGCAAAATCCTGCAACCCTTCTTTTTCGGCAAGCTGGGCAATCCGGGAAATGGATTGTTTCGTATCGATGGCAACCGCGGTGGGGCAGGAATCCTTCAGTCTGGCGCGCATGTCGGCCAATAACTTGTCCAGAATGTATCCGAAGGATCCTTCGTAAAGCGAACAGTCGATATTTCCCCAAAACTCCGAAACGGGATCGATATCCAATACCGGCTTTTTTCTTTTTGAATTTCTGGAAGGCAAAATAATTAACCTAAAAATAATGCTACTTTTGGAGAAGCATTATAAGACAAAATCTGATTTTTTTCCGGGTTTCATTATAAGGATAGTATTTTCAACGCGCCTTTTCAAGGGTTTTCCTTTAAAATCCCTCAGGTTCGAAAAAAAATGGGGAACGATGGCCTTCTCCATTTGGCGCTCCATGAGTCTATTGCACATTAATTCCCGTTTGTTCCGTCCCCAACCTACAGACACGGGATGAATAAAAATCCGGACCCACCCTCCTCCCCCCGCCCCATTGGAGAAATCGCCGATTCATTGGGAATTTCCAGAGAACATATTGTTTTTTATGGAGATACAAAGGCCAAGATCCGCCTGGAGGCGCTCGAAAACAGGCCTCCCCAGGGCAAATTGATCCTGGTTTCGGCCATCACGCCCACCCCTGCCGGGGAGGGAAAAACGACCACCACGGTGGGACTCGGTCAGGCGTTCCGGCAATTAGGGGAATCGGTGTGTATCGCCCTCAGGGAACCCTCTCTTGGCCCCTGCATGGGAATCAAAGGCGGCGCCACGGGAGGCGGAGGGAGCCAGGTCATTCCCTCGGATGAGATCAACCTGCATTTCACCGGGGACTTCCATGCGGTCGCCTCGGCGCACAACCTGCTGGCGGCGCTCCTCGACAACCGCATTTATCACGGCGACGAATGCGAGATCGACCCGCGGCGCATCACCTGGAAACGGGTGATCGACATGAACGACCGGGCACTTCGGAACATCATCATCGGGCTGGGGGGAGTGTTGCAGGGAATCCCGCGCGAGAGCGGATTCGACATCACCGCCGCGTCGGAGATCATGGCGATCCTTTGCCTGGCGCAGAACTACGAAGACTTGCAGGCACGGCTGGATAAGATACTCCTCGCCTTCACTTACGGGGGGAAGCCGGTCACCGCGCGCGATCTCAACGCCACCGGGGCCATGACCGCCCTGCTGAAGGATGCCTTGCTTCCCAACCTGGTGCAGACCAACGAGGGAGTGCCGGTGCTGATCCATGGCGGCCCGTTCGCCAACATAGCGCATGGATGCAATTCAGTCATCGCCACGCAGATGGCGCTGGGACTGGCGGATTGGGCCATCACCGAAGCGGGATTCGGCTTCGATCTGGGCGCGGAAAAATTTTATGACATCAAGTGTAAAAGCGCGGGGCTCGATACCGCGGCGGTCGTGCTGGTCGCCACCTGCCGGGCACTCAAAACCCATGGAGGAATCAAGCCCGCCGACCTTCCGGCGCTTAACGTGGCCGCCCTCGTCCGCGGACTGGGCAACCTGGACAAGCACGTCGAAAATATTTCCCGCTTTGGGGAAAAACCCGTGGTTTGCCTGAACCGTTTCACCGGGGATCATGGGGAGGAAATCGAAGCGGTGCGAAAACATTGCTCCGAAAAACTGCAGGTGGGATTTGCCGTGAGCAATGTGTTTGAGGAAGGTGGGACAGGCGGAATCGATCTCGCCCGGGAAGTTATGCGCCGATCCGAAAAAACCCCAAAACCGTTTATCCCTCTTTACGACTGGAACGAAGACGTCAAAACCAAGATTTACAAAGTGGCCCACGCCATGTACGGCGCTCAGGACATTCAGTACACTAAAACCGCGGAACGGGACCTCAACTCCATCCTGGAACTCGGTTACGACAAGCTTCCCGTCTGCATTGCGAAGACACCCACTTCATTGACCGACGACCCGAAGCAAATCGGCCGGCCTCTGAACTTTTCGGTGACCGTTCGGGAAATTCTGATCGCCGCGGGCGCGGGATTCCTGATCCCCATCACCGGCGACATCATGCGCATGCCGGGCCTTCCCCGCCTTCCCGCCGCGGAAAACATCCGCTTCGTCAACGGAAAAATCGAGGGCCTCAAGTAAACCGGTCGTCATCCCGGACGGAATCAGGTTACGGCCTGGCCGCTTTCCTCCCACAGCGGGCGCGCCGAGGGAGGCCGCGTCTCCAGAGTTTCCCTAAGCTCCCGCATCCGAAGCTGGGTTCCAAAATAAAACCGCTCCTTGGGCTCAAGGTGGCGATTGAGGTTTGACCACCTGAAGTTCCCGCCCTTCGAATTGGATTTCATTTTCGGCATCATGTTTTGCATAGCTCCCTGAAAATCCCACACCCTGCAAAGAGCAAAAAGCATGCCGATAGCCCACCTCTGCCTGACAGCCTTGATTCAAGCCCCGAACCGCCCCTCGGGCCTCCAGCGGCGTTGAAAATCCAGATCATTCTTTGAGCAAATCCGGATTTGCCCGCCTAAAATTTGGGCAAATCCCGGAGCGAACCCGTTGCAATTTCTCCATTTGGGCATTAACCTTAGTAGTGTCGCCAAGGAGGAACCTCTTGTCATCATTCCAGACAAAACGATTTGCGCCCTTCCTCATTGCCCTTTGGGTATTTTTTTTCGCGGGGGGTGTGGCGGGGTTGGGGGCCTATACGTTTTATTTTGGCCGGGGTTTTTCCTATTTCCAGGAATCCCCGGAGGCCTGCGTCAACTGCCACGTCATGAAAAGAGTTTACGACGGATGGAACCACGGGACTCACAAAGGGGTGGCCACCTGCAACGATTGTCACACCCCGCGGCATCTGGTTTCCAAATACTTCACCAAGGCGGTTAACGGTTGGAATCACAGCGTCGCCTTCACCACGGGGAACTTTTCCGACCCCATTCGTATCACTCCATTCAATCGAACGATCGCGCGAAACCAGTGCCTGTTTTGTCACGAGACGCTGGTGACCGGCATTGTCACATCGCACGCTAGCCAAAAACTCGACTGTCTTCGCTGTCATAAGGGGGTAGGCCATGCTTCGTAATACCAGGAACGATGGGGCCGCGGTTTTTCGTCCCGCGCAGGCGGGAGCCATTTCGATTTTCACGATTCTGATCCTGGCCATCGTGTTTGCCGCCGGGGCGGGGGCAATGTGGGGGGTGGGAACTTTACTTGTGGATATCCAGGAAAAAAAGCTGGAAGCCAAATTGAGCCCGGTTCCCCTGACCCCCATCGCGCAAAACGAGGTGGATCCGGAAATCTGGGGACATAATTTTCCGCGCCAGTTGGACTCTTTCAAAAAAACCGCCGACGATACGGTAGGCACCCCGTTCGGAGGTTCGGTCCCATACAGCAAACTCGAGCGCAACCCGGCCCTCGTGCGTTTGTGGGCGGGATATGCCTTCAGCAAGGACCATAATGAAGATCGGGGACATCACTACGCCCTGACCGATCAATTGAAAACCCAGCGCGTGACGCTGGTGAGCCAGCCGGGAGCCTGCGCCAATTGCCACGCCGCCGAAGCTCCCCAGTTGATCGAGTCCATGGGATGGGAAGCCTTCAATCGAACCCCCTACAACGAACTCAAGGAAAAACTGCACACCGGAACGTCCTGCCACGATTGCCACGATCCGAAAACCATGGTCCTGCGGATCACCCGTCCGGCCTTTTTACAGGCCATGGAGCGCCGGGGAGTCGACCTTTCCAAGGCCACCCGCCAGGAAATGCGGACCTACGTTTGCGCCCAATGCCACGTGGAATATTACTTCGCCGGGGAAAACAAACTGCTGACCCTCCCCTGGGATAACGGAACGACGGTGGACGCCATCGCGGACTACTACGACACCTTGAAGTTCAAGGACTGGACTCACAAGGAAACCGGGACGCCCATGATCAAGATCCAGCACCCCGAATTCGAGCTATGGGGAACCGGTTTACATGCGCGGTCCGGCGTGTCGTGCGCGGACTGCCACATGCCCTACGTCCGTGAAGGGGCCATTAAAGTTTCGGATCATTGGGTGAGAAGTCCGTTGACCAACATCAACCAAGCCTGCCAAACCTGTCATCGGATGGATGATCAGGCATTGCGGGACCGAATCATTTCAATCCAGACCCGAACCTCGGAGTTGTTGAAACGGGCCGAGGAGGCTCAGATCGATGCCATCGACGCCATCGCCGCGGCTCAGAAGGAGGGTGCGTCCGATGCGGACCTGGCAACGGCCCGGGGACTCCACCGGCGGGCATCGTTGTACTGGGATTTTGTATCATCGGAAAACAGCACCGGCTTCCACAGTCCGCAGGAAACGGCGCGCATCCTCGCGGTGGCCGTGGACACGGCCCGACAGGCGCAACTGGCCGTTTTGAAGATTCCCCGGAAACAGGGATGACCTCTTCCGGGATCGCCGTACCGGGAATCATTCAAAATAGGCGGCGCCGCATTCCTCGAACTCCCGGATCTCGACCCGCTTGAGCCGGGCATGCCCATCGTTGACTTGGGGCTTCAACAACTCGAATGTCCAGCGGGCGATGTTTTCCGCCGATGGATTTTGCCGGTCGAAAGGGGCCACCTCATTGAGGTTCTGGTAGTCGAGAGAGGAAAGGACCTGGTCCAGTTTTTCCCGGAGTTTCACGAAGTCGACCCCGAGACCGATGGAGTCCACGTCGTCCGTCTCGGCGGTGGCGATCGCAATCCAGTTATGGCCGTGCAGGTTCTCGTATTTCCCATCGTAGTATTGAAGCCGGTGCGCGGCGGAAAACCGCGTCTTGACCGTTACCTCGAACATGTCTCTCCTTTCATGGGTTTAAAACAGCTTCCACGCATTGCCGTGCGGTTTCGACCATCGTCCCGATCTCTTCGGGTGAGATGACCAGAGGAGGCAAAAAGTAGATCACGTTTCCCAGGGGCCGCATGAAAATTCCCCGCTTGAGCCCTTCCAGGTAGACCCGGTAACCGATTCTCCGGTCGAAAGGAAAAGGTTCGCCGGTGGCGCGGTCCCGGACCAGTTCAAGCGCCCCGATCATTCCGGTCTGCCGGTATTCCCCGCACCACTCGAGATCTTCCAGCCGCCGGGCTTCCTCGCGCATGGCGGAAATGCGAGGGGCAAGGCCCGCCATGAAATTCTCACCGGTCAGGATGTCCAGCGTCGCGTTGGCGCAGGCGCAGGCCAGCGGATTGGCGGTATAGCTGTGACTGTGAATGAACAGTTTGAGGGATTCGTAATCTCCATAGAACGCGGAGAAAACTTCTTCACCGGTCATGGTCACCGCCAGGGGAAGGTACCCCGAGGTGATTCCCTTCGACAGGCAGAGAAAAGTGGGATCCATCTTCTTCCCGGAACAGACGAACAGATCGCCGGTGCGGCCGAATCCGACGGCGATTTCGTCGTAAATCGTGTGAACGCCGTGCGCCCGGCAGGCATCCTGGAGTTTGGCAAGATACGCCGCGGGATACATTTTCATTCCCGCCGCCCCCTGCACCAGCGGCTCGACGATCACGGCGGCCAGTTCGCGGTGGCGCGATTCCAGCGTTTTCTCCATCGGCTCGAAACACTCCGCCGCGCAGGACTCCGGTTTCAAACCGTAGGGACATCGAAAACAATCCGGACCCGCAACCTCGATATTCGGCGCGAGAACCTCCTCGAAGGGCTTGCGGAACATCCCGATGCCGCAAACGGAAAGAGCGCCCAGCGTTTCCCCGTGGTAGCCGCCGGAAAGATAGGCAAAGCGTTTCTTCCCGGGTTTCCCCGACTGCATCCAGTACTGAACGCTCATTTTAAGCGCGATCTCGACCGAGGTGGACCCATTGTCCGAAAAAAACACCCGGGTCAGATTGGGCGGGGTGAGTCGGACGAGTTTTTCGGCCAGGTCGATGGCAGGCCGGTGGGTGATGCCCGCAAACATGACATGGGCCATGCGATCCAATTGAGCCTTCACGGCATCGTTCAAACGCGGGTGATTGTGACCGAGCAGGTTCACCCACCAGGAAGAGATCACGTCCATGTACCGGTTGCCGTCCCGGTCGAACAGGTAGATTCCCTCGGCGCGATCGACCAGGAGCGGAGGCACCTCTTCGTGATCCTTCATCTGGGTGCACGGGTGCCAGACGTGATGGAAATCCCTTATCAATTCGTTATCGGTTTTGGCGAGCCGCATGGATCGGAGGTCGAATAAAAATCAAAGGTGATAGCGGGCCGGAGAAAACTCGCGCACTTCCTCCTGCAACGTTCCGAGAATGGAATCGGCGAGATAATCGGCCTGGTTCGGGGTCTGCAGGATCCCGTTCCGGTAATGTCCGGTTGAATAGAACAGGTTGTCATACCGGGTGCTCTTTCCCATAATGGGCATCAGGTCCGTAGCGGCGGGACGAAGCCCGGTCCAGGATTCGATCAGGGGCGCATCCTTGAGACAGGGCAGGACCCGGGCGGCGTTATGAATCAGGGAATCGATGACCTCCGACTCTATATCCGGATCGAATCCACGGTCCTCCATGGTGGAGCCAAGGACGAA
>PCWF01000132.1:0-4910 GCA_002796165.1 Nitrospinae bacterium CG11_big_fil_rev_8_21_14_0_20_56_8
GAAGTACAGCCTTCAGCAGATCAAGTCCAAGATGATCGACAAGCACGTGGCCATGATCGAGCAGGCCGCCAAGAAAGGCGTCCAGATGCTCAGCCTCCAGGAGATCTTCTACGGCCCCTATTTCTGCGCCGAGCAGGACACGAAGTGGTACGACACCGCCGAGCCGATCACCGGCCCGACGACGAAGCTCATGCAGGAACTGGCCAAGAAGCACCAGATGGTCATCGTCTCTCCGATCTATGAAACGCCCTCGACCGGCACCTACTACAACACCGCCGCCGTCATCGACGCGGACGGCTCGTTGGCCGGGATCTACCGCAAGAACCACATTCCTCACTGCGCGCCCGGCTTCTGGGAGAAGTTCTACTTCAAGCCCGGCAACCTCGGCTACCCCGTCTTCCAGACGCGCTACGCCAAGGTCGGCGTTTACATCTGCTACGACCGGCATTTCCCCGACGGCGCCCGCATCCTGGGGCTGAACGGCGCGGAGATCGTGTTCAACCCGTCGGCCACCGTCAAAGGCCTGTCGGAGTATCTCTGGAAACTTGAGCAGCCGGCGCACGCGGTAGCCAACCAGTACTTCGTGGGCGCCTCCAACCGCGTCGGCATCGAAGCGCCGTGGAAGATCGGCGAGTTCTACGGCCAGTCCTACTTCTGCGACCCCCGCGGCCAGATGCTCAAGGTCGGCCCCCACGACAAGGACGCCATTGTCATCGCCGATCTCGACTTCGATCAGATTCTCGAGGTCCGCAAGGTGTGGCAGTTCTTCCGCGACCGACGGCCGGAGACCTACGGGGAACTCACCCAAATGCTGCCGTGAGAAAACGGATCTTCGACGCGCTGATGGACCACGAGATTCACGACCACTCGGAGCCCATCTCGAAGTCGGCGTACTGGAACAAGGACATCGCGCCCACGCGAAAGTCGGAGCGCACTTGGGGCACGAAGGACATCGCCGTCCTCTGGATCAGCATGAGCGCGTGCATCCCCACCTACATGCTGGCTTCGTCATTGATTGCCGAAGGCATGAACTGGTATCAGGCCGTCCTGACCATCTTCCTCGGCAACTGCATCGTCCTTCTTCCGATGATCCTCAACGCCCACGCGGGCACGAAGTACGGCATCCCCTACCCGGTCTATTGCCGGCCGGCGTTCGGAATCCTCGGCGCCAACGTGCCCGCCATCCTGAGGGCGCTCGTCGCCTGCGGCTGGTTCGGCATCCAAGCATGGATCGGCGGAGCGGCGATCTACAAACTCGTCGGCATCCGGTACCCGGCCATGATGACGGGCGCGCCGATCCTGCAGGGCCTCAACGCGGGCCAGTGGGGGTGCTTCCTCTTCTTCTGGGCGATCAACATGTTCGTGATCTACAAGGGAGTGGAGTCCATCCGCATCCTTCTCAATATCAAAGCGCCCCTTCTAATCCTGCTCGGCCTGGCCCTGCTCGGCTGGGCGTATGTCCAGGCGGGGGGCTTCGGGCACATGCTGTCCACGCCTTCGGCCTTCGCGCCCGGCCAGCCCAAGGAAGGCCAGTTCTGGCCGTTCTTCTTTCCCGCGCTGATGATCGTCTCCAGCGTATAGGTGTAATCGGAGACGACGTGGATCTGCAGGGCCGCCTCCCTGGAGTATGCGCGGAATCCCGATGTGGCATCGGGGATATTGGTTCCGGATAACTGGCGAACCACCCAGCTTCCGGATTTTTGCAGGAATTTCTTGAGCGGGGAAAAATGCCGGATGGTCTCCACCTGCCGGTTACCGATCACCACCTCCGCCTTCCCTTCCAGAATGGGGCGAACGAGGGAGGCGATGTCCTCGCCGCAATACTGATTGTCGGCATCGGTGTTGACGACGATATCCGCCCCGGCTTTCAGGGCGTGGTCGATGCCGAACATGAACGCCTTGGCGAGGCCCCGGTTCTTGGTGAGTCGCACGATATGATTGACCCCGTGTTCCCGCGCCACCTCGGACGTGCGGTCCGTGCTTCCGTCGTCGATGACGAGAGTTTCGATGCAATCGATCCCCTCGATCGATCCTGGAAGGTCCCGCAAGGTGGCGGGAAGCGTTGCCTCTTCGTTAAAACAGGGAATCTGGATGATGAGTTTCACGGAGCTCGGCACGGAGTCGGGTTCAGGTTCCATTTTCGATTCGCCGGTACATGCGGATCTTATCGGAAAAATCGGGAGATTGGAACAGGTGCAATTGAATGTCGTACGAGTTATTGTTTCGCCGCACGGGCGCGTCCAAAACGATTTTCCGGTAGGAATGGGATTTCAGCATCTTTTCGATGGCCAGGGCCACACGCGTTGGTGGAGGCCGGTCTTCGGGATACCAGGCGTCGCCGCGCAAAATAAGCCACTCGGGGGGGGCGAGCGGATCCAGCTTGTCCGCCGGAATCATTTTCAGGCCCGTATAAAAGGCGATTGCTTCGGGCTCGTTGTCAATATAGCATGATTCCCCTGGTTGCGCATTGTTTTGCAGGACCGTTACGATGGCATCCAGCGGCCCCCGGTAGGGATGGCTGATCTCCTTCCAGTAACGCAAATAAACCGACTTGAGATTCACTTCCCTGACGAAAGTCCGCGCCGCGCCCTGAACATATGCGCTTTCTTCGGCTTCCGCCGCGGCACCGCCGAGAAGGGCTTTGATTGGATAAAGAGGTCCCACGTGCAGGAGGTTGGTGGTCACCAGCAGGATCACCGCCAGGGCCTGTCCAAGGGGGAATTTTTTCAGCCCTTCTCCAACCAGCAGGGCGAGGAGAAGAAACAGCAGGGGATAACTGGCCGTTATGTTTTGTTGAAAAGGAATCAGGTGAAGCGTGGCCATGACAAGAATGGTCATCAGGCACAAGAGCAGGAGGTGGATGGTTTTTTTATGGGGGCGAAGGGCCTTGAGCCCCAGGGCGGCAAACCCCAGCAAGGGGAAGATATAGTTGTTGATCTGAAACAGGTAAGCGCCAAGACGCTTCCCATATCCCCAGGGTGAGGGGTCCACCATCCCGCTGGCATCGATATAATATTGTGAGATGTTCTTGAACACCGGCCACATGACCGGAATCCACGGCAGGGTGAACAGGGCGATCCCCGCACCCGCGCGCAGGGCTCCACGGAGATTTTCGGGGGCGATTTCCTTCCGGTGGAGCAAGATATGGAGGACCAGACCCGCCAGGGTTCCGGCGCATTCCACATACATGGAATGAAAATACAGGATGGCGACCGCGGCAAATGGAATCGGCCGCCATCGATCGGGACGGAAGATTTTAACGTAGTGGTGGAGCAGGAGGATCGTGCACAGAACGGGGAGTGCCATATACCGGGCGGCGCGGAAATAGACCAGGGCCGGAACCGAGGAGGCCAGGAAAAAGGCCGCCAGAAATCCCACCCATTTGCGGCCGGTCAATTGAGCGCCGAAAAAATAAAGCGCGATTACCGATATGCAACCGGTCAGGGCGGAGGGAAAACGGGCCCCGAAAGTGGTCTCACCGAAAATCGCCAGCGAGCCCGCCTGGAGGTAGTACGGGACCCAGGTGCGGTAGACGAAGAGTCCGTTATAGACGTCCGCAAACGGCATGGTGACGTTAATCCCATCGGTATGCGACGGCAGGCCCGAGAGCAGTATGGTTCTCGAAACGAAGGTGTCGGCGGCTTCGTCCACCTGCAGGGCTGAGTCACCCAGCCCGAGAAAAGCGAGGAGGAAGGTGTAGGGGACGAGAAAAAAGAGAAAGGGATGTTGTTTCAAGAACGAGGTCAAGGAACAATCCGCGAATGGAAAATGTTGAGGCTCCCGAACAGGGGCACCGGAAAGGGCAATCGTTTCCGTCGAGATGTAACTTCACCGGCGAGTCCCCCGGAGTTGAGGTTTGGGGGATTCCCGCCGAAAAGCAGGGAAACGCCGGGCATCGACCGCCTTTGCCAACCTCCCGGTTGGGAGAAACCTCGGCCCCTATGATAACATTGGAGAAGACAAATTATCGCCGGGGAAGGAATTTTTCTTCCCCGCAGACTCTGGAATCGATTTGAACACCGTGATCCCCAACATTTCTGTGGTGGTGCTGGCCTATCGAAGCGGGAAGACCATTGGCGCATTCGTGGAAACCCTGGTGAAGGTTCTGGAGAAAGCCGAGCCTGAGTGGGAAATTGTCCTGGTCGGCAATTACCATGAAGGTGCGGAGGATTCCACCCCTGCGGAGGTGCGGCGCATTGCGGAGGGGCATCCGCGGATCCGTTCGGTTGTGAAGGTCAAGGATGGGATGATGGGATGGGACATGAAATCGGGCCTGGCCGCCGCAACGGGCAAAACGTTGGCGGTGATCGACGGAGACGGCCAGATGCCCGCGGAAGACGTGGGGCGGGTTTATTCCCTATTGAAGGATCGAAACCTGGACTTGGCGAAAACGTATCGCGTGAGCCGCGACGACGGCCCCTACCGGGTTTTTATGTCCCGGGTTTATAACCGGGTATTCGGATTTTTATTTCCCGGGCTGGAATGCCGGGACGTCAACTCCAAACCCAAAATTTTCACCCGCGCGGTTTACGTGCGGATGGATCTGGAGTCGAACGGTTGGTTCATCGACGCGGAACTTATGATCAAGGCCCGGAGGATGAAGCTGAAAACCGGGGAGTTGGAGACGGTCTTCCGGAGTCTTCACTCGCGCCCTTCCTTCGTGCGGCCTCTGACCACGCTGGCTTTCGTGGCCAATCTGTTCTGGTACCGTCTTCTGGAGTGCCGATGGTGGTTTCAGCGGCCGGATTAAGGGACGAATTCAACTCATGACGATTTTGCTGACCGGGGCCACGGGCGCGCTGGGACGGGCGTTACTGCCTCGTTTGAAGGAGTCCGGGGTTCCAAGGATCCGCGTTCTGCTTCACCGGAACGACCTTGTCGATGCGGAGGTGGAAAAAGTCTGGGGAAGC
>PCWF01000132.1:4984-8492 GCA_002796165.1 Nitrospinae bacterium CG11_big_fil_rev_8_21_14_0_20_56_8
CTCCCCCCGCGAAGCGGACTATTTCCGCGTCAACGGAGAGGGAACGCGCAACCTGCTTCGCGCCTCCCGGGAAGCGGGGATTCGGCGGTTCGTGTTCGTGAGTTCGCGCGCGGCACACGTCGACGGCGGAGGCTATTCCCGAAGCAAGCTGGAAGCGGAGGAATGTGTGAGGGATTCCGGCCTGGCGTGGAGCATCATCAGAGTGGCCGAAGTTTATGGTGAGGGATTCCATGAAGGGGTGGACCGCCTGGTGCGGTGGATTCGATCCCTGCCGGTCATTCCCGTTCCGGGAACGGGCGAGTATACCTTGAGCCCGGTTTATGTGGATGACGTGATCGAAGCCCTGGTTCGGGTCGCGGAGGGGGCGATGGAGAAGGAATGCGCGGTGATCGCCGGACCGGAAGAGATGACGTTCGATGAACTGCTGGACCGGCTTTTGCGGTACCTGGACCGGCGCAAGCCCCGCATTCACCTTCCTTTGGGCGCGGTGCACCTGCTGGCGCGTTTTTCTTCCCTGCTTGGAATGAACCTTCTGGTTCCCGACCAGGTTCCCCGCCTGTTGTGCCCCAAATCGTCGGATATCTCGCTGGCGAAATCCCGAATCGGATTCAATCCCTGCCGGTTGGAGCAGGGACTGAACCGTTATCTGAAATAACCCGTGCCGGTTGCCGCGGCCCGGCGCTGGCAATGTATTGTCCCCCGAGGGGAAACCAGCCCAGGGCGGGTTCCAGCGGAAGCAAACATTTGAGGAGACTCGGGAAAAAAGTGGTGTAGATGATCCGGGGCCGATCGAGCGAGAGGGATCGCATCAACCGTTTCATTTGGCCGGGGGGGATAAGGATTGCGTCGCGGTCGATTTCGCAATCGCGGACGATCCTTCGGGTGAAGGGATTCAGGGGATTATGTTCCCAAAGGAGAACCTTCCCGTCCGATTTCAGCAGGGCACCGAGCCGTTCCAGGCAGGGCCCTTGTTGTTCCCGGGGAATATGGTGAAAGACGCCGGCGGCCAGAATCAGGTCATATTTCCGGTCGGACCATTGCGGGGCCTCGAGATTGCAGAAGGGGGCGTTCTCGCCGAATCGCCGGTGGGCCTGCCGGATCAAGGATTCCGACAGGTCGGCTCCCGTATAGTGCGCCGCGGGGAAGACATCGGGAAAAAACGCGAACAGGTTTCCCGCTCCACACCCGAAATCGAGAAAGTCAAACGGCTCCTGTTTCAGGCCGGGAAAAATCCGGCTCAGAGTGTTAAGCTTGGCGCGGACGAAATGGTCCGTATCGAATCCCGTAGACTGCAGGGCCCGGTCGACGACGGTATTGTAATTTTGTGCCAGGCTTTCGAAGTGAGGGTTCATGTTTGCCTAGAGAGACTGGTAAAGATCCAGGTACCGGTCGATGATTTGGTCCCAACCAAATTGTTCCTTGACCCGTTGGCGGAGACGATTTCCCATGGTGTGCCGCACATCCGGATCTTTCAACATTTCAATGCGGCTGGCCAGGCTTGCAGGATCTCCGGTGACGATAAATCCCGTTTCTCCCTCCCGGATCAGCTCCGGCGCGATTCCCACACGTGTTGAAATGATGGGGAGCCTTTCCGCCGCCGCTTCGAGAAGCGGCTGGGAGAAGTTTTCGTAGAGCGAAGGGTATATGAATATATCGGCCGCGCGGTACCAGGACCTGAGCTGGTCCGGGGGTTGCGATCCGGCAAAATGGACCTTGTCCCGTATGCCCAGCGTTTCCGCAAGGTGAACCAGCTCCCGTACGTAACCGGGCGGAGACATGCTACTGGTCTGTGCTTCTCCCCCCACGATGGTGGCCCGCCAGGGGAAGGTCAACCGGGCCGCCGCCTGCAGGAGCAATTCCACGCGCCGGACCCGGGCGATTCGTCCTACAAATAATAAATGTAGCGGCGCGTCGTGAATCCGGGAAGGGGAGGGAAGGGTCCCCTCGTCCAGATCGATTCCCATGGGAATGATATGGAGCCGGTTCCGGTCGATCCCGAACTCGAGCGCGTCCTGATATTCCATTTTTGACGAGACGATCACCGCACAGGCCTTGCGCGCCGTTTGCCGGAAGGTCAAGGCATCGTAGAGCCGGTAAGGCCATTGCCGCCAGCCGGGCGGAAGGTATTTTTCGAATCCCAGCAGAGAGCCGTGGGTGTTCAGGACAAACGGTTTGCCTCTCCGGGACGCAAAAAAAAACCGTAATCGGAAAGAAAGTTGCGGTAGTTGTGACTGTGGAGAATATCGAACTCCTGCCGTTTCAGTTGGGCGGATAAGCCCGGCGCGAAGCAGTACCGCATCGCCGGGACCGGGACGTTCAATCGGGTGACGGAAATGCCGTCCACACGGTCGTTCGGAGGAAGCATGGGATCCACGTCGCAAAAGGTGGTGATCACGGGAGAGGGGATTCCCCGCGCTTCCAGGCGGCGGGAAATCTGAAATGCCTGCTGGGTGGGACCGCAGACGTGAGGTAGAAACGTTTCGATGGTTCTCAGGATTTTCAAAACGAATTCAACCTTGAAGCGCCGGGTTCCCCGGTAATCTGGTCCAGTTGTTTTTCCAGAACCTGTTTCTCGTGATAGAGGATGCCAATGTGCTGGCTCAGGGCGCGAACGTGATTGGTCAGAGCCGAGATCCGAATCGAAAAATGGAGACAAATGACGACCAGGAACAGGAGGCCGAAGAAAAACAGGGTGGAGGTGAACAGGGTGGCCCCCACCAATCCGGAAATCCAGATCAACAGGTCATCGGACAGGGACAGGAGGAGCATGAGACTTCCGGTGACCAGCCAGCCGATGGAATATTCCTCGTTCAAGTGCTTGCGGCGGACCAGTTCAAAAACGTAGGTGACCAGAATGATGCAGATCAGGATAGAGATGATTCGGATTCGCGGAGGCATGGCGGCTCACAATTGAGGTTTTTGCCGTAACAGGGTGACAAAAATTGAAAGAAACATCTTGACCACGTAATAGACCGATCGATGCCCGTTGTGCATCGATTTGTTTTCAGGATTGGGGTGCATTTTGACCGGGATTTCGCGCATTCCGATTCCACACCGGTGGAGCAGTATGAGGAAATCCGCGTCCGGGTAGTCCGGCGGATAAAAACCGCTGGCGACGAGGTGAATGGCCCGGCCCTTCAGGGCCTGGAACCCGGAAGTGGGATCGGTCACCCGTTGACCGCAAAAGATGGAAGCCAGCTGACTGAAAATATTCATTCCCAACTGGCGGAGAAGCGTGGTGGTGTATTTGTCTTTATGCAGGAATCTTGAGCCGATCACCACTTCATTATCCCCTTGGCGCAACTCGCGAAGCAGATCGGGAATATGGCTGGGGTCATGCTGACCATCGCCATCCATTTGCACGATCACCGTATAACCGCGTTGCAGAGCATAAATGAAACCCGTCTGCAAGGCTACCCCGTAACCCAGATTGCAGGGAAGGGAGATGACCTCCGCCCCGCTTTCCTTGGCGATTTTTGCGGTTCTGTCGGAGGATCCATCGTTGACC
>PCWF01000055.1:0-6621 GCA_002796165.1 Nitrospinae bacterium CG11_big_fil_rev_8_21_14_0_20_56_8
GGATAATAGCGCAAATTCCAAGAGTTAGACGGTAAAATCCACTAATCAACTAATTAAATGAAGTCTCAGGATTCGTTCCGCTCCTGGATTCCCCCTTCCCCGGTGACAGGAATTTCCCAATCTCCTTTTTTTCCAACCGGAAACCCATTTACCGGAATGACTATAACCTAATAATATTCAATAAGTTATAAAATATACACCCTATCGCGCAAAGTTGTTTTGCTCGGGGAGAAATTTTTAGATAAAATAAACTCAAACAACAAAAGAAAACGTTTCGTTTTCAAACTATTGGCACACAATCCGTAAATCAGACGACACCGGAGCCGGGTGCGGGTCCGTCCCCCGCGACATCCCATTTATAACGGTCGCCCGAATTCAAATAATATTAGGCCATTACGAAGGAGAATATCATGATTTTTGCCAGCAAAGACGATTTGCTGAACCACTTGAAGGGGTCAGCGCCCCTGGCCAACGGCGGCCTGAGACTTGAAAACGCTGACAAATTTCGTGAAAAAACCGTCGATGACCTGGTCCGCAACGCCGTGCTCAATCCGTGCAAGGAGATCAGGGCCCTATCGAGATTTGCCATCAAATCCGCCGCACTACAAATGGGGATTTTCCCGTCTTCCATTCAGGGACTGTATGAGGCCCGGGGACAGGGAGAATGCCACGGATTCACCGTCCCGGCCCTGAATATCCGCGGCATGTCTTACGACCTGTCCCGGGCCATTTTCCGGACCGCCCGCAAAAAAAACGCGGGAGCGTTCATTTTTGAGATTGCAAAGTCCGAGATGTCCTATACCTTTCAGCCGCCACCGGAATTGACGTCGGTGATTCTGGCGGCCGCCATCCGGGAGCGCCACATGGGGCCGGTATTCATCCAGGGAGACCATTTCCAGGTCAACGCCAAGAAGTATGCCGAAGATCCGGAAAAGGAAATCGCCGGGCTCAAGAAACTGATCGACCAGGCCATTGCCGGGGGCTTCTACAATATCGATATCGACACCTCCACCCTGGTGGACCTCGGCAAACCCAATGTGGTGGAACAACAGCGGGCCAATTTCGAGGTCGGCGTGGCTCTCACCCACTACATCCGGAAAAACGAGCCCGAGGGGCTCACCATATCCGTGGGCGGGGAAATCGGGGAGGTCGGGAAGGAAAACAGCACCGAGGAAGAGTTGCGGGCCTACCTGGACAACTTCAACGCGCTACTCGACAAGACCGAAAAGGGCGCCAAGGGAATCAGCAAGATCTCGGTCCAAACCGGCACCGAGCACGGCGGCGTTCCCACCCCCGACGGCAAAGTGGCCGATGTGAACCTCGATTTCGACACGCTCGCAAAACTTTCCCGCATATCACGCGAGGTTTATGGTCTGGCGGGGGCCGTCCAGCACGGCGCGTCCACCCTGCCCGCCGACATGTTTCACAAGTTTCCCGAGTTGGAGACGGCGGAGATCCATCTCGCCACCGATTTCCAGAACATGATGTATGACAGCAAGAATTTCCCCGGGAAATTCCGCACGGAAATCTACGACCACCTGCGCAAAAAATTCGCCGACGAAAAAAAAGCCGGCTGGACCGACGAGCAGTTCATTTACAAAACCCGCAAAAAAGGATTCGGAGAATTCAAGGAACAGTTCTGGAACCTGCCCGAAAGCGTGAAAGCCGCGATCGGACAGGAACTGGAAACGAAGATCGATTTCCTTTTCGAGCAGTTAGCGGCCAACAACACCAGCGATTATGTCAAACGCTACGCGGAAACGATGCTGGTCCGGCCCGACCTGGAAAAAGAAATGGCTTTCGCCTGAACGCTTGAAGCACTTTCCTGAGCCGCAAGGGTTTCCTCCCCCAAGGGGGAGGACAAGCCCGGCTCACTCCAGCCAGACGCGGACGTCCCGCTCCTCGTCTTTCAGAGTAAACATTTCCTGGGGGACGAAGCCGCTCTTTCGAACCCGGTCCTGGATCGTCTTCAGATCAACCTTCTGACGGCGGATGGATTCCATCACCGGCGGGTCAATGACGCTTTCCAGATCGTCGGCGACCCGTCCAGGCATGGTCAATTGAATCTTGTTTCCATTGGCCTTGACCACATAAATTTTCAGGTACCGCGCCAAGCCATCAAATCCCAACCCATCTTCCGCCGGGCTGGGAATCTCGATCCGGCGCGCGTCCTCATAAATTTCCGAACACACCTGGTCCAGGATGAACTTCCACGAGAGACGCGCATCCAGTCGTTCCAGCATGGCCGCCAGACCGTGAATCGTGCGCATCAGGTAAATCAACCTGGGTGGTGCGGCGGATCGAAACCACCACTTCATCTCTCCCACAATCTGCTCGAACCGTTCACTGAGGCGCCAATCTTTGATGGCATAAGGCGCCTCGCAAAGGAACGGTTCGAACAATACGTTCAGGAGGGCGGGAAGGGTCTGTTTCAGGTCCTGCAATTTTTGCGGATCGAATCCGATCGCCGACAGGCAGGCAACCGGGTCCAGCCGTTCGTGCGTCTGAAGCGCAAGGATGATCCGCAACAGGGTCAGCCGCATCGAATCGGGAACACGCAGGATGGAGCCGTAATCGTAAACGATCAGCGCGAAGTCCTCTCCTCCCAGCTTACGGAAAGCAAAATTTCCCGGGTGTGGATCGGCATGAACAAACCCGTGACAAAACAGCATATGGAAATAATGTCGTAGCAGGACCCTACCCAGGGTCTGCCTCTGGGTCTGCACCATCGTTTCCGCTTTGTCGAGATCGAACCCGGTCTCCTTCTCCTGAACCAGAACACGGGGACGGCACCATTTTTCATAAACCTCGGGGACCACGACTTCCCAAATGGGAGCGACCCGCTTGCGATATTCAATTTGATGTTCTTTTTCCCGGGTATAATTTAATTCTTCGGACAGGTTTTCCCAAAAAGCGTCCCGGTAGCCGTCCAGACTGAAGCCCCACTTCGCCACCGGGCCCACCCGGGGCATCCAACCCAGAAGGTTCATTTCCGCTTCCACGGCGTCTGCGATTGCGGGGAACTGGACCTTCACCGCCACCTCATGGCCCTCCCGTAACTTTCCGAAGTGGACCTGTCCGAGGGAGGCGGCCTGCCCTTTTTCCTCCAGATGACTGAAGATGGAATCGAGGGAAACCGCGTACTCCGCCTCCAGAATTTCCCGAACCTCCTCCAGAGGCATGACGGGGATCGAGTTGTTGAGGATTTCCCGATCGGCCGCATCCCCGCTTCCCATCGTCATGAACTGGGCGACCTTGGTGGGAACTCCGCGGGAATTCCCCAAAAGCTCCAACAGATAATGCCGGGCCCAGGCATGCTTATCCGCGTCGGCAGAATGCCGCAACTGCCGCGCCGCGTTGCCCAATCGCACCAGGTTCATCCCCCGCTTGAACAAGGATGAAAGCTTCATAGTCGCTTTCCCGTCTCCAGGCTCGATTGGACGGTAAACTTTTTCTTGAACTGGTCCACTTCGGAGATCGTGCCGGCAGGTGTGGAAACCTGGCTTTCCCCCGACTGCATGAGGACCACGAGGCGCGGTGTGGACGGATCCACAAACAACCGTTTCGCTTCGGCAACCGCATCTTCCTTGCGCATCCCCTTGACGGATTCAATCAACTTGCTCTTGTATTTGAAATCACCCTTCTCCTCGGTCGCCATGTAGTACAAATCGCCCAACACTTCGGCAATACTGTCCCCCTCCTTCTCCAGGGAGACGATGAGGCTGGCCCGGTGCCGTTCGAACTCCTCGTCGGTCAGTTTGTCAAACAGGTCGCCGGTGGTGGCGAGCCAGCCCTCCACCCGTTTGTTCAATTCAAAGGGGTCGTATGTCGCGGACTGAACGATCATTTTGAAAAACAGACGATCCTCGATGGTCTGTTTGAAACTCCAGACTATATATCCCAACTGCTGGTTGGTCCGCATCTGGGTATAGAAGTCGGACTCCACAATGGATGCGATCAGAGAAGCCCGGGCCAAGCGGTCAAAATTCTTCTCCCCCACCTGCAGGGTATAGGAAATGGAATTATTGTTATCCAAAACCTTCCGGGAAAACAAAACCCGCTCCTGCGGCTCCATGACCTCCACCTCGATCTTGTACCGATCTTTTTCCGGAAGAGGTTCCGCATTCAATTGGGACAACAGGGTTTTCACGCTTTTTTTCATATCCGCGTCGGTCCAGTTGCCATTCCCCACGCCCGTGATGTAGACCTTTTCATAGACGCGCCGGGCATATTCGCGGATGTCGTCCAGCTTGAGGGGATTGAGCGCCTCGATTCTCTCTTCGTCCGAATAATGTTTCTTAAGCCAGAGCAGGGTATTGTAGTACTCGCCCCGATGGTAGGCCTGGTCCAGTTTTTGATTCTCAAGACCCCGGAGCATCACTTCCTTCAAATCCTCGAACTTCCGTTCGTCGATCTTGACCTCCTTCAGATTTTTCACCACAAGACGAAGCAGTTCGTCCAATCGCTCCGAGTAACCTCCGATCGACAGGATGATGCCTTTCTTCTCCAGGCTGAGGGAGTAGGACAATCCGGCAAGCTGAATGGGATAGACAAGTTCGTTCAGTCCCTCGTGAATGGCCGCATCGTACAACTTGGCCTTCATGAGATCCTGCACGCTATCGTAAACCTGGGGCGTCTCGATGCGAAACTGCATGAACACCTTGGGTTGTTCGAACCGGTGATCGAACTGGAACCACACTCGCGCCAGGGAGTCATCCCACACCAGGTGCGGAGCCTCTTTGAGCAGATGGAGATGATCGGGAATGAAGTCATTTTTTTCCGGATAGAACATCCCATTGGTTTCAGGGGGCGCCTCCAGTTTGCGAAACGATTCTCCACCCACATAGGAGAGACTGTATTCCGCTCCGTAGTATTCCTCCACCTTGTCCGTCTCGACGGAATTGGTTCTCAAGGCCACCAGCGAATTTTCAGGAGTCAGCGTGCTCAGCACCGCCTTGTACGTATCCGGATCGAATTTTTTGAACAGATAGGGGAGCGTCTCCACCTCGTTCAATTTGAAGTCGAACATCAGAGCGGCCCGTCCTGCGACGTATCCCATCCCCTCATCCGGATCCTTCCAGTCAAAGTTGATCTGCGCCATGCTGGCCAGTTCGTCATAGGTGTACTTCTCGATCCCATGTTCCTTCACCAGGCGAATATAGGAATAGACCAATTCGAGGACCCTCTCGTACTGTTCCACCCCTTTGGGAGTCAACGCAATATTGATGCTGAACGAATTAATATCCGGATGGCCATAACCTCCCCCCGCGGCAAGGCCCAGGGCCAGCCCCTCCTCTTTCAACTTGGAAAGAAGCGAGCCTTTCCCCTCATGCCCAAGAATGGAACTGATCACGGCGGAGGGCTTGCTGTCATGGTGGTCGGCCAGGCGGATGGTCGGAAACTCCACTTCCAGCGAACGCAGATCTTTCACCGCCTTAACCTTGAGGAGACGGAATTTATCTTTCAATGCGGGGCGGTAATCGGAGTCGATCTTGGGCAAAGTCACCTTCCGGTCCGGAACATCGCCGAAATACTTCTTCACCAGGGCCTCCTGCTCATCCAGCGTCTGATCGGACAAAATGGCCAGCTTCATATTGGAGGCGGCGTAGTATTTATTGAAGAATCCCCGCAATCTTTCAACCGTGGCGCCCGCCAGGGTATCCTTGTTTCCGGTCCCGAATTTCCTCAGCGGGTGCCCCTCTTTTGCCGCAAGAGTTTCCAAACGGCCCAGGCGCCAATCATCGCTCCGCTTGTTTTTATCGTGTTCGCTACTGACCGCGTTGATCTCCCGCTCGGAATAGGTTTCATCAAACAACGGCTCCTTGAAAAAATCGCTGAACCGGTCCAGGGCTCCCTCGAATCCATTGTGAGACACTTCGAAGAAAAAGTTGGTCACGTCAAGGGAGGTATAGGCATTACTGGCTCCCGAGTTTTCATCCAGGTATTTTTTATAGGATCCCACTTCCGGATATTTTTTCGTCCCCAGAAACAGCATGTGCTCCAGGTAGTGCGCAAAACCGGGCAGGTCGTCCGGATCGTACAACATACCCGTCCCCACAGCCAGGGCCGCCGCGCTCCGATGCACCTTCGCATCATGAACCAGCAACACCTCAAGTCCGTTTTTCAGCGCCAGGGTCCGCGTATCCCGTTTGAATTCTGCCCATGCGGTTCCGGTAACCATTAAAATGGCAAGCAGAACACTCACCACCCAGCCACAACGCTTCATTTGCAACATAACTGCGATACCTCCTGAAATTTAAGGGGCGGTCCGGAATCACTCGGCCCGGTCCCGTAGATGCGAGCCCGATTCAAATTTCCTTCCTTTAATTATAACGAGGTGGAAAGGCAAGTTTCACCGGAAAAATCACCGAATTCCGGGAGGCTCACAAGGGGTTCAGGGCCATCATTCCCACGCCCGCGACGGTAAGGGCTCCCGCCCAGAGCCGTTGTTGCCCAAAAGGCTCTCCCAATTTCCAGCATCCCCAATACACCACCATCAGAACGCTGACCTGCCGCAGGGAAACCACCGCGCTCACCGGCTCGAACTGTAACACGATACAAATGGTTCCGTAAGAACCCAGCGTCGCGGCCCCGGCCAGAAAACCCCTTCCCCATTCCGCT
>PCWF01000055.1:6670-10827 GCA_002796165.1 Nitrospinae bacterium CG11_big_fil_rev_8_21_14_0_20_56_8
ATCCCGTTGGCAAAGAATCGATCCGGATAAAGCTGAAGAAAAGCATCCATCCCCCTTTTGTCCACCAGGGAATAACACACCACCATTCCCAGCGTCAGGAAGGCCCATCTCAGGTCTTTGTGGATGACGGCATCGAACAAATTTCTGAATCCCTGAACCAGGTGGCCCTCAAAATGCAGAATATAGATCGCCAGGACGATCAGAAATATGGCCGCCAGGGTGGACAAAGTCAGGCGCTCGCCCAAGAGAACGAATGCGAGGGCGGGAACGAATACCGGAGCGGACCGGGCAATGGGATAAACATACGAAATGTCCTGCGTGTGGTAAGCGCGTGAAAGGCAGTAAATATACAGGCCATGCAGGATTCCCGATACAACGCCCCAGAAGAGGATCACGGGATGAAAAAAATGGAAATCGAACAATCCCTGAAACGTGACCGCGAGCGCAAGAATCCACATACCTTTGAGAGCGGAAAAATATTGGGAATTTCCGCTCGTCTGGGTTAAAACGTTCCAGTAGGAATGAAACAGGCAGGACAAAAGAACCAACCCGATATTGCCAATCGACAACGTCCGCTCCGCGTCAGAATTTCAGATGTCCACGGGAAAAGTCCCGCCATCCCGGGAAACTAAAATAAGGTGACCTCTGTAAATTTCCGTTCGCCATGAGCTAAGCCTTGAGAATGAACGACCCCAAAATGGGGCGGCCAGGAAAATCGTGAATTATCGGAGGTACCCATTACAAAAGCCCTGCCTCCACCCAAGCGGGATCTTCCCATGATCGAGAAAATCGCCTTTATCACCTACCCGGTTTCCCGCCTGGCTCCTGCGATCGATTTTTACCAGAACGTCCTGGGGTTCAAACTTCTCTTTCAGGAAGGGAGCTGGGCCGAATTCGTGGTGGGAGGCATTCGCTTCGCTCTCCAGGAGCAAACAGAACCGGTCGACCCCATGCAACGCGGAATGGTTTTTTGGGAAGCCCGCCCCATCGAAACCGTCATGAAACAACTCGAAGCCAACGGCGTCCGCTGGGCCGGACCGCTTGAGGTCCATCCATTTGGCAAACTGATCCGCTTTGCCGATCCCGACGGCAATCTTCTGGGCCTTTATGAACCTCCCGCCTGATCTGCTCCCGGCGCTCACCCCAAATTTCCGTCCTCGATAGTGTCAACTCAACAGCAATTTGTTGAAATAATACCATCCTATCCGCAGGTACTGATCCAGATAAAGATTGTCCAGTCCGGTGTTCAACCACCAGCAGTCAAATTGTTCCGCGTAATCCTTTTCCAATGGCTGAATGAAAATCCTGCCCCGGTCCGGATCCCAATTTTCGTTACGGTCGAGGAAAAACCGGTACGTCCGGGTCTGAAAATACGGGACTAATAAAATGGCCGAGCGAATTTCCCGTTCTGCGAATAATCTCCGCAAATAGCCTCCCGCGTCCACCGCGTCGCCCAGCTCGTTGTTTATGAACACAAGGTCATCCTTTGAAATTTCCAACCGCTCCGCGTTCTTGAGATGCCAGCCGCGAACGTCGAATGACCGAAGCGCCTTCCAGGACCTTTGGTAGTCCTCCAGCAGAATATAAATTTTTTTGCATTGGCCCGCCCGGTAACAGATCGAAACTTTTTCATTGATTGTCCAGGTCAACACCGCATCAACGGGTTCCGCTACGGTTTCCTCCACCACTAGAAAAATTCCAATATTCCGCAGTAAAGCGGAGTGGAACATCACCAGCGCGGCGGCCGCCGCAAGGAGAAAACCGCCTCCCCACAGGGACGCACGACGATATTTGAAATTAACTGGAGCCACGGGGCAAAAGAAAAAAGTTGACGGGAAACTTGATCCACTCGCTGACAACGTAGGAGAACCGGTCCGGAAACCGCCACCACCGGTCGGATTTGAAGGGATCCCGGTCCCGGGTAGGATGAACATAATTCAAAACCATATCCTCGCCGCGAAATACATAATCGAAAACCATGGCCAGCCGCCGCATGTTATACGCATCGCTCACCACGGTGGCGGAGCGAAGTCCCGCTTCGTGCATCAGTTGTTTGGCCAAACGCGCATCGTGCCGGGTGCTGGTGGAATGGCGGATGAACAGAAGATCGGGAGAAATCCCCTCCTCCCGCGCCTCCTGCTCCGCCAGTTCCAGTTTGGTTTTCCCGAAAGGAACCATCTTGATCCGCGTATCCCCCACGATCAGCAATCGGTCCGTGTAACCCGTCCGAACCAATTGCAACGCATACCGGACGCGGGAATAGGAAGCCGCCGCGACCACCACCAGATCCGATCGGACCGGACGCTCTCCCAACACCAGAAAATCGCCGAATGCCGGAAGCCAGACCCGATGCGAGGTCACCAGAAGCCCATACAGCAGAAATGCAAGGATCCCGCACCGGGAAAACCGGGATCGGCAAACCGACCGGATCCATTGAGAAGAAACGAATGAGGCCATGAACAGGCGGGACCAAGAGAGGTTTTGGGACGGTCGAAACGAGCCCCACACGAAGTGGGTTGACTCATTATACATAAAATCAGTAAGATGAACTCATGGAAGGCGAACTGACCCATTTTAACGAGCAGGGCCGTGCCCGAATGGTGGATGTCACCTCGAAGGACATCACCGAACGCGTGGCCGTGGCCACCGCCGAAGTGCACCTCAAACCCGAGACCCTCCGGCTGATCAAGGAAGGCCAGATCAAGAAGGGGGACGTGCTGGCCGTGGCGCAGGTGGCCGGCATCATGGGAGCCAAGAAAACGCCGGACCTCATCCCCATGTGCCATCCCCTGGCGCTGTCCAACGTGGACATCGGCTTCTCGGAAGATCTCGATCCCGATCCGCAAACCGGTCTCTGCGTCATCCACATCACCGCGCGGGTCAAGGTTACGGCAAAGACCGGGGTGGAAATGGAGGCGTTGACGGCCGCATCGGTGGCGGCCCTCACGATTTACGATATGTGCAAGGCGGTGGACAAGGGAATGACGTTCCAGAACATCCGGCTGGAGCACAAATCCGGCGGCAAGTCGGGCGTCTTCGACCGGGGTTAGGGTCCTCACCGACACCCGACAAACAATTTCATTGGTCTCTTACCATGATTACAGTAAAATATTTTGCCAGCCTCAAAGGCATCGCGGGAAAGGAAGAAGACCGTTTCGACCTGGGAGGGGAAACCACTCTCAAGAAACTCGGCGAGGCCGTTGCCAAAACCTCTCCGGTACTGGGTGAAATGGTTCGAGACAGGAAAATCATGATTTCCGTCAACATGGACGTGGCGGGAGACGATACCATCATTCACGATGGCGACGAAGTGGCGCTCCTGCCCCCGTTTTCGGGCGGATCATTTTAAAGGAAGCCTTGATATGAGCACAGCACTCGAATCGAAAATCCGGATCCAGCGGGAAGATTTCGTCGTGACCGACGAAATCGAGGCGATCAAGAAAGTATCGCGGAATATCGGGGGCATCGTGACCTTCCTCGGGACGGGGAGGGAACTGTCCAAGGGTGAAAACATCACCCAGCTCAATTTCGAACATTATCCGAAAATGGCCGAGAAAAAACTCGAAGAGATTCGGGAAAAAGCCATCCAGGATTACAAAATCATCGATATGATCATTATTCACCGCATCGGTGAAATCGACATCGGTGAAAATATCGTGCTGATCGTCGCCGCAGGCGAGCACCGCAAGGAGGCCTTCGTCGCGTGCGAGTGGGCGATTGCCGAGTTGAAGCGCATTACACCCATCTGGAAACGGGAGACCACTTCCAATGGAGAGGTCTGGGTTCAGGCCACTCCCTGACGGCGGCTCCAAAGGGCCGGGAGGGTCACAGGCCCGGTCCTGATCTTCTTCGTTTCCGGCAGGATCCCCGCTCCAGATTTGTTTTTGAATCTCCCCAATCCCCGCTATAATCCGTTCGGCCTCATCACGGAAAAATCCCTTTTACCGTTCCGCTCCCATGTCCGAACCCGATCCCGAAAACACCCCCCGGATCACCGTCAATTCGCGGCTCGCCCGCTGGCTCCTCCTGCTTCACCACCAGAGACAAAAGAAAGCAGGGAAAATGGTGTGGCCCACGCCGCAAATTTTCTCGTTATCCGACTGGTTGAACCGGCTCTGGGTGCAATCCTGGCCCGCGCGGCACGTCATCACACCCCT
>PCWF01000055.1:10838-11094 GCA_002796165.1 Nitrospinae bacterium CG11_big_fil_rev_8_21_14_0_20_56_8
ACCTCTGGGAACGGATCGTCCGCGAATCGCCGGGTTTTTCGGATTGGGATCTCCTGCATGCCCGGGGGACCGCGGAGGCGGCCGCGCAGGCTTATTCGCTGACCCGGGAGTACCGCCTATCCCTGGAAACCGAATCCCTGGTTCCGGAAGAGTGTCTGCATTTCATCGACTGGAGCCGGAAATATAAATCCACGTTGGAACGATGGGGGGCCCTCGATCCCTCGGAGTTGCTGGACGCCGTCCGCGACGCCCTGCG
>PCWF01000055.1:11197-15194 GCA_002796165.1 Nitrospinae bacterium CG11_big_fil_rev_8_21_14_0_20_56_8
CCTTTTCAATTTGATATCCACCAACCCCACACCGAACTCCCTCCCCTGCAAACCTCATTAAATGACAAACCGGCCGCCCTGTATCGATTCGAGAATGAGAAGGAGGAAAGTGTGGCCTGCGCCAGATGGGTACGGGAACGCGCGAGAGAAGGGAAAACCATTGGCATCGTCGTCCCGGAAATGGAACGATACCGCGCGCTCCTTCACCGGGAACTGCTGGCCGAACTTGCCCCGGGCGCCGTCCTTCCCGGCCGAGACCGGGAACCCCCCTTCAACATTTCCCTGGGAACGCCTCTGGCCTCCGAGCCCATGATCAAAACCGCACTTTCCCTACTGACCCCCGGCGGCCCCACCATTCCTCTTCCGCTGTTTTTGGAAATCCTGAAAAGCCCGTTTTTACCCACCGGGAGGGATTCCCTCGCCGAGACGGAACATTTGGAAGGCGATCTGATCCGGAATAACCCCGCCGCTATTCATCTTGACCTGTTCTCCCCGCGGGATGAAGAACGATATCCCGCCGCTGGCGTTCTGGTCCGGGCCTGGCGGCAATTTCTCGAAACGCGCGAGAAAAAATCTCCCGGTGAATGGGCCCGCCAGTTTACCCAATTGCTGGATCGTCTCGGCTGGCCCACCGCAAAGGAGGAGTTCACCTTGAACAGCCGGGAATACCAGGCCTACGAAGCGTGGAAGAAATGCCTTGACGATCTCGCCTCCCTCACCTCGGTGACGCGGGAAATGTTCCGCAAAACCTCGGCGGACGCGCTGGCCCATATAACCGATGAAAAAACGTTTCAAGTCAAAACGCGGGAGCAACCCATCCAGGTGGTGGGCCTGCTCGAATCGGCGGGAATGGCCTTCGATCACCTCTGGGTCCTCTCCTGCCAGGCCGATTGTCTCCCTCCCCTGCCCAATCCCAATCCCTTTCTGCCCCGTCCCCTGCAGAAGAAGGCCCGGATTCCCCACTCCAGCGCGCAACGGGAACTGGAGTTTTCCGAAAAACGGATTCATGCGCTCGTCCAGTCCTGCACCGAAATCGCCTTCAGTTATCCGGCCTCCATCGACGGCATGGAACGCAACCTCAGTCCCCTGCTCCGCTCGCTGGACCTCCCCGAGTCCTTGTTCCCTCAGGTTCCTTCCCACCGGATTAAGGATCGCATGGCGGACTCCTGCCCGCTTGAAAGCTGGACCGATCCCATTACATTGAGCCCGACGGAGGACGAGCGCCGTTATTTCCAGAGCGAACAGTTCAGGGGAGGAAGCGGGTTACTGCAAAGCCAATCGCTCTGCCCGTTTCAGGCATTCGCCAGCCACCGGTTGAACGCGGCGGACCATTCCATGGAAGACATCGATTTCGGTGCCCGCGAGCGCGGAATCCTCGTTCACCGCGCCCTGGAATTATTCTGGGATCGCATCCGTTCCCACGAAAACTTGCTGGCCCTTAAATCCGATGCACGCCTGGATGCAACCCTGCGCGATGTCATCCGCCAGGCCCTGGCACGGTATCCCTCTCTCCTTCAGAAACAGCCCCGGTTCATAGCGCTCGAAGAAGACCGCCTGGCCACCCTGCTCCGAAACTGGCTGGAGCGGGAAAGCATCCGGTCTCCGTTCAAGGTAAAGGAAAAGGAACTTCACCTGCGTTGGATCATCGGCGGATTGAACCTCTCGCTCCGCATCGATCGAATCGATGGGGTCGAGCGGGACAACCTCATCCTGATCGATTACAAAACCGGCGCGTCTCAATCCAGATCCAGCTCGACATGGTTTGAGGAAAGGCCGAGGGAGCCCCAACTTCCTCTTTACGCCTGCGCCCTCACTCCGACACCCTCCGCCATTGCGTTCGCGCAGGTCAAAAAGGACAAGCCCCAATGGATTGCCGTCGCGGATCCCTCGCTTCCCCTCGCCGAAATGAATCCGAGATCTTTCGAAAAAGATACGGATTGCGCCACCTGGGGCGAACTGGTGGAATACTGGCGGACGCGATTGGAAGCCCTGGCGGGGCAGTTTCGCGAAGGTCACCTGTCCATCGATCCCGTGGACCAGGACCAAACCTGCCGTAACTGCGGTTTCAACACATTGTGCCGGATCCATGAATTGTCGGATCAATGGAACCCCGTGGAGGATGATCTGTGACCGTCATCGATGCCAAGGCCCGGGAGCAGGCCCTCGACCCGACCCGTTCATGGCTCATCCATGCCCCGGCGGGTTCGGGGAAAACGGAACTTCTGATCCAGAGGTATCTCAAACTCCTGGCCGGCGTGGATTACCCGGAGCAGATCCTCGCCATGACCTTTACCCGCAAGGCCGCCGGAGAAATGAAATCGCGCATCCTCGCCGCCCTTGAAAACGCCGAAAGAAACATCCCCCCGGAAAATAAACATCAGGAGCAAACCCTGGCCCTGGCGCGGGCCGCCCTCCTCCGCAATGACGAATTGGGCTGGCGTATCCTGAATCACCCCGGCAGGTTGCAGATCCAGACCATCGACTCGTTCTGCGCCTCCCTCACCCGGCAGATTCCCATTCTGTCGCAAATGGGGGGCACCCTGCAGATCGAGGAGAACCCCGCTTTCCTGTACCGCGAAACCGCGCATCGGCTTCTGGCCCGGGTCGAATCCGATACCCCGATGGGAGACATCATCCGTTCCGTGCTCTGGCACCTGGACAATGACAAATCCAGCTTCATCATTCATGTCGTGAAACTCCTGCAAAAGCGCGACCAATGGTTGCTCTATTTTTTCGACGCCTTTCCCATCACCGATGAATGGCGGACACGGTTCGAAGAAGCTTACGCGGAAATCATTACGGCGCGACTGAGGGCCGTGCATCAGAAAACTCCGGACTGGATCCGCTCCCAATTGATCCCCTTCGCCCGCTACGCAGGGGAAAATCTGCAAAACTCCAGTCCCGATGATATTAAAGTGCAACTGAAAGACCTGAACGCCCTGCCCCCTCCCGACGCCAACCGCCTTCCCCAATGGCAGGCTATCGCCCGATTTCTTCTCACGACCGAAGGAGAATTGAGACAACCCGGAGGGGTCAATGTGAAAATCGGCTTTCCTTCTGATAAAGATCCCCGGTCCGTTGAAATGAAAAATGGATTCATCGCCATTTTGGAAAATCTCCAGGAGCATCCGGAATGGATCGAATGGCTGAGCCAAATTCCGAGTCTTCCTTCTCCCCGGTTCACAAACGAGCAATGGAGCATCTTGAAGGCCTTGCTCTATCTCCTGCAGGAGACCACGCAAACCCTTCGAATGGTGTTTGCCGAGCAGGGGAAAACCGATTTCGCCGAGATCGCGCTCGCCGCGCACCGGGCCCTCGGTACCGAGGACAATCCCACCGACCTCATGCTCTACCTCGACATCAAACTGCAACATATCCTGGTCGACGAATACCAGGACACGTCCTACAAACAGTTCCACCTCCTTAACCTGCTCACCGCCGGTTGGGAACGGGACAAAGGCCGAACCCTGTTCATCGTCGGTGACCCCAAGCAGTCGATCTTCCGGTTCCGCGACGCCGAGGTGGGGCTCTTCCTGCAAACCCAGGAGGACGGTTTCCCCAATGTCCGGTTGGAGACGTTGACGCTTCAAGCCAATTTCCGCTCGCAAAAAAAAGTGGTGGATTGGGTCAACGATTGTTTCAGAAATATTTTTCCCCCAATCAGCGATCGGGACCGCGGAGCCATCGCCTATTCCGAGTCTCATTCCGTCCTGCCCGAGGCGGACGGTCCCGGGGTGGTCCTTCATCCACAGGGGGACAAAGATGGATTGAATGAAGCCGTCGAGATCGATGCCCTGGTCCGCGCGATCCGGGCCAAGGATCCCGAAAAATCCATCGCCATCCTTGTGCGGGCGCGCAACCACCTCGACCACATCATCAAGCGGTTCCGGAAAACCGGAGTCCCGTTCAAATCCGATCAGATCGACCGTCTGGCGCACCAGCCCGTCATCCAGGACCTGCTGGCCCTGCTCCGCGCGTTGCTGTCCCGCACCGATCG
>PCWF01000223.1:0-762 GCA_002796165.1 Nitrospinae bacterium CG11_big_fil_rev_8_21_14_0_20_56_8
ATGACACCATGTCTGTCATTCTGAGGCACGCCAGGGCCGAAGAATCTTGCCCCGGTCCACTTGGGGGCATGCGTCCCGGCTCGCCAGGGCGGCGCCGTGGCAAGCCCTAACGTTCCAGCCAGATCCTTCGCCAAGGGCTCAGGATGACATTTAAAAAGGCTCAGGATGACATTTAAAAAAGGCCGGGATGATATCCAGAGCACCGACCTGTCATTCCGAGGAACGGAGTGACGTGGAATCTTGCGTCGATTTGTCGACCTCATTATAAAAATTATAGCGGACGGTGGCAACGCGAAAGCTTTGCTGAGAGGAGGCAAAAAAAAACCCCCGGCCAGGCGGCCGGGGGTTTTAAGGAGACGAGGTTGGTTAGAACTTCACGTCCATCATGACATACGCCCAGTCGGCGCTACCATTGTTGTTGGTTCCACCCACGGCACCCTGGCTCAGCAGAAGGTCCTGGTTCAGGGCGTCCGCAAAAAAATGCGAATAGCCCAGGGAGAGGGTGGTGTTGGCGTTATACTTGTGGATGAGGGTCAGATCGAGCTCTTCACCGATATGGCTGTTGCCGATCAAACCCCCGTTGTCGAACGTAGCGGAGTTGGTGGCCAATCCCACATAGGCGCTTTCCGCCGTGAAGAAAGAGTGAAAATCAGCTTTGAAGATAACCTTTTCCATGGGGCTCATGGCCAGCTTCAAAGCCATGTCCTGAAGACCCAGGCCACGGGTGTTGTCCGCCAGTACGCTACCGGCGCGGGCGGTGAC
>PCWF01000223.1:777-8468 GCA_002796165.1 Nitrospinae bacterium CG11_big_fil_rev_8_21_14_0_20_56_8
ATGGTCCATGAAACCGTAGAATTTATGCCCGGTGTCGAACAGGGTATCGAAGGTGCCCACTTCGTTTTTTTGGATATTCTGTTCGCTCGTTCCGGACAGGTAGTCATACCACAAGGTAACGGAGGGCTTCCAGGGCAGATCGAGTTTCCGGCCCACCCGGACGCCGAACATGTAAGCCTCCCGTTCCCATTCTCCCGCTTGGTTGGTTGTCGCTAGTCCGTCGACAAGGGCATTATTAGCCGCCGTGGTGCCGCCACCGAACTGGTAGTAGAACTCGCCGCGGTAGTCAAACCCGGCGATGTTGCCCGCCTGGCGGAAGCCGACCGTGGAAAAGTCGTTGGCATGCGCCGCGTTGACGTCGTTGTCGAAATAAACATAGTAGAGCGAAAGGGCTCCCCCGAGGATCCCCTTGAAATTGCCCCAGAACACATGGACATCCTGGTCGCCATGGTTCTCGGTGCTGGTGTTGGTTCCCGCATCCGCAATGGAGCTGTAAACGTACGCCAGCGTCATGTTGTCGTGGGAATGGGTGAGCCGGGCGGCATCATGGGTCTGCGCGCCGGGGGTCCAGCCGGTGTTGCCGAGCAGGCGGTGACCGTCCAGAACCACTTCCTGACGACCGACCTGAAGATCAACAGGCAGGGTGTAGAAGTTTTTCAAGGTGAAATAGGCCTGGTGAATGCCGACGTCGGTGTTGACGTCGCTCGCGTTGCCGGGGCTACTGCTGGCGTTACCGTTACAGTTTCCGCCCGCGCTCGGTGCGCCAGCGTTTATGGCAGCTGAGGAGTCACCCCAACATCCCACGGCCTGCAACTGGATAAAAGCGCTGGTTTCCTCGTTGATGTTTGCGGTAGCATCCAACCGGATCCGGCTGTTGATCTGCATATTCGGGCCGGTATCGCTGTTGAAATCGCGGTCCTGAATTTCCAAGCGCGGCCGCAGTTCTCCGCCGAACTTTACATCCGCCGCTGAGGCGGTAGTGGAAGCAACGAAGAGCCCTAAAGCCATCATTGCCGCGGCAGTAAAGAAATTCCTTTTCATGCTCGTCTCCTCCAAGAAGATGGGTCTAAAAACCAACCTGTGGTGTGTTGATAAAACTTTACTTTAGCCGTACCTAAAAAAAACTCCTTAAACCCTAAGCCGACACCCGGGCTTAAAATTCAAAAATTCGAAGCCAAATCTTATACGAAAATCAAATAAAAATCAAACACTTTATTTGAAAAATTCTCCGGTCGCTTTTCACCTCCATCTATTATTAATAAATGAGTCCGGTCGTTCCAGCCAGATCCTTCGCCAAAGGCTCAGGATGACACCATGCCTGTCATTCTGAGGCACGCCAGGGCCGAAGAATCTTGCCCCGGTCTACTTTGGGGCATGCGTCCCTAACGTTCCAGCCAGATCCTTCGCCGCAGGCTCAGGATGACATTTAAAAAAGGCCGGGATGATATCCAGAGCACCGACCTGTCATTCTGAGGCGCGTCAGCGCCGAAGAATCTTGCCCGGTCTACTTTGGGGCATGCGTCCCTAACGTTCCAGCCAGATCCTTCGCCAAAGGCTCAGGATGACATTTAAAAAAGGCCGGGATGATATCCAGAGCACCGACCTGTCATTCTGAGGCGCGTCAGCGCCGAAGAATCTTGCTCCGGTCCACTTTGGAGCATGCGTCCCGGCTCACCAGGGCGACGCCGTGGCATGCCCGATCATTCCAGCCAGATCCTTCGCCAAAGGCTCAGGATGACATTTTAAAAAGGCCGGGATGATATCCAGAGCACCGACCTGTCATTCTGAGGCACGCCAGGGCCGAAGAATCTTGCCCGGTCTACTTTGGGGCATGCGTCCCTAACGTTCCAGCCAGATCCTTCGCCGCAGGCTCAGGATGACATTTAAAAAAGGATTGGGGTCATTAAAAGCAAGAGAAGCAAGAACCTCAATCCCGCCACTTATAGCTGTAAATCGTGGTGAGCGTTTTGTCCGTCACGCCACCGGAATCCACCGCCACCATGTGCACCGATGCGTTCCCCGTCCTGGAATCTTCCAGCACCTGAAAAGCCGCTACATAGCCCGGTTGTTTCCTGGTTTCGGAAATGTTCACGAACCCTTCCCGGGTCAACTGGAGTACCGACAGACTGGCGTTGCTGACAAGGGCCACGTTCGGCAGTAGCGAACCCCCAAGCTTATGGTTCCGCGGAATCAGGAGGTACCGGTTGCCGTTGTGAGAGACCAACTCCAACCTCCCCCGATAGCCGACCGGTTCGCCTTGTCTTACGATCCCGAAACCGTCTTCTTTTACCCCCAGGGAAAACCTGCGGGGGTCGTGACCGTAATATTCATCGGACTTTACGACTATACGACCGCTGGGGGAATATACTCTCAGATGGTAATCCTTGTCAAGAATTATTGTTTCCTTCCCCCCCTCTTTTGTCAGGTTGGCATGATTGAAACCGTAAAGGATGAAATTGAGCCCGTATTTTTCCGGGAGTTGTAATGCGGGGCCTTTCACATAGTGACCGTTTTCGAAATTCATAACGTGGATGGGGCCCTCAAAGGGATCGTTGAATCCGGGCGCCTGGACCAGAAGGGTGGGCTGGCGGTCGAAGGAACGGATGATCCTGAAATACAGGTTCACCTTGGACATCGAAGGCCGGAGGCCCTTGCCCGGCGCGGCTTCCAGAATGAACGACTCCAGCTTGTCTCCCACCTGGTTGGTGACGAAAATCTCGTCCCGGCCGTTGTGGTTGATGTCCCCCACGTCCACGCTCAGGAACCGGTTCAAGTGGCTCTTGTTCTTGAACTGGCTGACGGGTTTGAATTTCCCTTCCTCATATTCATAGATCATCACCCGGTCGTTGTCGATGAAGACGAATTCCTTTTTTCCGTCCCCGTTGATGTCGCCGATGTCGAAATCGACCAGTTCGAAGGAAAAAGTCTGCTTGCCGGCGAACTGGAGCATTCCTTCCTCGGGCCGGTTGAAACTGGTCTGGGTTTCCTGTTCCCCTTCGGTTTCCCGGACCCTGGGTCTCGGCCGTTCGGCCTTGACGGGGAGTTCTTCAGAGAGGATCTGCGCTTCCTGTTTCACGCTCCCGTCCACCGTGGAATAAAGCTGGTAGCTCAATACCATCTTCCCTTTGATCGATTTCACCTGGGGATGCAGGATATAGTCGGCCTGCACCTTCTGCCGGAGTTTGTCCAGGTGGGCGGGATTTCTCAAACCCTTCAGATCGAGATTGTTTTCCAGGAGCCAGATGCCCAGCGGAAAGACGGGGACCTCGAACCGGGGATGGTCGTTGAGTTTTTTCTCCAGGTTGAGCTGGAGCCGCTCGGTGTCCACCTTGCGGGTTCCAACCGTTTCGGGAGCGGCGACCAGGAAGCGGAGCTTTTTAAACGGACTCCGCACGCCATCCCCCGTTTGGGCCTTTATTTCCGGGGTGGCGGGGCGCGCCACCGAAAAGTCCTGGCGCACTTCCAGGACCTCCACCTCACCCAGGTCGGTCTCCTTTCGTCCCACCTTTTCGTGGGTGACGGGATGGACCAGCTCCTCCCCGTAGCGGATGAGTTTCAGCCGGTCACCCGGCTTGACGTCCTGTCCCTGCTTGAGGTCGAGGATCAGCTTGTCGCCGTCGAGGGAGATCACGTAACCTTCCACCGGCGAGAACATGTGCTCGATCTGCGTGACGATCTTGTCCAGGCCCGCCGCTCCCTCTTCCTCGGCGCCGGGGGAACCCGTGAGAAGGAGCGCCCCCAGCAGAAGGATGCCCGTCAGTTTGGTGTAACGAGTGTTCATGAGTGATTTGCCAGATTAATAAAAAATTCGGAACGCGGTCCCAAAGCCTTTTTTATAATGTCATCCCGAGCCTGTTTGATTGTCATCCCGAGCGATCCGCGAGGGATCTTGCCCCGGTCCCCTTGGGGGCATGCGTCGCGGCTCGCCAGGGCGGCGCCGTGGCAGGCCCGGTCGTTCCAGCCAGATCCTTCGCCCCAGGCTCAGGATGACATTAAAAAGGGCTCAGAAGACACCATACTTTATGGGAGAAAAGGGATCCCCGTTCGTTCTACGCGACAACGCATTCCTCCAGCAGTTGGACCGCCACCTGCTCCCCTTCGCGGAGCTCTGTGGCATCGAGGGGGAAGATCATCAGGCTGTTGGCCCGCACGACGGATTTGAGCACGCCGGACCCTTGTTCCGATTCCGGGGTGACGGTGAATTCGCCGTTGTTCCAGGACACCATCGAGCTGAGGAAATGCTGCCGTCCCGCCTTTTTCTTGACGGTTCGAGTGAGCCGGGCGCGCACGGTCTTGTGACGCAGATCGGTGCAACCCATCATCTTGCGGATGGAGGGGCGGACGAATTGCTCGAACGAAACGAAGGAAGAAACCGGATTGCCCGGCAGGCCGAAGATGGGGATCTCCCCGATCTTTCCGAACGCCAGGGGCTTGCCCGGCTTCATCGCCACCTTCCAGAACAGCATTTCCTGGCCGATCTTGTCGAGGCTGGCTTTCACCAGGTCGAAATCGCCCACCGAGACGCCGCCGGAGGAGACCACCAGGTCGCACTCCAGCGCCCAGTTGAACTTTTCCATCAGGTCCTCTTCATTATCCCGGGCGATTCCCAGATAGCAGGGGACGCCCCCCGCCGAACGGATCTGCGCCTGGAGCATGTAACCGTTGCTGTTGAATATGCAGGGTCCGGTGGGGTTCTCATCGAGATCCTTGATCTCGTCGCCGGTCGAAAGCACGGCCACGCGGGGCCGCTGGCTGACGAAGACCTGGGAACGCCCCACCACCCCCATCATGCCGATGTGGGCGGGATTGAGGGTGACGCCCCGGGGGATGACCAACTCCCCCTCGCGTACGTCTTCCCCGGCCTCCCGGATATTTTCGTTTACCTCCGCCTTGTCCTTGACGAGCACGAACTTGCCGTTCCGCTCCGTGTCTTCCTGCATGATCACCGCGTCGGCGCCGCGCGGGATGGGCGCGCCGGTCATGATGCGCACCGCCTGTCCCGGTTTCAGCGCCGCGCCCTGCGCGACGTACCCGGCGGCGACGTCTTCCACCACTTCCAGCCGGACCGGCGCCTCAGGGGTGGCGGAGCGGATGTCGGCGGCGATCAGCGCGTAGCCGTCCATCGCCGAGTTGTCCATCGGCGGATTATCGCGCCGTGAGACGATGTCCTCGGACAGGACCCGGCCCAGCGCTTCGGTGATGGAAACCTTCTCCACCCCCTTGGAGGGGATTCGCCTCAGAATGATGTCCAATGCTTCCTCAACTCGAATCATGCTCATGACTTGATTTTCTCCTGGTCCCGCTGACTGCGGGCGAATTCGTATTCTTCCGGTGTGTTGGTATTGGTGAACCGCGCGCGGCGTTCCTCGGTAATCTTGACTTCCTTGAACGGGAGCTGGCTGATAATCCGGGACAGCGACAGTTCCCGTTTGGCCATGGCCTCATACAGCGGAAGAACAAACTTCGGTTCGTAGACGGCGCACATGGGCTCATAGCCCAGGTTGGCCTTTTGCACGTAGCAGGTGCCGTAGCGCAAGGGATCGCGCTCGCGCACGATCGTCTGAAAACTCTGCTCGTCGAGCAGGGGCATGTCGCAGGCCGCGATCAGCCACGCCCGGTCCGGGAAACGCCCCATCAGGGTCGCCAGCCCGCCGACCGGACCCAGCCCGATATGCTCGTCGTCGATACGCTCCACGCCGGGGATAGGCGAGAGGGCGCTCATGTCCAGATTGGCGCGGGACGAAAAATACATTTTCTCGCAAAACGGACGCATGATCTCCAGCATGCGCTCGGCTTCCGCTTGGCCATTATAGACCAGGCTGAACTTCGGACGGCCCATGCGCGTGCTCTGCCCGCCGACGAACACCGCCCCGTAGAGCGGCCGCGCCCGGCTCTTGAAATGCTCCCGCACGAACCGGTAAATCCCGTCCACTTCGTCCCGGTGAAACAGCGGAACGCCCGTTTCCTTCAACGGTCCGCCGGGGACCGCCCCCTGATGAACCACCACCTTGATTCCCGGCGTGTCCAGAGGAATCGGCAATTTCCCCTCCGCGTCCAGAAATACCACCTTGTCGTAGGGGGACTGTTTGTATCCCTCGATCAGGATACAGTCGCATTGTTCCAGCGCGTGGATGACCGTGCGTTCCTTGAATCCATTGTCGGCGATCACCGCGAAATGGCGCGGATCGTTGATGGTGACGATTCCGGCCCCGGCATGCGACGCCCGAAAGGTGTCCTTGCCTTCCTTGTCCATGGTGAACCGGTGGGCATCGTGTTTGTAATAGCCCACCCGGATATGTTCGTCGCGGAATCGCCGGATCAGCCTTTCCAGGAGGGTGGTTTTGCCCACTCCGGAATAGCCCGCGAAACACAAAAAAGGCGTCTTGAATTCTTCCCAGTAATGTTCCATGCCTCTCCAGGAAAGCCGTGGTCGAATTATAACTTGTTAAAAAATCTGGATTTACAATTATTTCCCATGTCCTGAGCGGCTGTCAACCCTTTAGTACTTGAATCAAAAGTTTGAATCCGGATTTTGCCCCCTGCCTCCAAACCTCGGCTCGGCGACAGCTAAATTTGTTGCAATTTTAATAATGCAACAATTGCAATAGTCCCCGCCTTCTTCCGGGTTGCCCGAGTCCCTTTGCCGAAACCCATAACTTATTGCGATTCAAGGGGGTTGTCTGAAGGGAGTCCAAATGGTACGGGAATTGTATTGAAGTTCTCCAAAGTCCTGGCCAATGAAGGCCGGGCACGATCCTTTCATTTTACAGGAGTGCACGATGCGGTGGCGAAATTTTTGGCGAGGCGCGGTGGTTTGGAGTATTGCAGGAACCCTCACGGTTTTGGGAACGGGGCCGGTTTGGGCGGCGGAGAAGGCCCAGTTGACCCATGCCCCCAACGTGCCGCCGGCGATAGACCGGAAGGCCCCGGCGACGGTGGAGGTGCATTTCGAGGCCAGGGAATTCGTGGGTGACCTGGCCGACGGGGTGAAATACCAGTTCTGGAGTTTCGGCGGAACGGTTCCCGGTCCCATGCTTCGCGCGCGGGTGGGGGATTCCATCGAGTTTCACCTGCACAATCACAAGGATAATATGCAACCGCACAACATCGATATCCATGCGGTGAACGGTCCGGGCGGGGGCGCCGCCGTCAACACCGCCAATCCGGGTGAGGAAAAGGTGTTTACCTGGAAGGCGCTGAACCCCGGGCTTTTCATCTACCATTGCGCCGCCGGGGCCATCGTGGACCACATCTCGAACGGGATGTACGGACTGGTCCTCATCGAGCCCGAAGGGGAACTGCCCAAGGTGGACAAGGAGTTTTATGTTTTCCAGAGCGAGTTTTTCACCGACGGGGCCAAGGAGGTTCAGGGGTTCGATATCAACAAGGGCCTCGCGGAGCATCCCGATCACGTGGTGTTTAACGGACGCGCGGGCGCGCTGATGGGGGACAAGGTCCTCAAGGCGAAAGTGGGGGACACGGTCCGGATCTACTTCGGCAACATCGGCCCCAACAGCGTATCGTCCTTCCACATCATCGGCGAGATATTCGATAAGGTGTATTCGGAAGGGACGCTCAACGGCGCGGTGAATCATAACGTTCAAACCACGCTGGTGCCCTCCGCGGGTTCCACCATCGTGGAATTCAAAATCGATTCTCCCGGCGCTTATACCCTGGTGGACCACAGCATT
>PCWF01000223.1:8522-9270 GCA_002796165.1 Nitrospinae bacterium CG11_big_fil_rev_8_21_14_0_20_56_8
GCGAAAAATGTTAAGCCCCTACCTTTGCGTCCTGGAATCAAAACTCTTCACTAAAATTGGACTAATTCCCCGTAGCTTGCTACGGGGTTTCCTTCAGCACTGTCATTCCGAGGAGCGTTAGCGACGAGGAATCTTGCTTCGATCCACTCTGGGGCATGCGTCCTTCTCGTTCCGGCCAGATCCTTCGCCGAAGGCTCAGGATGACATTTTGAAAGGCCCGGAATGACATTTAGAAAGGCCCGGGATGATATTTAAAAAGGGCTCGGGTTGTCATGAAAAGCGCCAACGTGTCATTCCGGAGCGCGTTTTCAACTGCGGAATCCGGGTTCAGCCGGGGATGTTCAGGGCCTTCATCTTCCGCCACAGCGTGATGCGGTGAAGATTGAGGAGCCGGGCGGCCCGGGTCTGGTTGTAGTTCGACCGTTCCAGGGCTTCCAGAATGATCTCGCGGGAAATTTTCTGCCGCGTTCCCTTTGGAGCCGGTGGATGGGAGAAATTGCGGATGGGAGCCGGGAGGTCGCGGACCCGGATGGTGTCCGCGGTGCACACCACGCAGGCGTGCTCGATGGTATTTTCCAGTTCCCGGATGTTTCCCGGCCAATCGTATTCCATCAGCACCCCCAACACATCGGGGGCGATGCCCTGGATGGTTTTTTGCGACATCCCCTTCCAGTTGCGGATGAAGTGTTCGACCAGGTAGGGGATATCTTCCTTGCGGGTGCGGAGCGGCGGGAGTTGAATGGGGATG
>PCWF01000145.1:0-8546 GCA_002796165.1 Nitrospinae bacterium CG11_big_fil_rev_8_21_14_0_20_56_8
GATTCTTCGTCACGACACCTGCCCAAGGGCTCCTCGGAATGACACATTGGCGCTTCAATGTCGTCCCGGGCCTGCTTGCAGAAGGGGCGCAAGGCAGGCAGTCGAAAAAGGAAGGAATTACGCTCGAAGCCTCAGCGCCAGTTGCAGGTCGGAGTTGAAGCACCGCCGGTAAGCGAGAAGGGCCACGGCGAGGCAGGTGAGCCCGGCCGCCCCGCCCAGCATGTACATGATGGCGAGTTGATACTTCACCGCGGTGAGGGGCGAACCCCCGGCGATGATATAGCCGGTCATGATGCCGGGAAGATGCACGAGGCCCACGGTTTTCATGGAATCGAACGTGGGGATCAGGGCGGCTTTCACCGACTGGCGCACCGCGTCGAGCGACGCCTGCCCCGCGTCGGCACCCAGCGCGAGGAGCGTTTCGATCCGGCCCCGCTGGTGCTTCAGCTCCGCCGCCAGCCGGTTGAAGGTGAGAGACGCCGTGTTCATGGAATTGCCGATTATCATGCCGCCGATCGGAATGATGTATCGCGGTTCCGGGTGGATGACCCCCGCCCAGAACAGCACCGCGAAAGTCCCCGACGAGCCCGCAACGATCCCCGCAAAAGCGATGGCGTGAGAGGCGGGAACTTCCCGGCCCCGGTTGCCCGAAACCACTCCCCCCACCCCGCACATGAAGAGAAGGATCAGAAACAGGTAACCGGTCGATTCGATCTTGAAAATCGCTTCCAGCAGAAATCCCACCACGATCAGTTGCACCGTTGCCCGGAGCGAACTGAGCACCATCTCCTTCTCCATCCGGAGACCGTGCCACCAGGAAATGAGCAAGGCCAAAACCACCAGTCCATAGGAAAAAACCAAGGAGAGCGTGTTCATTTTTTGGCCCCCGGAGGACGCTCGGGATTCGCTTCGCTCAACTCGCCCTGGAAAAATCGCCGCACCCTTTCATCGGAGGGGTGCCGCATCATTTCCTGAATGTTACCTTTCGCGATGATGCGTCCCTCGTGAAGGAGGAGGGTCGTGGCGTTAAACCTCAACGCCTGGTTCAGATCGTGAGTCACCAGGAGCGTGGCGGTGTTCAGCCGCTGGTGAATGGATTTGATCAGGTTTTCGATGGTGAGCACGGCGGTGGGATCGAGGGCGGAGGTCGGCTCGTCGAGCAGGAGGACCGAGGGATGGTTCGCAAGGGCCATCGCCAGCGCCACGCGTTGTTTCTCTCCCACGGAAAGAGACTCCACCTGGCGTTCGGCAAACGTGGACCCAAGCCCCACGCGGTTGAGCAGGGTAGCGCAATCCTCGCCGGTCAACACCTCGCCGTGAAGACGGGGACCGGTGCCCACGTTCTCCCGAACGGTGGCCGGGGGAAGCGAGGGGATCTGGAACACCATCCCGATTTTTCGGCGAAGCTCGGTGATCCGCAGGGTCCGCGTCTCCCGCCCTTCAAACAGAATTTCTCCGCCCGAATTCGACTCCAGCCGATTGAGGCATCGCAGGAGCGAAGACTTCCCCGAACCGGAGGGCCCCAGGATCACCAGGATCTCCCCCAGCGCAAGATCGAAGGAGATCCCGTTCAGGATCGTTTTGCCATCACGGGCCATATTCATTTCCCGTATCGAGACTAAAGCAGGATCCGTTCTGGCCGATAAGAGATTACGGTTGTCCAAGGAATAGCGAAGCCTTATAATAAATGGATTCCAAAAATCCGGGTCGGTTTCTACGGAAACAACTTCAAGGTGAATTTTAAATGGTCAAACGCGCCCTCAATGGACTGCTGACGGGGATCCTGGGGTTTAATTTCTTCCTCCTCCCGCTTTACCACTATCATCCGGGCACCACCCACGCCCACGAGGGGAAAATTGAAATCCACGACCATGAAGCCCTCGTCCACTCTTACGAGCTGGAAACCCTCGCCCATAACCTGACCCACAAGGGCGACCCCCGGGAAGACCATTCGCATTCCCATACGCATCCCCTTTCGAAACACGAATCCAGCGACGCGCTGTTTGATTTTCAGAAATCCTTCCTCCCCAAGGATAAACTAAAAATAGTTTCAAAACACGGGGAGATTGCGCCGGCTCTTCGCACGAACGAACCCAAAAACGAGCTCCGGCCCCTGGCCGCGCGGCCGCCCGTGGTTCGCTCCCGAATAACTCTCGATCCTCCCTCCAGCCGCTCTCCGCCCCGCGCCTGACCTGAGCAATTCCCCTTTTATTCACATCACCGTGGTATCGGCGAAACTCCGCCGATGATGCCGCGCACCGTCTGTTCTCCCCCGTCCCATCCCGGGAGAAATCGCCGGTAGCGGCGGCGTGTCCGGCCACGGTCTTTTTAAAAAACCGTGAGAGCTATGGTCAGGAACACTTTTTTCCGGAAATTCTGGAGCGCCGTTTTGCCTGGGCTCTGCTTGTTGATCGCCGCTTCCCCCGCCGGGGGACAGGATGCGCCCGCCCTTCAACCCGATGGTCCGCCCCTTGTCCTTGAGCTAACGGGCAACCTGCGTCTGGGGGACGTGGTGACCCGGGTTCTCCTTCAAAACCCGGAACTGCAGTCCTTTTTTCATGAGGTGCGTGCGCGGGAGGCCGCCGCCATTCAAGCAGGGCTTCTGCCCAATCCGCATCTCTCCTTCCAGGCGGAGGATGCCGCCGGAACCGGTCAGCTGGGAGGATTCGACCGCTCCGAGCTGACTTTGCAACTCAGTCAAATCCTGGAGTTGGGGGGGAAACGCCGGGCGCGGGAACATTCCGCCCTTTTACTCCGCGACCTGGGGCAATGGGATTATGAACGGACCCAGTGGGCGGTATTGACGCGCGCGGCCCAAAGTTTCGCCGATGTGTTGGCGGCACAGGAAGAGGTCGCCTTGAACCTCGAGATGGTCCATCTGGCCGAAAAAACCCTGAACGTGGTGAGCGAGCGGGTGCGGTCCGGCAAGGTTTCCCCGCTTGAAGAAACCCGGGCCCGCATCAACCTTTCCAACACCCGCATGGAAAAGGACCGGGCGCAACGCAATCTGGAAATCGCAAGGATCGGGCTTGTGGCCACCTGGGGAAGCGATGCCCCGGAATTCGGAAAAGCCGTGGGGGACTTTTACCGCGCCCCGGAACCGGTGGCCTATGACGAACTGAAAAAAAATCTGGACCGCAATCCGGAAATTGCGCGCTGGTCGGCGGAGCGGACCCATCGCCAGTCCCTGCTCGCCCTGGAAGAGTCCCGGGCGGTTCCCGATCTGCAAGTCCATGGAGGATACCGCCGCATTGAGGAAACGAACGACAACGCCCTGGTCTTCGGTTTTTCCGTACCGCTCCAGTTGTTCGACCGGAATCAGGGCGCGATCGAGGAAGCTCGAAGCCGCCTGAACCGGATGGAGGCCGAAAAAAAATCCGTGGAGACCCGAATCCATACCGACTTCGACCGGGCCTACCAGGAATTGCACCTCGCGTTCCGTCAAGTCACGTTGCTGGAAAGCGAGATTCTTCCGGGCGCCCAAACGTCATTTGAAGCGATTTCCGAAGGGTACCGGTACGGGAAATTCGGACTGCTGGACGTCCTCGACAGCCAGCGTACATTTTTCGAGGGCAAAAAGCGGTACCTTCACGCCCTGGCCGATTACCATAAATCGCTTGCCGAAGTGGAGCGGCTTTCCGGGTCTCTTATTCTTGGTGAGGAAGCTCGGCCATGAAATCTTCCACGGTTCGATATCTGATTCCGATTTTCCTGATCCTGGCGGGAACGATGATGTTCTCAACGTGGGAGAAAAAAAGTTCCGACCCTGTGCCGCGGATGGCGCCCGGTGCGCCCCCCGGTGTCCCGGATGGACTTCTTCGCGGACCGAACGGAGGAATCCTTCTGCGCGGAGGGAAGGAATTTCAGATCGAAATCACCCTCTATGAACAGGGAGTTCCCCCCCAGTTCCGGGTGTATGCTGCCGATGGTTCGAGTAATCCGGTCGACCCTGGCCAGGTAACGCTCCGGATCGAACTTCACCGCCTCGATCGGGTGGATCGAATCGGATTCCAACCGGCGGGGGATTTTCTCCTGGGCGACCGGGTCGTGGAAGAACCTCATTCTTTCGATGTGAAAGCCGAGGCCCGGTACAAAGGCAAAACCCATTCGTGGGAGTATTCATCCATCGAAGGGCGGGCGGTCCTTTCGCCCGGCATCGTGCGGGAAGCAGGAATCGCCATTGAATCCGCCGGACCGGCAACCTTGAGACAAAGTATCGATTTCCCGGGTGAAGTCACCTTCAACGAGGAGCGGCTGGCGCACATCGTTCCCCGCCTGGACGGCGTGGTCCGGTCGGTGCACAAGGACCTGGGCGACGAGGTGCGCGAAGGCGAGGTGCTCCTGGTCCTGGAAAGCCGGGAACTGGCCGACGCAAAAACCCTGTACCTTGAAGCCGTGCAGAAAACGTCCCTCGCCCGGATCGATCTGGACCGGCAGGAAGACATTGCGAAAAACACCGACCTGCTGTTGAACCTGCTGGAATCCGGAAGCTCCACCGAAGAACTGGACCGGAAATTGAAGGATCGCAGTATCGGCGAGGGGCGGGCCAAACTCGTCCACGCTTATGCCCGGCTACGGCTGGCCCGGACGGTGTTCGAGCGGGAAGAAAACCTCTACCGGAAAAACATCTCCTCCCAATCCGAGTATCTTGCCGCTCTGGAGGACCTCCGCATCACCGAAGCCACCTTTCTCGCGCTGAAGGAAAACACCGCCTTCGACGTTCACCGGGAATTGCTGGAGCGGCAACGGAAATTCACAACCGCCGAGTTGAACCTGGCTTCGGCCAATCAGAAACTCCGGGCTCTGGGGTTGGGAGACGAGGCCATTGAAGAACTCGTTCAGTCCCGGGAGCACGCCTTCACCCAGTACTTGCTGAAATCCGCCCTTTCGGGGACGGTGATCAAGAAACATGTCGCCCAGGGAGAAGCCGTCAAAAAAGACGACGACATCTTCGTGCTTGCCGATCTGTCGGACGTGTGGATCAACATCGCCATTCCGGAAAAAGACCTCAAACAGATCCGCCTGGGGCAGGCGGTTCGGGTCAAGGCTAAATCCCTGGACCTGGAGGCCAGGGGAAAACTCACCTACCTGGGAAACCTGATTGATGAAACCACGCGGACGGTAACCGGAAGAGTGGTCATTCCCAATCCTCGCCGCGAATGGCGCCCCGGGCTCTATGTGACCGTGGAGCTTGTCCTGGGCGAGCGAAAAGTCCCGCTGGCGGTGCGGAAAGAAGCTCTGCAAAGTTTCCGGGGATGGACGGTGGTGTTCGGGGTGTTTGGAGATATCTTCGAAGCCCGTCCGCTGGAAATCGGCGATACCGATGGAACCTGGGTGGAAGTTCTCAAGGGAATCTCCCCGGGAACCCGGTACGTTACCCAAAACAGCTTTGCGATCAAGGCCGAGATTCTGAAATCGGGAGCGGTTCACGATCATTAATTTCCAAGTCAAGGAGCGGATCTAGTGTTGGATGCGATACTTCAGTTTTCCCTTCGTCAACGGGGATTCGTGATCTTTATAACCCTGGCATTCGCCGGACTCGGGGTTTACAATTTTCAGCGGCTTCCCATCGACGCCGTACCCGACATTACCAATGTTCAGGTCCAGGTCAACATCGAAGCCCCGGGTTATACCCCGCTTGAAGTGGAACAGCGCATCACCTTTCCCCTGGAAAATGCCCTTTCGGGAATCCCCCGCCTGTCCCACACCCGGTCGATCTCCCGCTACGGTCTGTCCCAGGTCACCGCGATTTTCGAAGATGAAACCGACGTTTATTTCGCCCGGCAATTGGTCTTCGTCCGCCTCCAAACCGTGAGAGGCCAATTACCGGATAACATCGAGCCCGTCATGGGGCCGATCTCCACGGGACTCGGCGAAATCTTCATGTGGACCGTGGAAGCCGGAAAAGACCGGCGGAAACCCGATGGCTCGCCCTATTCCCTGACCGATCTCCGGACCCTCCAGGACTGGATCATTCGACCGCAATTGCGCACCGTGCCCGGCGTGGCGGAGGTAAACAGTCTCGGGGGCTACGTGAAACAATTCCACGTCACTCCCTATCCGGAAAAACTCATCGCCTTCGGTTTGAGTTTCGCGGACATTGTTTCCGCACTGGTAAAAAACAATTCCAATACCGGTGCGGGTTATATCGAGCACAGCGGGGAACAATATCTGATCCGCGCTCCCGGACAGGCGGGCTCCCTGGCGGACCTCCGCCAAATCGTGGTGGGAGCCCACAAGGGAGTCCCCATTCACATCCACGACGTGGCGGAAGTTTCACAGGGATCGGAATTGCGGACCGGAGCCGCCACGCAAAACGGGAGCGAAACCGTGTTGGGAACCGTATTCATGCTGATCGGCGAAAACAGCCGGACGGTTTCGCTCCGGGTCGAAGAAAAGTTGCGGGACATCAACAAAACCCTGCCGGAGGGGGTCACCGCCCAGCCGGTTTATAACCGGACACGGCTCGTCGACGCCACGCTGGCAACGGTGCGGAACAATCTGGCGGAGGGAGCGGTGCTGGTGATTGCGGTTCTGTTCCTTCTATTGGGAAATTTCCGCGCCGCGGTCATCACCGCCCTCGTCATTCCCCTGTCCATGTTGTTCGCGGTGACGGGAATGGTAAGTCATCGGGTTAGCGGCAACCTCCTCAGCCTGGGCGCCATCGATTTCGGCATCATCATCGATGGCGCCGTGATCATTGTCGAAAACTGCATCCGCCGGCTGTCCGAAGCGGAAACCGGGCACGGCAGACCGCTCACCCCTCCCGAACGGTTGGGGATTGTGCAGAGAGCGACCCGGGAGGTGCTTCGGCCCAGCATTTTTGGGGTGGGGATCATCATGATCGTTTATGTGCCCATTCTCACCCTGACGGGAATCGAGGGCAAAATGTTCCGTCCCATGGCGTTCACCGTTCTTGCGGCATTGACCGGCGCCCTGCTTCTTTCCATCCTGTTTGTCCCGGCGATGATCACTCTGTTTGCCGGGAGAAAGCACGTGGAACGGGAAAACTTCTTCCAGGTTCGCGCCCGCAAATACCACGCCCCCGCTCTCCGCTGGGTCCTGCGTCACCGGGTTGCGGTGGTGGTGTCGGCGACGGTTTTGTTTGTCTCCAGCCTGGTCCTCGGGTCGACCCTGGGAAGCGAGTTTCTTCCCGAACTCGACGAAGGCGATCTTGCGGTTCATGCCCTGCGCATTCCCGGAACCAGCCTGACCCAGGCCATTTCCATGCAACATCAGGTCGAACGGAAGGTCGCCGAATTCCCCGAGGTGGACCGGGTGTTCAGTAAAATCGGCACCGCCGATATCGCCAGCGATCCCATGCCCCCGAGTGTGGCGGACGTCTTCATTATGCTCCATCCACGCCAGGATTGGCCCGACCCCACCCGGGACAAAAAGAATTTTATCCGCAATCTGGAAGCCGAACTGTCCCAGCTTCCCGGAAACAAGTACGAATTCCTGCAACCCATCCAGATGCGATTTAACGAATTGATTTCCGGGGTGAGGAGCGATGTCGCGGTGAAAATTTTCGGCGAGGACCTCGACATGCTGGTCTCCAGGGGAAAGGAAACGGCGCAGATTCTGGCGTCCATCCCCGGAGCCGCCGATGTCCAAATCGAACAGGTCACGGGTCTCCCGGTTTTTTCCGTCCAATTGAACCGCGAAGTCATGGCCCGGCTGGGGCTCAATGTCGCCGACGTTCAAGAGGTGATCGAAATCGCCATCGGGGGAAAAAAGGCGGGACTGATTTTCGAGGGGGACCAGCGCTCCGACGTGATCGTTCGTCTCCCGGAGTCCATCCGTACGGATCTGGAATCGATCCAGAAACTGCCTTTGCCCTTTCCCATTCATGAGCGAACGGACCACGATTTGTTTTCCCGGTTCGCGCCGGAACGGGGCAACCCTCCCGGGCCAGGAAGGATTTTTCTCAATGCCGTCGCCGACTTTCCCATCGTCCAGGGTCCCAACCAGATCAGCCGGGAAAACGGCAAGCGGCGTATCGTGGTGACCGCCAACGTGCGGGATCGGGATCTCGGTTCGTTTGTCCGCGAGGCCCAATCCGTCCTCGGTCAACGCCTCCAACTTCCGCCGGGTTACTGGCTTTCCTGGGGAGGAGAGTTCGAACATTTCCTGTCGGCTTCCCGCCGCCTCTGGATCGTGGTGCCCATCGCCCTGGTTTCCATCTTCTTCCTCCTGTTCACCGCGTTTCAATCGATCAAAAACGCCCTGCTCGTGCTCACGGGTATTCCGCTGGCATTGACGGGAGGAATCGTTTCTCTCTGGGTGCGGGGAATCCCCTTTTCGATCTCTGCCGCCGTGGGATTCATCGCGCTGTCGGGAGTGGCGGTGCTGAACGGGATCGTCATGATCTCATTCATTCAGAAACTTCGGGAAGAGGGCGTCCCCCTGGAGCAGGCGATCTTTGAAGGTTGCCTCGCGCGATTGCGCCCGGTGCTGATGACGGCCCTGGTGGCGGCGCTCGGCTTTATTCCAATGGCGCTCTCCACCGGAACCGGCGCGGAGGTCCAGCGGCCGCTCGCCACCGT
>PCWF01000145.1:8576-8840 GCA_002796165.1 Nitrospinae bacterium CG11_big_fil_rev_8_21_14_0_20_56_8
CCGGCGCGGAGGTCCAGCGGCCGCTCGCCACCGTCGTCATCGGCGGCATCCTCTCCTCGACCGCGCTGACCCTGCTGGTGCTCCCGGCGCTGTACCAGATCACTCATCAATGGAAGGGAAAACCATTACGGAAAATCAAATCGGAATCCGCGGCGGGTTGAACGTCAACCGGCGTAGTGGAACATGCGGTCCACGCAACGGCGGGCGCCTTCCAGCACGCCGGGAGAAAGCTCGATGATCTGCTCGGGGCGGGGATTTTCGAGA
>PCWF01000078.1:0-8447 GCA_002796165.1 Nitrospinae bacterium CG11_big_fil_rev_8_21_14_0_20_56_8
CGACAAACGCATCCACCCGCTCGCCGTTCGTGGCCGCGACGATTTCGGGCCCGGTCGTCTGGCGGTGCACCTCGGGATTGGCCGGATTGTTAAACTGCTGGGGCATGAAGTAGTCCGGATGTTCCGCCACCAGTTCTTCGGCCCGCTCAATGGTTCCTTCCATGCCGAATTCGGCGCGGCTCAGCTCCGTCCGGGCGCCGTAGCTTTCAAGGATCAACCGGCGCTCGGCGCTCATGTTTTCGGACATCACGAGAATGACTTTGTATCCCTTGACCGCTCCAACCAGGGCCAGGCCGATTCCGGTATTTCCGCTGGTGGGTTCGATGATCGTGGCGCCAGGTTTGAGGAGGCCTTTTTGTTCGGCATCTTCAACCATCGCCAAAGCGATCCGGTCCTTTACACTTCCGCCCGGATTAAAAAACTCCACCTTGGCGTAAATGTTGGCTCCATTGTCGGGAACGACCTTGTTCAGTTTAACCAAAGGCGTGGAGCCGATCAACTCTAAACTATTATCAAATCTGGTTTTAAGCTTTTCCAACATAAAAATCGAAACGAGGGTTAGCGTTTGAGCCGAGAGCGCAAAAATCCCCGGCGACCGGTTTTACGAACCCGGTTTTCCCGTGAACGGAAGGGAAATTATACAGGAAAAAAGGCCAACGGGGGCCTGATTTTACCTGATTTTGACAGATTATACTATGCTCGATCGGGAGAGGGAATTCAACAGGAATTGTCAAATCCCCCCGCAGGGGAGGGGGAAGCTTAACCCCGCTTGACGTATGAGCTCAAATCGCCCAGGCGCCGCTCGAACTGCTTGGTGACGCGGGAGGAGTCCTCCGGGCTGGAAATGACGTGGGGAGTGATGAAGAGCATCAATTCCGTTTTCCGTTCCGTATCGCTCACCGTGCTGAACAGGCGGCCCACGTATGGAATATCCATCAGGCCGGGGATGCCCGTCTTGGTGTTGGTGATATCCTTCCGCATCAATCCACCCATAACGAGGACCTGCTTGTCCTTCAGCACCACCTCGGTCTTGACCTGCCGTTTGCGGAAGGAGGGACTCGTGCGGCCCGCCGTGGTCAGATTCACCCGGTCGCCCTGGGAACTGATCTCTTGCGAGATTTGCAGATTCACAAAATCCTCGGAGTTGATTTTCGGAAGGATATCCAGTTTGATTCCCACATCCTTGAATTCGATGGAGGTGCTGGTGGTGCTTCCGCCCGTGGTGGGGGTGACCAGCTCGGCGCTTTCGATCGGGATCTCGTCGATGATCGATATGCTGGCGGACTTGTTATCCGCCGTCACCAGGATGGGGTTGGCCAGGACGTCGGCTTTTCCGGCCGAGGCGAACAATTCCAACTGGGCGATGAGCTTGCTGGGGTCGTTGAAGATAAGGCTTCCGCCCCCGGTCAGCGCGCTTGCCAGACCCGCCGTCACTCCGCCGATATTCGCCCCGACCCCGTTCGACGCCGTTCCCGTGGCGTTCAGGCCGGCGGCGAAGTCTTTGCCCTTCTTGGTCGATTGGTAAGCCCACTCGATTCCCGATTCCATCGTGTCGGTGAGCGAAAGATCCACGATCAATACCTCGATCAACACCTGCTGGGGATGGATATCCAGTTTTTTGACGAGTTCCAGAATCGCCGAATAATTTCTCGGGCTCGTGCGAATGACGATCGAGTTGGTGTCCCGGTCCGGGAAAATGGTGACCTCACCCTCGATCTCCTGGCTGATTCCTCCTTCAACGGAAACCTGCGGCGCCGGGGTTTTGGACTCCGTTTTGGATGCGGGTTCCTTTTTGGTTTGTGCCGCCTTTGAGAGAGTGGCGGAGGTTTTCTGAATTTTGATCTCGCCGATCTTGGGAAGGGTCGTCAGCCCTTTATCCTGGTATATGGAATTCAACAAAGTTGCCAAGGCGGTTGCATCGCCGTTCTGGACGTAATACACGAACGTGCTCGTCTCGCCTTCCGAGACCGGCAGGTCCAGTTTGTTGACCCACATTTCAATGGTGGGGGTCAGCGATTCGATGGAATTGACCGCGAGCAGGGCGTTCATGCGGGTGATCGGAAGAAAGGTCAGGGTTTTCCCGATCGCGTCCGCATAGCCGATGGAAGTGAAGATTTCCTCCAATTCCGTCGACACCACTTCCACGTTAGCGTGGGTCAGCTTGTAGAGCCGAATGTCCGCCGAGGCCAGCTTGTCCACGTCCAGGGCCTGCACGATTTTGGCGAGGCGATGGACGGTGGCCGCCTGTTCCACCATCATCAGGTTGTTGGTTCCCGGAATATTGATGAACGTTCCCGATTTGGACATCAGCGGCTGGATGATTTTCTGCATCGCGTCCACCGAGATGTGTTGCAGGGCAATGAGGTGGATGATCATCCTCTCATGCGGGGGAATGGACGGATCGTTGCCGTAGAACACGCTTAACGGTTTCCGCGACGCCTCCGACATGGGAAGGAACCGGTAGAAGTTTCCGGAGCGCACCACGGTGACGTTGTGCAGGGCCAGGATCTGTTCCAGGACCGGGTACAGGTCCTCCACCGGGATCTTGTTGAAGGTCTGCAAAGTCACCTTGCCTTCGATCGTTCCCTCGACGATGTAGTCCAACTGAAGCAGTTCGGCGAAGGTGGTGATCACATCGTAAAGTTCCGTTCCCTCAAAGTTGAGAGTGATGTTCTTGGCATCCTTCAACTCCGGGGGCAGGGGAGGTGTGGGATCCTTCACGTTCTGGAGTTTCTTCAGGGCCTCCTTGTCATAAGTGCCCAGTACTTCCCGTTCAACCCCTTTCTCCTTTTTGGATTCCGCCGCAACCTGATCCGCCGGTTTGGCCGGCGGGGAGGCCGGGGGCGGTTGGACCGCACCGGGTCCGGGAGTTGCGGGTGCGGGTTGAGCGGGCGCGGGGGTAACCGGGGCCGAAGCCACCGCCTTGGTTTCGCGTACCTCCGTCAGCTGGGCCAACATCTCCGAGATGAAAAACTTTTCTCCCGCCTTGTTTTCGACCAGGTACCAGATCTCATTGCTGTTGGGCAGTTTATGCATCCGCAGGAGCTTGAACGTATCCGCCTTTTGGCCCACGCCGATTTTTTTGAACTGGGCACCCGGACCTTTCCTCAGCGGGACGTTGTTGCCCGTAACCGTGACCCATTGTTCCGGCGGGGTTTCCGGCAACTCTTTCAAAGACGACAGATCGAAATCCTCGGACTTTTCTTCTTCCGGGGCAGGGGCGTTGGCAGGAGCCTTGGGAGTTTCCACCGCTTCCACCACGATGGTCTGGCCTTTCTTCCCCACATGAGGTTTTTTGCCGGAAGATTTCCAGGACTCCATTTCCGCCCGGTCTTTCAATCGCTCCAGCGAGGATTTCCCTTTCTGCGCGCAGGCCGGGAAAATGACCATGACAGTAATAATGGTAATGACGATTAATTTTTTCATGCTTTTTTCGAGTCCTTGGATTCCAGTTCCCGGATGTACCCGGTGATGACCAGTTGGGTCTGCAGTTCCTCCGGATCGGTCTGGTTGGAGCGTCGACTGTTCAGCTCGTCGATCACCAGAAACTTTTGCCCTCCTTCGATGAGCCGCACAAATTCCGTGAGACCCCGCAAGGTGGACACTATGTTGATTTCAATGGGTACGTTGAGGATTCCCTCATCGAACTTGGCTTTTTCGATCCGCACCCTGGGCATTTGAACCTTTGCCTGTTGGGCGTATCCTTCCAGCATTTTTTGCAGGTCGTTGGCCGCGAGACCGGGCTTGGATTGATCCAGGAATCTGCGGGTCAGTTCCTGCTCCAGCTCCTGGTTGCGGGTTTTCTGCTTTTCGTAGAAATCCTTTTGGTTGAGGATCGCAAAATATTTTTCCAGGAATACGATCTTGCCGGCGATTTTTTCTTCAATCCGTTTCTGCTCCTTAAAGACCGGCTGTCCCACGAATATGAACAGGACGTAAACGATAACGAAGATGCCGCCCCCGGTCAGGATCCGCTTTTCCCTCGGGTTCACGTTCATGGCGCGGCCTCCACCGTGGTGCGGAGGGTGAATTTTTCACCCGCGGCCTCCGTGATCAGCGAGCCCACGAATCCGGCGTCCTTGAACAGGGGAGACTGTTCCAGGAGCGGAATCAGTTTTGAAGCGGCGGCGGAATATCCCTTGATCTCGACTTCGGTGTCGTGGATCTTGATCCCGTTCAACCAGGTGTCTTTCGGCAGGATCCGGCTCATCTCCTGCAACAGGGTCAGCCGCGACGGGTGCCCCGCTTCCACCCGGTTCAGGGTGTGAATGAATTGCGCGAGATTCTGGTATTCCAGGTCGATCGTTTCGATCGGCGCCATGAGCCCCTTCACCTCGCGGAGTTGTAAATCCAAAGAGGCGATGACACGATTGTTGTACACGATCTGGTTGACGGCCACCCCGATGAGAAAGAGAGCCAACCCCGCCGCAAGGGCGAGAGTGGTCCGGGGATTCGATTTTTTCTTTTTTGGGCGCAATTCCGCGGGAAGCAGGTTGGTGCTCATTCCCTCCGGTTCCAGCTCCCGTTTGGCGAGGCTTAGCGCCGTGCTCATGTAAACCGCGGAATATTCATCGGGGAGGTCGGGATTCACCGATCCCGGAAGTCCCACCCGCACGGTCTCCACGTCGGTGATCTCGCGGACCTTGCGCGCCAGGGAGGGAGCGAAGGGACCGCCCCCCACCAGGTGGATCCGGCCGATGGCTTCCGCGTCCGTAAGGTTGCGGCACGAGGCAAGCGTGTTTTGAATCTCCTCGACGATCAGGCCGCCCAGGCCTTCGGAAAGCAGTTCGTAATGTTTTTCGGGCCGATTGGACTGAAAGTAGGCATTCCGGATATCCGGATCGTTGATCGCCACGTTGCGGGAAAATTGAATGACCCCGTTCTTTATGATCGTGATCTCCACCGAAGACGAACTCAGGTCGATAATGGCGGCCACCCCTTCCTTTTCGGAATCACCCAGGACCAGGTTGACATTGGCGAAGGTGGACACATCGACGATGGAGGGACGCAGGCTCAATTTGTGCCCGAGTTCCAGGTAGGGGTTGGCGATTTGGCGGTGGATGGCCGTTGCGGCGATGTGGTACAGATTTTCCCCTGCCGGGCTGGCCTGAAACGTGTAGTAAAGACTGTCCAGTCCGACGGTGAAATGCCGCTCCAGTTCGAAACCGACCATGGAGCGCACCGACTTGAGGTCGGGAGCCGGGAGGTCGAACGTCTGAAAGGTGAAATGCGGCCGCGGAAGGCCGAACACCGCGTTGCGCGGCCAGGCGTTGTGTTTCATCAGGAACCGGTTGACCCCGTCGAGAAATGCCCGGGACATTTTCTCGTCCGAGGGGGAAAAAGAGGGGATGTGCAGGAACTCCGCACCGAGGACATCTATCCGGCGCATGCGGATGCCGAGGAGGACGAGAGAAACCGAGTCTTCCCGGATGTCTATCCCGATCGATTTTTCAAAATAAAAACTCATGTGCGAACCGTTCCCTTTTATCAAGCATTCCCTGGGCGAAACCGGTCCCCCAGGGTTTTCCCGCAACCCATCTCAGGGTTGCACAACCGTTTGCGGGTTGAACTTGCTATCGTTCCAATACACCGTGAGGAGGCGGGTGTTCTTGCCGGAGACGGTTTTTTGAATCACCGCTTCGATCGTGTGTTCCGCCGCGCTCCCCTCGATTTTCCCCGTGGCCGTGACGCGAAAATGACTGGATTGCGTGTCGTTGTAATATCCCTTTTCGTTGCGGGCCTTGAGGATGTCCTGAACCTGTTTGTCATCGAACACGGCGGGGAGCACTTCCTCGCTCATTGTATTGGGATTGACCCCGCTCACCTCGTAGAGGGTGAAAAACTTTTCAAGACCCCGGTACAGTCCCGTTTCATCCTCACCCCCATACACCATTGCCGGAGTGATCCCGCGGATGCGGAGTAATTCATCCAGCGTTTCCAGCGGCGCATTTTTAGCCCGGTAGGGGGGGATAAGACTCTGGTAATAGTCATCCTCGGCCCCGTTCAGCCGATGGTTGGAATCGGCGTCGACCCAATCCAGGATGGAGTCGGCGATAATGTCCCGATTCTGGCCGATCTCCGATCCGGATTCCTGAAGCACGCGGATCAAGGTTTCCCGGCTGGCTTTATTGATATTGACCTTGCCGTTTTCGTCCCCGATCGTATAGAAGAGGGTCCCATTTCCCAGCGGAATATCATTGCGATTGACGAGGTCGAAATCGGGCTGGGCCGGAGCTTCCCCAGTCGTATTCTGGGGATTATTCCCCTGGGCGAGCGGGGAAATTTTCGGGTTTCCCGTGATCCAGCCGTAGGTGGGGTGGATCGCGTGGAACCGCGCCGGCTTGGCGATTTCCGCCATGGCCAGGTTCATGCCGGCCCGGGCAAGGTAGTAACTCTCCATATCTTCCTTGTAGTTCCGGGTAGTGTTGACCTCGGTTTTCATCGAAAACGCGAATTCGGTTGCAACTGCCATGAGAAGTACCAGGGCCCAGAGAACCAGCATCAGGGCCAGGCCCTCCTGCCCTCGAATGGGGTCACCCCGATGCTTTGAAATTGTGTCAGCTTTTTGGCGCATTTTCTTCAATGATAGGAAGTGCAAATTCTATTCCGGAATTCAGCAAAACAACGATAGGGGGCGAAAAAATAATCGCCGGTTCTCCTTTGGCGCCCGGTTTGGGGGTTTCATGGAGTCCGATGGAGATTTCCACGGCCCGGGGCAGGGTGATGCGCTTGGGGTCATTCGGTCCGAGGTCCTGCAATCGCGCCGCCTGGCCGGGGTCGGTGAACTCGGGATCGATAAACACAGAATTCATCCACTCCCCCCGGTAGGCCGGCCCGCTGTTTTCGGATCCGGGGGGTGGGGCCAGGGTAATTTCTTCCATCTGGTAATATCGGAACTTAAGGTAGGCAACATCTTCCGCCAGGAGGTAGAAACGGGAGTCGGGATCCTCGGTTTTAATATAGGTAAACGCATTACCGCTGGTGATATCCCGCTCCATCATCACAATTCCCTGTTGCCGGGTTTCCGGCATTTCGCCCAGAAAGATCATGGTTTCATGGGCATGGGGAGGCCGGTCTCCCGGATCGGTCAGCGGCCCCATAAAGGTGGCAAAGCGGATAAAGTTGGGTCCGCCCTGGAACGCCAGGTACCGCTCCTGTTTTGGGGTAGCGGTTGCGGCGGTTTGGGAAAAGGTCTTGTCGGTGACGAATACGGGATAAAGGGATTTTATTTTCTGAGAAAGCTGTTCGGTGATGACGCGCATGCGTTGCAGGGTGGAGACTTTTTGATCCCCCGCATCGCGGGTCAGCATGCCCAGCCGCACTCCCCCCATCAGCAAAGCGGCGATGATGGCGACGATGGAAATGGCCAGAATCAGTTCAAGCAGGGTGAAGCCTTTCTGGTTGTCCTGGCCGTTCATCATGGAGCCCCCAGAGCGAGATTCCCGCCCGTAAACGTCCCGCAAACGTGCGAACTGGTCGCGGCGCCGCTGATGTTGCCGGTCACCGTTGGGGATGCGGGAGAGGCGGCGGCCGGAGCGGTGGCTTCCTGAGGGGGAGTCTGCGGGTTCACGCCGCCCTGGAAGATGGATTTCAAAAGATGGTCCGGTGCCGGGACCGAAGTTCCCGCCAATTTGAGGGTGGTGAGACGAACTTCCTTGCCCTGTCCCCGGTCTTCCCAGAACACGGTGAGGGCGACCTCCTGCAGGTGGATATGATTCTCCTCATTATTCAGGGCCGACGGGTAAGGGGTCACGTTGACTTCCCACCGGTAGTGGTCTTCTCCCTGGAAAATTCCTACCGTCCCGGCAAGGTTGAATTCGGCCAATTCAAGTTCGTTGAGCTTGGAATGGGCCAGCGTCACCGCCTTGAGGTATTGCTCGGAAAGATCCATCGACCGGACGCCTCCGGAAAACAACTGGAGCACGGTAACGAATCCCAGGGACAGGATGGCCAGGGCCACCACGACCTCCAGGAGGGAGAATCCCGCCTCAGTCTTCATCTTTTCGGATGTGGCTCGCGCCCGTGACGGGGTCCACGCTGATGGCATAACGGTCCTCCGGTTTACCCGGCTCGCCGGTTTCAAGGTAAAGGGTTCCACCGCTCGTGCTTCCCTGTGGATAAAAAACGATTTGGAATTTTCCCGCGGAAACCGGTTCGGACTGGTTGACGAAGAGCGCCATCCGGATTCCGGTTTTCAGGTCTTCGACATGGGAATTCTGTTCGGTGGTTGCGTTGGTGAGCCAGTAGCGCCCGTGTTCGATATCTCCCTGAAACGCAAATCGCGTTTTCCGGGTCACGGCCTCGCTTCGGGCCCAACGCAGGGCCGAGTTGAGTTTTCTCGCGGCGGATTGCAACTCGATCCGGTCCAGGGTCGAGGCGACTATGGGCGTGACCAGGCCCGCGATCAGTCCCACCAGCAGAAGAACCAGGATCATTTCCAGCAGGGT
>PCWF01000078.1:8506-12353 GCA_002796165.1 Nitrospinae bacterium CG11_big_fil_rev_8_21_14_0_20_56_8
TGAAGCCGCGCGCCCCGCCGGTCCGGTGGTTACATGTTCTTCCAACTGACGATATCCATGTTGTTGCCTTCTCCACCTTCGGCATTGTCGGCACCCAAAGAATACAAATCATAGTCTCCATGTTGTCCGGGAGACCGGTAAATAAAAGGATTCCCCCAAGGGTCGTTGGGAAGGTTTTTCTTGAGGTAGGGCTGAAGCGCTGGCAGGCCCTCATCGGTCGTGGGGTACTTGTGTTTTTCCAGCCGGTACAGGTCCAGCGCCTGTCCGAGCAGTTCGATCTGGGCCTGCGCGTCCTGTTGCATGGCCTTGTCGACGTGTCCGAAAAATTTGGGCACCACGAGAGCGGCCAAAAGCCCGATGATCACCATGACCACCATCAGTTCGATCAGGGTAAAGCCCCGGTTGTCCCGGCATCGGTAGGGTTTCAGTTGTTTCATTTTAAGCACGAGCTCCCTGTGGTTGGATTTTCATTTAAAAGGAAATATCGTTGACGCTGAATATGGCCAGCAGGATCGAGATCACGATGAACCCGATGATCAAGGCCATGAACAGGATCATGATCGGTTCAATGAGAGAGATGAGTTGCTTGATCGACCGTTCCACCTCCTTGTCGTAAGTCTGGGAAACCTTGGAGAGCATTTCGTCCAGCTCCCCCGACTGCTCCCCGATGGTGATCATGTGGACGGCCAGGGGAGGAAACACGTTAATCTGTTGCAGGGGGCCGGAGAGTCCGCGACCTCCTTTCAGCCCCTTGTGAATCTGCGTCATGGCCGAGGCGATGACGCGGTTGTTCAGCAGGGAACTGACGATGGTCAGGGCCTGGAGAACGGGCACGCCGCTCTGGAGCAGGGTGGCCATGGTTCGACTGAACCGCGAAATCTCGATTTTGCGGATGAGGTCGCCGATCAGGGGGATGTGCAACAGAAATCCGTCCCACCGGAGCCGGCCTTTTTCATTTTTCATAAATAAGGTAAATCCCACGCCCGCCGCCGCCAGGCCCGCCACCAGGGCCATCCAGTAGTCGGTCAGCAGGGAACTGAGGGCGAGGAGAATCTGCGTCGGCAGGGGCAGGGCCTGCCCCATCTCCTCAAACAGTTTTGAAAACTGGGGAATGACCACCGTGATCAGCACGGCGACCGCCGCCCCGCCCACGAGAAACAGGATGGAGGGGTAAACCATGGCGGACCGGACATTGGCCTTCAACTCCTCGGTTTTTTCCATGAACGTGGCCAGTCGGGTCAGGGATGGCGCGAGAGTGCCTCCCGCTTCCCCGGCCCGGATCATGTTGATGTACAGTTTGGAGAAGATATGGGGATGCTCCGCGATCGCGTCGGCCAGGGAGCTTCCCCCGTGAACCCGATTCTGTACATCGGTGAGGATGTTGCGCGTCAGGGGCTTCTCGGTGAGTTGGCTGAGCAGAATCAGACTTTTGTCGAGGGTGAATCCGGACTCGACCAGAGTCGCCAACTGCTGGGTGATCTCCATCAGTTCCTTGGGCGGGATGCGCTTGCGAAACCAGCCCTCGGGCACCTCGAAGGAAAGTTTCACCTGTTTCCCGGGTTTGCCGGCGGTGACCTCGATGGGAAAGCAGTTCAGACCCCGCACCTGTTCCACGGCACTGCGGTAGTCCTCCGCCTCCACATTCCCTTGAAGGAATTTTCCGGCGCGGTCGGTTGCCTTGTAAAAATAAATTGCCATGATGCCTTTGTGAGTCCCGTCGAATCAAATTGCTCCGGGAGCGTTTGGGATCGGAAGTCCCCCTGCGGGACCGTCATAATCCATGAAGGATGACGCTCTTCCGTTATAACGTGTCGGTCATGGTGACGCGCAAAATCTCCTCGACCGTGGTGATTCCCTGCTGGACCTTTTTCCATCCGTCCTGCCGGAGGAGGCGCATGCCTTTCTGGATGGCCGCATTACGGATGATATGGGAGCTGGATTTGGAGACGATGAGTTTGCGGATATCATCGTCCACGACCAGAAGTTCATAAATACCGAGCCGGCCGCGGAACCCGGTCTGATTGCATTTCCGGCATCCCTCGCCGCGATAGGCCTTCATGCCGTTTTTGGCCCAGGGACCCATCTCCTGCATTGCGACGGGATCGAGCTTGACGGGCACCTTGCAATGTTCGCAAATGATCCGCACCAGCCTCTGCGCCAGTACGCCGAGCAGGGCCGACGAGAGAAGGAAACTCTCCACCCCCATATCGAGCAGGCGGGAAATGGCCCCGGCGGCATCGTTCGTGTGTACGGTGCTGAAGACCATGTGGCCCGTCAGCGCCGCCTGGATGGAGATGTCGGCGGTTTCGGAATCGCGGATTTCCCCCACCATGATCACGTCCGGGTCCTGCCGGACGATGGAGCGGAGCCCGTTGGCGAAGGTCAGGCCGATCTGGGACTTCACGTGGATCTGGTTGATCCCCTTCATCTGGTATTCTACCGGATCCTCGATGGTGATGATCTTTTTGTCGGGAGTGTTGATCTTCTGGAGCGCGGCATACAGGGTGGTTGTTTTTCCGCTACCGGTGGGCCCGGTGACCAGAAGGTTCCCGTAGGGCTTGCGGATCAGTTGTTCAAATATCTCCAGTTCCTTTTCGGGAAAGCCCAGGCAAGACAGGTCCAGGCTGAGGTTGCCGCGGTCGAGGATTCTCATAACCACGCTTTCGCCGTAGATCGTGGGCAGGGTGGAGACGCGCATGTCGATATCTTTTCCCTGAACCTTCAGCTTGATCCGGCCGTCCTGCGGCAGGCGGCGTTCGGAGATGTCCAGCTTGGCCATGATCTTGATGCGGGTGCAGATCGCGGCGTTGAGCCGCTTGGGCGGGGCCTCGACCTCGTGAAGGATACCGTCCACGCGGTAACGCAACACCAAATCGTCCGCGAACGGTTCCAGATGGATGTCGCTCGCTCCCATTTCAATGGCCTGGGTGATGATATGGTTGACCAGTTTAATGACCGGGGCCTCCGATGCCATGTCCCGGATGTGTTCCGTGCTCTCGTCGTCCGTTTCCATGGCGCCGGAATCTTCTTGCCCGATTTTTTCCACCATACGGTTCATGGCGGTTTCGCCGTCCCCGTAATACGCCTCGATCGCTTCGAGAATATCTTCCTCGCTGGCGAGATGGAGCCGAATCTCCTTGCCCAGCGTGACTTTCAGATTTTCCAGCGTGTACAGGTCGAATGGATCGAACAGGGCCACGTCCAGCTTGTTCCCCGCAAGCCTGAGCGGCAGAAGGACTTTCTCGCGGAGAAACGTTTCGGGGAGCTGGATCCCGGTGACGGGCAGATCGGTGGGGAACTCCTCCCGTTTCAGGTAAGGGATCCCCAGTTCCCGGCTCAGCGTTTCGAGAAGCGTCTGGGTGTGGATGTACCCATGATCGACGAGAGTTTTTCCCAGGTACCTTCCCCGGTGCAGATTGGTGTCTTTAACCTGCTGGAGCGACTTGAGGCTGATCTTGTTATGGCGCAAAAGGATGCGTTCTACGGGATCGGTTTTTTTCAGCATAATCGTCTTTCTACCATGCGCCCGAAACGTGGTACGGCGGCGGAGAAGCCGGAGGCACGGGGGCGAGGGTTGGCGGTGGAGCCGCCGGGGCCGCAGGAGACTGGGCCGCGGTTTCGGCCGGATTATCAACTGCCGCAGATATCGCCTTGGGTTCAGGAACCGGTTTCACCGCCTGGGGCAGTTTGATGTCCTTGGGAGAAAAATTTTTGTCTCGTTGAGACAGGCTGTTTCCGACCCGCTGGATCCGTTTTTCGGGAGAGCGGTTCGACAGGTTGACCCGGACGAGGGTTCCCGCGCGGTCGTCCAGAGTCACCGTCCGCGGTTCGATCTGTGTGATCTCGA
>PCWF01000078.1:12370-12512 GCA_002796165.1 Nitrospinae bacterium CG11_big_fil_rev_8_21_14_0_20_56_8
CCCAACTGGTACCCCTTTCGTTTCAGGTTTTTCTGCGATACCGCATTGTTCCCGTCCAGCGAGTGGAAGGTCCCCTCCAGGATGGCGATCCGGGTTCCATTGACCAGCATGATGCCTCTCACGTCCAGGCTGGGAGGCGGGG
>PCWF01000173.1 GCA_002796165.1 Nitrospinae bacterium CG11_big_fil_rev_8_21_14_0_20_56_8
GGGCGCGGTTTTCACCTTGCGGGGAATTCCGGTACGATCTGTGGCGAATCTGGGATGATTCCCGGGATTACGTCCATTTCATCATGCTCAACCCGTCCACGGCCGATGCGGAGAAGAACGATCCCACCGTCGAGCGGTGCCAGCGGTTTGCCCTGCGTTGGGGATTTGGGGGCTTGCACGTCGGAAACCTGTTCGCCTTTCGGTCCACGCTTCCCGAAAATCTGAAAACCCATCCGGATCCCGTGGGGCCGGGAAACAATCGGACCCTCCTGTACCGTGCCCGAAGGGCGGCGCGGGTGGTCTGCGCCTGGGGCAATCACGGCAAGCACCTGGACCGCGCCGAAACGGTGCGGGCTCTCCTTCGCAAACACGGCATTCCACTCCATGTGCTCCGGATCACCCGTCAGGGGGAACCCGGACATCCCCTTTACCTGCCTAAACATTCCTCAATATATCCCTGGGAAAACTGAAAGAGAGAGGGCAGGGGCTTGGGGTTCCTTCCGGGCCGGGTGCGGTTGTTTTTCTTTTTACCTGAAACTTAAAACCGGGGCGGGGCGAGGTCTTCGGCTCTGAGTTGAATCTTTTTAGGAGTGAGCACCGATTCCGGCACCGCGGGACGGGCTGTGGGCAAATTTTTAAACAGGCAAATCAGTTTGTCGAGAGTGGATTTCAACTTCTTCCGGTGCACGATGTTATCGATCAGCCCGTGTTCGACGAGAAATTCAGCCCTTTGAAATCCTTCGGGCAGTTTCTGTTTGATGGTCTGTTCGATCACGCGGGGTCCGGCAAACCCGACGAGGGCTCCCGGTTCGGCGAGGATGATGTCGCCCAGCATGGCGAAACTGGCCGAGACGCCCCCGGTGGTGGGGTCGGTGAGAATCGAGATGTAGGGAATTCTTTTTTCGGCCAATTTCCTGAGCGCCGCGGAGGTTTTGGCCATCTGCATCAGGGACAGGATCCCTTCCTGCATGCGCGCGCCGCCGGAGCAGTTGACGATGATCAGGGGATTGTTGTTTCTCATGGCGAGCTCGATGCTTCGGGTGATTTTTTCCCCGACCACCGATCCCATGCTTCCCCCCATAAACTCGAATTCAAAAACGCAAAGTTCAATGGTGTGCTGGCCCAGCCGGGCCGTTCCCGTGACGATCGCTTCGTGGGGGATGTCTTTTTTGGTTACCTGGCGAATGCGATCCTTGTACCGCTTGGTATCCTTGAATTTCAGCGGATCGGTGGAGATCATGTTCGAGTTATGTTCGACAAACGAGTCCGGCTCGGTGAGCAGAGAGATGCGTTCCCGCGCGTTGATCCGGTAATGGTGGTCGCATCGGGGGCAGATGTTCAGGTTGTCCTCGAACTCGGCGTAGTAAACCACCTCGGCGCAGTTTTTACATTGGAACCAGATTTCTTCGGGTTTGTGGAGCTTTTTCCGGATTCCGGACTTGTCTTTTAATTTGTCCAACCAGGACATAGTGAAACTCTCGCTCGAAGGGGCGTTGGGTTGCTGATGAAGCGGTTACCGGGAATCCCCAGGTGGATTGGAAACCGCCTCTGGAGCGTCTTCCCGGTGTCCTCCCGGCAACAGCAGTTTAATGGGACCGGTGATCGCGTAAATGAAGCTTACCAGAAACACGGCCACCCTGGGTATCGTGGCAAAGACGTAAATCCCCAGAATGACGAACAGGAACCGCATGAACGATACCCGTTTCTTGAATTCGATTTTTTTCAGGGCAGGGTAGCGGATGTTGCTGACCATGAGGAACGCCAGGAGGTAAACCACGACCACCATGATGGCGGGATTGAGCCGGCTGGCGAAGAGATCCTCGAACGCGATGACGATGGAGGCGATGACCGCCGCGGCAGCGGGGATGGGAAGACCGATGAACTGATCGCCGCGCACGTCGGGCTGAGTCACATTGAACCGGGCCAGGCGAAGGGCTCCGCACAGCAGGAACAGGAAGGCCGCCATCCATCCCAGGCGTCCGAAAGGTTTCAATACCCAGGAGTAGGCGAGAAACGCCGGGGCCATGCCGAAGGAAACGATATCCGCCAGCGAGTCGTACTGTACCCCGAACGCGCTGGTGGTGCGGGTGAGCCGGGCCACGCGTCCGTCGAGGATATCGAAGATAATGGCCACCACGATGGCCCACGCGGCGACGTGGTACCGCTCGTTCATCACCGCGATGAAGGCGTAAAATCCGCAAAAGACGTTGCCCGTGGTGAACAGGCTGGGGAGAATGTAAATCCCCCTGCGTGGATTTTTCAGCATCATTTCAGGTACCCCAGAATACTGCTTCCGCCCCGAACCTTGTCGCCTATGCCGATGGAAAGTTGCGCATCCTCGGGCAGAAAGATATCCACCCGCGAGCCGAACCGGATAAGCCCGAATCGCTGGCCGAGGGTATACTGATCTCCCTCCCTGGCCCAGCAGACGATCCGTCGGGCGATCAGCCCGGCGATCTGCTTGACCAGAATTTCTATTGTACCATTTTTTATGAGAACCGCGTTCTGTTCGTTATCCAGGGAGGCTTTGTGGCTGGCCGCGTTCAAAAATTTTCCCGGATTGTACTTGATCCGGGTGATGGTTCCTCCCACGGGCACCCGGTTGACATGAACGTTGAACACATTGAGGAAAATGCTGACCCGCGTGCGGGGCTGGCCGATCAGCGGATCGGTTTCGCGGACGATTTCCACCACCTTGCCATCGGCGGGGGAGACGATCACGTTGGGTCCCACAGGAATCTGCCGCTCCGGATCGCGGAAGAAATTGAGCACGAAAAGAAACAATAACCCGAACACCCCCGCGATCCAGGGAAGGTACAGGAACGCGAACAGTCCGGTCAGGATCCCCAGGGGAATGATGAACCGGTAACCGTCGCTTGCCAGGGGAATGCGAAATCCAGCCGCGCCGGGGGTGTGGGTTGGTTCAGTGGTATTTGTAGGGTTCATTCAATGGATTGTAAGGGTGCAAGTCCTGGGCATTCCCGTCCGGCCGCTATTGGCCATAGGGGCGTAAGGCCGGAACGCTTCGTTTTCGCCCCCGTAGCATGGTTAGCTATTTCGCGGGTCCCGGCGGGGGGGGGATTATTGGAGTTTTTTGCCGACGAAGGGCATCATGGCTCGCAGTTTTTCACCGACCCCCTCGATCAGGTGTTCCGAGTCCATCTTGAGTCTTGCGTTGAAGACGGGCCGGTTGGCCTGGTTTTCGAGAATGAATTCCTTGGCGAAATTTCCGTTTTGGATTTCCTTGAGGATCCGCTTCATTTCTCGCCGGGTTTCCTCGGTGATGATGCGCGGACCGCGAGTCACATCGCCGTATGCGGCGGTGGTGCTGATGGAATAACGCATGTTGCCGATGCCGCCTTCGTAGATAAGATCGACGATGAGTTTCAATTCATGCAGGCATTCAAAGTAAGCCAGGTCCGGATTATAACCCGCCTCCACCAGGGTATCGAATCCGGCCCGGATCAACTCCGTAAGACCGCCGCACAGGACGACCTGTTCGCCGAAGAGATCGGTTTCCGTTTCTTCCTTAAAGGTGGTTTCCAGCACGCCCGCGCGGGTTCCGCCGATGCCCTTGGCATAGGCGAGGGCGATTTTTTTAGCGTTCTTCGTGGCGTTCTGGTAAATGGCCAGAAGGCAGGGAACCCCGGCGCCCTGCTCAAAAGTTCGCCGGACCAGGTGTCCCGGTCCCTTGGGGGCCACCATGAACACATCCACGAAATCCGGGGGCACCACCTGGCCGAAATGGATGTTGAACCCATGCCCGAACGCGATCGCCGCGCCCCTTCTGAGATGGGGCATGATGTCCGCCTCGTACATGGCCCGTTGCTTGTCGTCGGGAATGAGGATCATGATGATGTCGGCCATGCTGGTCGCTTCCGGGACCGTCATCACGTTCAGCCCGTCGCCCTGGGCCCGTTTCCAGAACGGGCTTCCCTTCCGGAGCCCGACGACCACCTTCATTCCGCTGTCGTGCAGGTTGCGGGCATGGGCGTGCCCCTGGCTCCCATAGCCAATGATGGCGATGGTTTTCTTTTTCAGGATCTTGAGGTCCGCGTCCTTATCGTAGTAAATCTTTGCCAATGGTCTGCTCCTTCCTCGATGCGTTGAGTTTCAATTGATGGATTTGGTTCCGCGTGTGATGGCGATGCGTCCTGACCGGACCATTTCCTTGATTCCGAACGGTTCAAGGAGTTCCAGCATGCCGCTGATCTTGCCCTCGTGACCGGTGATCTCGATCGTATAAGTGGAATGACTGACATCCACGATCTTGGCGCGGAACAGGTCCACCACTCTCAGGATTTCCTCCCGCACCCTCGGTTCGGCGTTCATCTTGATCAGGATCAGTTCGCGGTCCACGAATTTCTCTTCCGTCAGGTCCACGACCTTGATGATGTCCACCAGCTTGTTGAGCTGTTTGGTGATTTGTTCGATTTTTTTATCGTCCCCGCGGGTGACGATGGTCATTCGCGATATGTTCGGATCCGAGGTCACCGCCACGTTGAGGCTCTCAATATTGAATCCGCGGCCGCTGAACAGTCCGGCGATGCGGGAGAGAACGCCAAAACGATTGACCACAAGGACGGAAATCGTGTGTGTCATATTGAAAAAATTCCGGATCCAGAAGTGTTGACGGAAAAATGCTTGGAATCAGGCTTGTAAAAGCGATTATACTAGCAGAAACCCCCGCGCATTTCCATAAGATTTAATCCCATAACCCCTTGGAATCTTAGTAGGTTGGAGAACGTTTTGACCCCCCGGGAAATGGCACGCGTGCTGAAGATCGTCGAACAGGCCAACCGCAAGTGGAGCACCCCCGCGCTGGATAAAGTGGCGCGCCGGAAAAATCCCTTTCATGTCCTGGTCGGTTGCATCCTCAGCCTGCGAACCCGGGATGCGGTGACCCTTCCGGCTTCCCGTCGTCTGCTCCGGCGTGCGGGAACCCCGGCAAAGCTTGTTGCCTTGACCGAGGAAGAGATCCAAAAAGCCGTTTATCCCGTCGCTTTTTACCGGAACAAGGCCCGGAATCTCAGGGAACTTTGCCGCGAGCTTCTGGACCGGCATGCGGGCCGGGTGCCCGATTCGATCGAGGAACTGGTTCAACTCAAGGGAGTCGGGCGAAAGACCGCCAACCTGACGGTCATTCTCGGTTACGGCAAACCGGGAATTTGCGTCGATGTCCATGTCCACCGCATCTGCAACCGGTGGGGATTTGTGAACACCCGCTCTCCGGACGAGACCGAAACCGCCTTGCGGGACAAGTTGCCCCGGCGTCATTGGAACCGTTTTAACGGACTTCTTGTGACCTTCGGACAAAACCTGTGCAAGCCGGTTTCCCCCTGGTGTAGCCGGTGTCCGGTCGAGGCGCATTGCGAACGTAACGGGGTGAAGCGCGCCCGGTGACCTTGTCCGGAACCGGCCGGGGAACGGTCAAAGTTTGCCCACCGTTTTTTTCTGCAGGTCGACCAGTTCGCGGATCCCCTTGTCGGCAAGAGTCAGCATGGAGCTCATTTGCTTGTCGGTGAAGGGATCCCGCTCGGCGGTGCCCTGGATCTCCACGTAACCTCCCGACCCCGTTTTGACGATATTGAGATCCACGCTGGCGGTGGAATCTTCCGCGTAGTCGAGGTCGAGAATCAGGCTTGACCCGTTGAGGATGCCGACGCTGACGGCGGCCACGTAATCCCGAATGGGGAGGGTCTGGATCAACCGGTTTTTTTGCAGTTTCTGGAGCGACATCACCAGGGCCATGAACGCCCCGGTGATGGAGGCGCACCGGGTTCCGCCATCCGCTTCAATGACGTCGCAATCCAGCCAGATGGTGCGTTCGCCCAGTTGTTTCATATCGACGGCGGTGCGCAGGGACCGGCCGATCAGGCGTTGAATTTCCTGGGTTCGGCCCGAAAGTTTTCCCCGGGACGACTCGCGTTGATTGCGGGTATTGGTGGAGGCGGGGAGCATCGAGTACTCGGCCGTCACCCAGCCGGTTCCCTGGCCGCGCAGGAAAGAGGGGACCTTGTCTTCGACCGTGGCGGTGCAGATGACCCGGGTGTTTCCCATCTGGATCAGGACGGACCCGTGGGCCGACTTGATATAGTTCTTCGTGACCTTGATTTTTCTGATTTCATTGTGGGCTCGGCCACTCGGTCGTGTCATGATCGCTCCAACGGTAAGTTTGAGGTCGCCGGGAACCGATCCATGGGGTCTTCCGCTTCTCCGCGCAAATCCAAAGCTGGAAAGAGGCCTGAATGGACCGAAGGATCGGTAAAAATTCCCGAAATATTATGGGAAAGGGGATTTTCCCAAAAACAGATAAAATAACAATAATCCGGAGTTGAATCAACTTTTGCGAGGATAAAAATCAGAATGATTGTAACACATTCTATAATTTGATATTATTTTCCAGCTGATCCAGAAGGACCATCCCGTTCAATAGAGCTTGCGCACATGGATTCATATTTCGAAAAAGGAGTTCGACTCGAAGGGACGCTCTGGGTGAAGGGAGCGGTTCACTTCGATGGGGAATTTAAAGGCGAGGTGTACTCCTCGAGCCATTTCATCGTTGGCAAATTCGGAAACATGACGGGTAATATCAAAACCCGCAATATCACCAACATGGGGAATATCCTGGGCAACGTGCATGCGGATAACAAGGTTGCCCTGATGAATGAAAGCCGCCTGAAAGGGGATATCTCTACTTATCATCTGGTGATCGACGAGGGGTCCAATTTTGAGGGCCGGTGTAAAATGATCGATGCCCCCCCGCAAGACGTGGATGAAAAAGATAATATCGAGATCCCGGTTTCGGGGCCTGCGAAATCGGGAAAACCGGAGGGAGCCAAATTGGCTCCATCTTCCACCACATCCGGACCGATGATTTCCACGTCATCCAAAAAACTGGGGGCGATCGTGGCGGGGTTGGCCATTTTGGGAATCGGGGCCTTTTACTTTCCCCGCATGACTGGAAATGAATTGGAATCCCATATCAAGAAAGGAGCCCGGTACCTGGGCGAGAACCGGTTGTCGGAGGCGGAAAACGAATTCCATAAGGCGCTTTCTCTTTCCCGAGGGGATCCGCGGATTTTTTCAGGCCTGGGTGACGTATATTTCGCCCGGAAAAAATACAAGGAGGCTCTGGCTCAATTCAAGCATTCCATCGAGCTGAAACCCTCCAACAGCGACTATCACATCCGGTTGGCCAGGGTTTATGCCCTGACCGGTCAGGCGGATGAAGCGGTAAAGTCCTACCAGACGGCGGTTCAGGCCGATCCTAAAAATCCCGATGCCTATTACAGCATAGGTGAGTTCTACCGCCAGCAGGACCAGAAGAATAAAGCCGTCGAGAGCCTGAAACAGGCCGTGAGCCTGAATCCCAATCATTATGCCTCCCACCATGCCCTCGGAGAAATGCTGGCCGAGATGGGGAATCTGCCGGAAGCGGAAAATGAATATCGGCAGGCCATCCGGATCAAGAGCGACGATCCCAATCTGCATCTTTTGTTAGGGGAACTTCTTCTCGAATCCAGGAAAGAAGAAGAGGCCGCCGGGGAATTTCAGAAGGCGGTGGATCTGTATCCCCAGTTCTTCGAGGCCCAGATTCGCCTGGCCGACTGGTATTTTCGCAAGGGAGCTCTGGACGAATCGCTGGAGTCCTATAAAGTCGCCGCTTCCATCGAGCCGCAGAATCCCCTTGTCCAGGCCCGCCTGGGGGAAATTTACGCCGGCAAAAATCAGAAATCCAAGGCCCTGGCCGCTTTCCAGAAAGCCGTCGAGCTGAATCCCAAAGACGCGGACATCCTGATGAAAAAGGGGGTACTCCTTACCGAAAACAAGGAATATGCCAGGGCTGTCGAATCGTTGGAAAAAGCATTGGGACTTCGCCCGGATCACCAGGAAACCCGCTACCATCTGGCCCGGGCTCTCCTGTCCAAGGGAGAAACGGCCAAATCCGTTCAGGAATTTCAGAAACTGGTGGCCCAGGATTCCAAAAATCTGGATTACCAGATAGGCCTGGGTGAGGCCCTGTCCGAAAATAAAGAGTTGGATCCGGCGCTCGAAAAACTTGTGGCCGCCTCCAAACTCGATTCCAAAAACGCCCGGATCTTCCTGGCCATTTGCAACGTATACGCGAAAAAGGGATTCTTCACGGTCGCCATCAGCCATTGTGAAAATTCGATTTCTCTCAATCCCAACGATGTTGAGACCATGAATCGGCTCGCCTGGCTTTATGCCAAGAAAAAGATCAACCTGGAAAAGGGTGTCGAATTGTCTCAAAAGACGCTCAAGGCGTTTCCCAAGCGTCCCGACTTCATCGATACGCTTTCCGAGTTGTATTACGTTCAGGGCAATACGGAAAAGGCCGTGGAGAACATTCAGTCCGCTCTCGATTTGGTTCCCGACGATCCCTATTACAAGCAACAATTGTGGAAGTTTAAAAACGTAAAGC
>PCWF01000026.1 GCA_002796165.1 Nitrospinae bacterium CG11_big_fil_rev_8_21_14_0_20_56_8
CAGACGCAGGTCCTCGCGGATCCCCGCCTTCACCTGGTCTTTGGAAATAATGAAGAAGAAGTGGCGGCAAGAATCCAGGCTTCGTTGAAGCCCTTCGGCGATCCCTCAACCCCGTTTCAGGTTCTGTTCCACAACCCTTCGTTCCAATGTCTTCCCCCGGAATTTCCGCGAATCGCCACCGCGCTGGAAATGTTGCTGATGGAGCGGCGATTCCCCACGGTGCTGGGCGACAAGGAAGAAATCAACTACCTCTACAATCAGAACCTGACCCGAATCACACCGGGAATCAACCGGCTCAAAGGGACCCACCAAGGCAGAATCGCGGTGCTGGCGAGCGCGGGTCCATCCCTCGACAACGCCCTTCCCTACCTCCGGTCCCTTGGAAACGGCGCGGTGATCGCCTGCGTGGACACAGCCCTTTCCATCCTGAGCCGGGAAGGCATCGTCCCCGACTACGTGTTTTCCCTCGATCCGCAGGACATCAGTATCCATCATTTCCGGGTCCCGGTGGCCCCCAAAACCCGGCTCATCTTCACCCCGACGGTCTGCGCCCAGATCGCGCACGGGTTTCCCCATGATAAATTCGTGGTGTTCAAGGAGGGACACCGGCTGTTCAGGGAAAAAATCGATCTGCTGAACGAAAAAGGCACCACTCCGGCAGGCGGGTCGGTCGCCTGCATGGGATTGGACGTTTTGATCCAGATGGGTTGCAACCCCATCCTCCTGACGGGGCAGGATTGCGCCTTTACGGGGGGTCGCACATACTCCCGCTGGGCCCGGACCTGCCTCGGGCACATCGACCAGATCGACCGCGTCCAAACTCTCGACGCCTCTCACCTGCTGGACCGCCGCCGCGGCAAACAGTTGACCGTGCAACGGACCGACGGGGGAGACGTGCCGACCAGCCAGGTCATGTATGGCTACTTGAGAGGCATCGAGGAAATCGCCCGGGAACATCCGGATGTCCGGATTTACAACGTGGCTTCACAGGGCGCCCGGATCGATCACGTTTCCACCCTGGGTTCCATTGGAGAACTGGTCAGATTAATGAATTGACTGCATCATGAATTACCCTCAATTACTCAAAAAATACGGCCTGCCGATCCTGATGGCTTCCGCCCTGATCCTCATCGCGAGCGATCCGGCGGTGATCGAATCCCTGAAATCCCTTTTTTCTTCCACATCGGAAGTCAGAACCGATCCTGCATCCTCACCATTCGCCGGACTCAAGAATGAAGAAAAAACCGCCCCCGGCGAACGGCACCTCCATGACGAAACCACGGAGGAGGATCGCCCGATGGATCATTCCAGTCCGGAAAACCAGAAACGAATGGGGATCTTTCATTACAACGAGGGCAATAAATTCCTGAAACAGGGCGATATCGAGGAGGCCATCCGCAATTACAAAATGGCCCTGCACCACAATCCCGAATTTCAGGAAACTCAGGTGAACCTGAGCACCGCTTACCTGCACGCCCGGCGGTATGATGACGCCCTGACCACGCTGAGCGGTCTGGAAAAAATCAATCCGAAAAACCCTTATCTCCACTACAACCTGGCCTGTTATTATTCCCTGACCGGAAAGGTGGAACCGGGGCTTGAATCACTTGCCAAAGCGCTGGAGTTGGGTTTTCCCGACCGCAATTCGGTGGAGACCGATCCGGATCTGGAAAACCTGCGCCAAGCGGAAGGGTTTAAATCAATGGCGGGGAGGGAGGGAGGATGAGGCTTCAGCGAAGCTGATGCAGGGGAATGAGGGTGACCCGTTCGTCTTTTCCGATGGCCAGGGCCATTTTCCCATCCATGATGGAATACAACATGGTGCCGATGCAATCTTTCCTCCAGCTTTGAAACAGGAAATGGTGTTCCACGTTACCGGTTTCTTCGTAGCATCGGACAAAATCGTGAATCTGCCGCCGGTCGGCCAGAATGTTGGCCTCGACCTTCAACTCCTCGGCACGAATCTTGACACAAGCGGAAAGAAGCTCTTCCACGCCCCGGCGGGTCGCGTACCCGTCCGCTTCCGGGAGATCGGGAACCTCATGCTCGGGAACTTCCAATCCCGCCCGAATCACCGAAAGGATTTCTTTTCCGCTCCGCGACAATTCCTTTTTGAAAAATCCGCGTACGGCTCCCAAGGCACCCAGGTCCTGAGGAACCAGGCGGGCCACCTCGGTCAGGGTTTCATCTCTGATAATGGATTTGGGAAGCACATCCCGTTGTTGCGCCTCCCTCTCCCTCCATGCGGTCAAATGGATCAGCACCGCCAGATGCCGCGTCTGCAAATTGCGGATATTTTTCAGCTTTAAGTACTGCTCTTTGGGTTCGGGCAGTTTGTAGGTCTCGGGATCCTCCAGCACATGAAATTCCCCTTTGAGCCACTCTTCCCGATCCAGCTTGCGAATCAGTTGGTTCAGTTTCTCGTAAACCGGGACCAGGTAGCGAACATCGTCCATGGCATATTCGATCTGCCCCTTGCTGAGGGGCCGATGGCACCAGTCGGTATACCGCTCGCTCTTGCAGATCCGCTTTCGCGATACCTTCTGCACAATCTTGGCGAAGGAGATCTGGGACCCCCACCCCACCAGGGAAGCGGCGATCTGCGTATCAAAAATCGGCCTCAGGGTCTCCCCGCACAGGCGATTTAAAATTTCCAGATCCTGTTTGGAGGCGTGGAATACCTTGATAACGTTTGGATCTTTTATGACGTCGAGGAAGGGCTGAAGGCGGGGAACGGCAATGGGGTCGATGGCGGCACAGATGCCATCGGTGGCCACCTGGATCAAACCCAAACGATGATAATACGTCTTCTCCCGGACAAATTCCGTATCCAGGGCCAGCATGTCATAGCCTTTTATCTTTTCACAGAGGACGGATAGTGCTTCCTCGGTGTCGATATACATATCCATCTCGATCTTTCCTGAGAAGGGGAAAAGGGGCCTGCCAGTTTCAATCACCACGGGCAGTACCGGCCTGTAATCATCCTCCCATTCAATTAATGACAAACTTCAAACGCGATCCCGATCCGGGAAGAAGGACCGCCTGCCTCCTCATTTGTGTTTCAGGATGGCTCATTGTGGCACAAGGCCGCAATTAAATTAACCGGATTCTTCCGTATGGACATTCAATTTTTGTACTTCCCGCCGCGACCAGCCCCGGTTCTCTTCCTCCACCACCATCCCATCGAGCATCGGTAATTTACCATCTTCTTTCCAAAATCGGTTGCTCAGTTTCTTAGGAGAAATAACCTTCTTCAAATCGCCATTTGCATCATAAACCTTCACCTCAAAAAACATAGCGCCCTCCTTCGTTTCAGATTAAATTCTCTTCAAAGTCAACCCCTTTCAATTAAGTAAAATAAAAACAACAGGTTATAAAAACAGATCACCAAAATAATTCCATCGGGAAATTTTGTCAAGGAAATTAGTTCAATAAATTCAATAGGTAACACCTTAACCAAAAGATTTTCCTTGAAAAAAACCTCACCCGGCTTCTGAACCCGATGCCCCGATCCAACCCTTGTTACTTTCATTCATTCCTTGAGTTTCAAACGGTTGGAATTTTTATCCGCTCCGGTTACACGGGAAAATTCAAGGGAATTATTTGACTTTCGGTGGGTGATAACTTATGTTGGCTTTATAAGGTGAGTGGGATCAAACTCGCCGGATTTCCTCCCCCGAACCGGTCTTTTCGGATGAAATGAGACTCTTGGGCATCGATTCTTCGACCCCGCTGGGAAGTGTTGCTCTCCTGGAACACAATCAAATCATATCCGAACGAAGTCAATCGCCTTCATCAGGCGGATCGAGGTCCATCCTCGCTCTGATCGATCAGGTTCTGACAGAATCGGACTTGACGATTGAGAAGGTGGATGGATTTTGCCTGACGGTCGGGCCGGGATCGTTTACCGGCTTGAGGGTGGGGGTAAGTCTGGTCAAGGGAATGGTCCTTGCGGCCGGGAAACCCTTTGTTCCGGTGGATACCCTGGAAGCCCAGGCGTTTACCGTGGCCCCCTGCGGGCAACCCATTTGCAGTCTTCTGGATGCCCGGAAAAAACAGGTTTACGCGGCCCAATTTGGTTACGACGGCGACCGCATCCGGAGGCGGACGGAAGACGCGGCCTTGTTTCCGGAAGATCTGGTTGAAACGATCCAGGAACCCATGCTGTTTGTGGGCCAGGGGCTGGACACCTATGGCGAATGGTTATCGCGCCATCTGGGCTCCCGATTTCAACGCGCCACGCATCTGAAACCCATCTCCGTCGCCGCGGCCGCGGCTTTGCTGGCCGATGCGGAGTTCGAGTCACGCAAATCCTGCGACCTCAATTCCCTGGTCATCCATTACGCCAGGAAACCGGAGGCGGAATTCAAAATCAACAAGTCAGTCGTTCAGCAACACTCTGATTGAAAAGGAGGCCGAAAATGGAAATTGACCCTCAGGTCCTGGAGAAACTCAAAGGCGAGAATACCGAATTCAAGCGGCTTTTTGAAGAGCACATCACACTGAAAAACAAGGTGGAAGAGTTGAACCGGCTCAAATATCTGACGAGCGAACAGGAACTGGAAAAGAAGAACTATCAAAAAGAAAAACTCAAAACCAAAGACCGGTTGGAGCAGATCCTGAGTCAATACCAGGCCACCCTGCACTGATCCTTTCCGATCATCTCTACCACATCAAGCCGAAGGTTTCCCCCTTCGGCTGAATGGGAGAACTCGTAGTTTTTTCTCCCCTTTAAATTCCCGTCCTCTTTTTACGCAGACCCCTTCCAGGGAACCTCCGGGAAAATCGGAATTGCCCCTTCGCTCTTCGTCCGAGTCACCCATTCCGGGCAAGAAACCGGATTCCTTCCCGCATCACCGGAGAGTGGGATTCGTTCCTCCGCCCGGATAGGGCGACCGCCAGGAGCTTTCCCAGAAACCCCCAACAAACCACCCGGTCGGCCGGGACATAGTCTCCAATGACCCCCACGAGAAGTTCCGCCAGCCGCGGGTGGCGCGACAATACCCCGATGACCCGGTTACTCAGGGAAGGGGTGTAGATCAGTTTCTGCAGAATTTTGCTCAATATAAATTTGTGCCGAAACTCGCTCCGCCGCAAACGGTCATACCGCGCAAGAGCGGATCGAGAGACGTCTCCGCTCCGCAGGGCCTCGTCGATGACCCCGGCGGCGAGTTCCGCGCTCCGGAGCGACAGGTAGATGCCTTCGCCCGTAAAGGGATCGATGAATCCCGTCGCGTCCCCCACCAGGACCAGTCCGCCGACCGCGGGGGGATCCACCGTAAAGGCCAGAGATTCGACGGTGCGTACCCGTTCCGCCGGCTGGGCGCCGTCAAGCATTTCCCGTCTCAGCCGGTTGCCGAGAACCGCGCACCGGTAAAATTCGTCCATTCCATTTCCCGAGGCGGCGGGGGGGCGATCCACCACCAGCACCACGTTGGCCAGCCCCCGAGCCACAAGGGCCGTCCCGGTATATCCCGGCGGGCTGATGTGCATATAACAGTAAGGCTCGGCGAACGCCGCCCCTTCCCAATGCGCGGCGAAGGCCACCTTCATCCCCCCGGCGGCGGGCCGTTTGAGTCCGAGCCGCCTTACCGCGATGGCATTTCGGCCTCCGGCGTCGATCACCATGCGGGACCTGAAATCAAATGAAGCATTTGCCTCGTCGCGTCCGCGAACCCCGGCGATCAAATTATTATCAAATATAAAATCGGTCACCTTGAACCCTTCCATCACCTCGATGCCCCGTTCCCGGGCTCTCTGGATGAGAAGATGATCGAACCCCCGGCGCGGAAAGGAAAGACTCGTTACGGGCGAAGCCAGGCCGGGATGATCCGGATAATCCACCGCAATCCCCACCGTCTCATAGGAGGACACCGCCACCCCGCGCAGACGAACGGGAGACGCCGATTCAATTTGGGCGAGGATGCCGAGCCGCTGGAGAATGGGATCGGCGGCCGGGCTGATGAATTCCCCGCAGACCTTGTCGCGGGGAAAGCGCGCCTGGTCCAGCAACGCCACCCGGTGGCCCCGCTCCGCCAAAAACAGGGCCGAGGCCGCGCCCGCAGGCCCGCCGCCGATCACAATCGCGTCATAAATGGTCATCACCGTATTCCCCTGGAAATCAGCCTCCGGATCCTGAGGCCACCATGTCGAGTTTTTGCGCCCGGTCGAGCGATTTTATCTCCATTTCCCGTTTGGAAGCGTGCGCCCTGTCCACGCAGGTTTCCCGGTACATCAGCTTGAAGGGGCCCCGCCCCTTGGTGTATTTTGCGCCCCGCCCGGCTTCATGCGCGGCGATACGGCGTTTCAGGTCCGTCGTGATACCCGTATACAAACTCCCATCGGCGCATTGCAGAATGTAAACGATCCAGTTCAAGCGGCTTGTTCCATGTGGCCGGGAGATTATTTGAATCCCACCAGCGCGATCCGGTAAGGGAAATGACGGTGAATCTCGTAGCGCGCGATCCCCGCCTCATCGGCCAAGCCGATCATTTCCGCGGGGGTGAACGCATTCATGACCGAAACGGGGGCGTCATATCGGGTCAGCCGGTTTTGCGTAAACAGGCGGGTGAGAAGAACGATGGAGGCATGCGCCACGTAACTCCGGTGCAGATCGTTGATGATGAATCCGCGGCGGCAGGCCCGGAAAGCCGCGCGCAGGATGACCACCGCGTTTTCCCGGCTGAAGTGATGGAGGGACAGGGAGTTCACCACCAGATCGAAAGCTCCCTCCCGGAAAGGAAGGGATAAAATATCGCATTTCGCCAGTTCGATCTCCGGGTAGAACCGGGTCTCCTCCGCCGCATACCTCAGCATCTTGATATTGACGTCCACCGCCGTGATCCGCACGGGGATCCGCATCCCCCGGGCCATACGCGCGATGGCGACCGGCTGGTCGGCCGAGCCCGTGGCCAGGTCCAGGATGCGAAACGGACGAGGCTCCTCATGATCGCGTAAAAACCGCGCCGTGTGGTGAAGCAAAACCCGGTATCCCCCCAGGTAACGGTTCACCCGGCGCACGTCCCGCAGGCTTTCCTTGACCTCTTCGAACGGAGCCTGGTCGATATCGAGAAGTTCTTCACGCAGGTTGCGGGGAGGAACGATGGAAGGAAGCTTCATGGCGGCAGATCTCCTGCTTGCGCCGAGAACCCCGGGACCGGGGCGGAGTGGGAAAATCAATCCCGGAAGAAAAAATAGCCTTCGCCGCTCCGGTTCCTTTTCCGCACCAGTTCCAGGATTATTTCCTTGAACAGGCCGCGGCTCGCGGGAAGGGTCATCAGGAACCCGATCAGATCGGTGACGACGCCGGGAGTGATCAGCAACATGCTCGCCACCGCGAGGACCGCCCCGTTTACCGCTTCATCCGGGGGAAGCGTGCGGGACTTGAGATGCCATTGCAACTTCTCGAAATATTCCTTGCCGTAGCTCCGCCCCAGAACGATCCCCCACAAAAACGTGAACATGATCTCGTTGAGAAGCGTTACGGTATCGAAATAATTCGACAGGAGAACCAGAAGATACAACTCGACGGCGGTTCCCAGAGCAAAGGCGGCGGTAACTGGCAGAGACATGAAAAGAAAACCTTTCAAGCCGATTCCAATCCGAATCGCGTCAGGTTGGAAAATTTCGATGAGCGGTGAACGAATTTTCAAGATACCATGCCCCCAGACCCTGTCAATCAAAATCCCCGCCGATCCCCCGGGATCGTCCCCCTGCTCACTTCCCCGGCGATGCGGCGAATCCACGCAGAAATTCCGTCAATGCCCGAAGCCCCTGATCCGTTATAAACTGGCTCAGATTCTGCTTGTCCGGGTTGTCCGCCCCATGCGTATTGCGGAAGTTATCGTGGAACCGCTCCCGCTCCTTCTTGCGTCCAAAATCATAGAACTGCAAAAGCGGCCCCCCCTTGTTTCCACCGATGCCCTCCAGCGAATGGCAGAACAGGCAATTGTCCTTGAACAACACCAGCCCCTCCCGACCCGCTGAGGAACCTCCCGCGGCCCGGGCGAGAGGCGCATAATAGTCATCCAGCCGCACCAGCCGCAGTTGGCGGATATTGGCCGTCATGAACCGCTCCTGAAACGGCGCGTCGCTACCATCGGGCACAAGAATGAGGAGGGGATTCAGCCAGCCGGGCCGTTTGAATCCGGGCGCGATTTCGATCTCGGTCGCCAGCAGGAGATTGAATCGGCGGATGTCATCCACCGCGACGATGCCCTGGTAGTCGTCGAAACACTCCAGGAGCGCCGCGTCGGCGGTCCGGTCCAGGTCAAACCGGTCGAGAAGTTCCGCCAAAGAAACCGCCCGGAAGCGGGATTTCGAGTAATCCATGGCCCGGTCGAAATAGGCGCTGGTCACCGGCTGGGAGGGCAACTCCCGGACCGCCTCGATCGAGATGACCTTTTCCTCCCCGGCTTCCGCCC
>PCWF01000260.1:0-17120 GCA_002796165.1 Nitrospinae bacterium CG11_big_fil_rev_8_21_14_0_20_56_8
GGCTCGACCTGCCGCAACACAAACGGTTAAAGGACGCGCTCCACCATTACATGGGAAACCGCCTGAGCCTCATGGATATCATTTGATTCGCCGCCCACTCGCCGTGGGGGGGGGGAGGTGGATTGCATCGCTCCGCTCGCAATGACAACTACATAATTCCGCCCCCCCTTCGACAGGCTCCGGATAAACTCCGCGAAGGATCTGGCTACAAGCTAATTGACGCATGCCCCGTATTAGTACGGAGCAAGATTCTTCGGTCTTCCGGACCTCAGAATGACAGGTTATTGCAGGGGCGAAAGATGTTTCGCCCCTGCATTACCGGTGTCCATTTCACTCCCGGGCCCCCTCTTTCTTTATGGTATCCTGATTTCATGAGCCTCCTCACGCGCGCGGACAAAATTCTGATCGGTTTGCTGGTGCTGATCAACTTTGCCTTATTTTCCCGCTGGGATGCGGGCACGACCGCAGGCGCGTGGGTGGTCATCGAATCGTCGGGAAAAGAAATCCACCGTTACTCTCTCGGGGAAAATCGAACGGTCAGCGTTCCGGGTCCCCTGGGAATCACCGAAGTCCAGATTGAAAACCGCAGGGCGCGGATCATTCATTCCCCCTGCAAAAACAAAGTGTGCATCAAATCCGGGTACCTCGAGCATGCCGACCGGTTGGCCGCGTGCATCCCCAACCGGGTGGTCGTCCGCATCGTTGGGAACCGCGGCCGGGATGTAGATGCCGTGGTAGGTTGAACGTTATGCCCCGATCACACCGATCCATGATTCATTCACCCACCTGGAAAGCGACTTTTTTTGCCTGCGCCCTGTGGGGCCTCGGCGCCTGCTTCCCCACGGCGGGACACGGCTTCCCCGTCGAAAAACCCATCCACCATCAACTTCATATCCAGTTGGACCCCTTAAAAAAAACCGCCCATATTCAGGACCGGGTGACTCTGGTCCCGGGCGACCGCAATGCGGAGACGATTCCGTTTTTACTGCACAACGTTCTTTCGATGGGTTATCTGAAAATCTCGGCCCGGGAGGACTGGTCTTTGAAGACGGTTTCCGGGGGAGCCGAAAAGGAATCCGGCGGACTTCTCACCCGGCTGGAACTATCCCGGTCCCCGTCCGTTCCCTGGCCGAAGGAAGTGGTTCTCGAATTCGATTACACCGGTCCGCTCTACGACCCCATGCGGGGTTGGAAACCCGGACGAAAACTTCGCGATGCTCCGGAAACCCGGGAGGGGGACCAGGGGATGCTCCTCTCCGGGGCCAGCTATTTTTACCCGCAGGTGGAATCCGGTTCCCGCCTGCCGCACCGGGTCACCTTTCATCTCACCGTTGAACTTCCTGAATCGTTCAATGTCGTGAGCCAGGGGAGGTTGGTGCAGGACCGGGTCGATAACACCGTCCGGACCGTGGCGTGGGAAACGGCCGATCCCATGGAGGAAATTCTGCTTGTCGCGGACCGATTTTTTACCTTTCATGACCGGCATGGCTCCGTCGATCTGTATGCGTATTTACTGAAAGACGATCCCGGTCTGGCCCAACGCTATCTCGACAAAACAAAATCCTGCCTGGACCTGTACGAGGATTTGATCGCCCCTTACCCCTATCCCAAATTTGCGCTGGTTGAAAATTCCTACCCAACCGGTTATGGCATGCCGTCGTTCACCCTGTTGGGCTCGCGCATCATTCGATTCCCATTCATCCTCGACACCTCCTACCCGCATGAAATTCTCCACAACTGGTGGGGGAACGGGGTTTACGTGGACCCGAACGGCGGAAACTGGTCGGAAGGACTCACCACCTATCTTGCGGATCATCTGGCGGAGGAGAGCCGGGGCCAGGGCTCTCAGTACCGTTTTCGGCAATTGATGAAATTCAGGAGCTTCGTCAACCGCGAAAACGATTTTCCCCTGACGCAGTTTCGTTCGCGCGAGGACCAGGCCAGCCAGGCCGTGGGCTATGGAAAAACGCTGATGCTCTTTCACATGCTGAGGCGGGACCTGGGGGATGAAGTGTTCCTGCAAGGGTTGCGTCATTTTTATAAGACCCACCGGTTCGGGTTTGCGGGATTTCGGAACCTTCGGGAGGCTTTTGAAAGTACCTCCGGAAAATCTCTTGAAGAATTTTTCAAACAATGGACCGAGCGAACCGGAGGCCCCGGGATCGAACTCCAAAAAGGAGAATATGCGAAATCCGGGGAGAGATACGATCTGAAACTGGTCGTTCGGCAGACCCAGGAGGATGCCCCGTTTTCCCTACGGATCCCGGTGGCGATCTGGCTGGACGGACAGACGGCCCCCGTCCTGAACACCGTCGAAAATGACCGGAGAACCCAGTCCTATAAGATGACTTTTCCCGCCCCACCGATCAAGGTTCTGCTGGATCCTTACAACGACCTGTTCCGTTTGCCGGGCCGGCACGAGATGCCCCCGAACCTGGGACAGATATACGGGGATCCCCGCCCCGCCCGGCTTCTTCCCACGGTGGAAAACCAGCCCGACGTGTTGTTGGGCTACCAGGAATTTGCGATGGGCGTGACCGGGGAAGCGACCCGGCCGGGTCCGCTACTTACCGACGATTCCTTCACTCCCCTGCCATCGGGGGGTCTGTGGATTTTAGGAAGGCAAAACCGGTTCGTCCGGCATTTACTGCCCCAACTGGCCCACTACGGTGTCCACGTGGAAGACAGGGGAATCACCCTGAGCGAGCAAACGTTCCCATGGGAAAACCATAGTTTTGTCTTTGTCCTGAACCGGCCTGGAAAAGAGCAGGGAACCGTGGCCTGGGTCATCGCCGACAACCAGCCCTCCATTTCCGGTTTGTTGCGCAAACTGCCGCACTACAGTTCTTACGGCTTCCTGGTATTCGAGGGGGAAGAACCGGTTAATATCTTCAGGGGGGAATGGCCCCGCGAAGGCGGAGCGCTGATGAGACAATTTCGCGACACCGGGCCGCTTCACCTTCCCGCGAGAAAACCCTTGACCGTATTCAAGACCGGAGACGGCTCGGGAAACACGGGCCGGTAGCGTCCCGCAAAACCGTCAGCGGAAATTCCAACCGGAAGGTAATGACGGGCAATGCCGATCACCCGGTCGCGGTACTCCAACTTCACCGATTCGGGACACACTCTTGCCATGGCCTCGGGCAACCGGGTCTGCCCCGTGCGGGACCCGTCGCGGGTGCCATCGCCTTCGATAAAATGGTCGATCACCACCGCTCTCGTCCCGATCGCCGCCAGGCGATAAAAGAACGCATCGGCATTTTGCAGAGGGTAGAGCGGGGAAAGACAGGCCACCGCAAAAATATTCCGCGATGCCAAAGTCTCAAGGGCCGTCAACCGCCGGTCCAGCGTGCAGGGCGGCGGGGGCAGACCGGGAAGCCGCTCCCGGTCGCCCTCTATGGATATGTGAACGCGAAGTTCGCATATGCCCGAAAGCGTTTCAATGAGGGAAAGGTCGTCGAGGACCTTATCGGTGTGGGTTTGCAGAATCAGCGTGTCGGGAGGGCAATCCCGCATTGCCTGCAGGATTTGGCGGGTCACGCGGTATCGAGTCTCCGCCGGTTGCCAGGGATCCGTCGAGCTGGCGAGGAAAATGGCGAACGCCCCACGGGCGAAACGGGCCCATTTTGCTTCTGACGCCGCCGTGTCAAGGTACACCCGGGCCGCGTTCATCTTGACTTCCGCGAAACTTCCCCATTCCCGGCCCCGGGTGATCCAGCGATTGAAGCGCACATAGCACCCCTCCCCGCACGAGGAGATCCCGAAACCGCATCCCAGGTAAGGATTGAGCGAATGGGAGCAAACCGGTTTCAGGTACCCGCTGGTGCGGGTCAAAATGGATCGGCATTGAATTTCGCGGCAGTCCATACTTTTACCCGGAAAAGCCTCCACATCGAATTCCCGGCGGTCCCTACTTTTACCCGGAAAAGTCTCCACATCGAATTCCCGGCGGTCCATACCTTTATCCAGAAAAAGCTCCCCACTTGATTGAGGAGATATTCTTTTCAAAAGCAGGCGCGGGGTGGTAATACACCTCATAGGCCCCGGTGTCGGGGCTGGTCTCGACGGAGGTCCAGCGGTTTGGAGGGAATTTCTCCAGGTCAAGGATCCATACCCGGCGGTCATCCATTTTCTTCAGAGACAGAAACCCCTGCCCTTTCCCGAAAAAAAATTCCCCGAACAAAGTTACCTCGGTTCCCGCGGAGCCATCCAGATGAAACGAATAAAACCCCTCGCAGAAATAATATTGAAAATCCCTCAAATCGGGAACATCTTTCCCGTCGGGCACGGTGAACCATCCCTCGCAACTTCCACCACTTTGATTCAACCCACGGTCGAAGAGAGGCTCCTTCTTTAAGACCAATTCCCCTCCCCACGCCGGTCCGGCAAAGTATTCTCCCGCGAAAACCAAAATCATCATTGGAACGATTGCAATCAACCGTAACATCATCTTATATGGAGAAAGCAAGGGAAAATACTCAACAACAAAGATTGTTATTGAGTTTATAATAAAAACGAACCCATAGAAACCTGTTCCATTAAATGTTTTTCATGCCCCAACTTACCCAACGCACGCGGACCGGAACATTTATAGCCTTTTCCATTCTGATCGCTCTGGCGATCTGTATTCTGGACACCCAGTTTCCTCTTGGAGTCGCCGACGGGGTTCTATATGTGGCACTGGTCCTGATCGGTTTGCTGGCGCGGGACCACCGTCTTATTCTGGGCGGAGCCATTGCGGGAACGATTCTCGGGATTTTTGGATTTTTCATCTCCCCACCGGGAGCCGAGTTGTGGATGGTCATTGTCAACCGGGGCCTGTCGATTTTCGTGATCTGGATGACCGCGTACCTTTGCCTTTGGCAACAAAGGTCCGAAAAAAAGATTCAGGAGGCCCATGACAAACTTGACCTGCGGGTCAAGGAACGAACCGCCGAACTGAACGAGACGAATCGCAAACTGGATCGGGAAAAGCAATTTGTCCTCCTGCATAAGGAAATTGCCGTTGCCGCCAACGAATCGTGTCCCATGGAAGAAACCATGGCCCTCTGCCTGCAACACATCTGCAATCACGCGGGATGGCCGGTGGGGCATCTTTATCTTCCCGCCGACCGCGATTCCTGCCTTCTGGTTCCCACCACCATCTGGTACCTTGAGGACGACACCCGGTTTTCCACTTTCAGGATCATTTCCGAAGCCACGCCCCTCGAACCTGGAGTGGGCCTTCCCGGCCGCGTCATGGTAAGCGGAAAACCGGAATGGATCATCGACGTCACCCAAGATCCCAATTTCCCCCGCGCCCGGTTGGCGGAAAATATCGGGGTAAAAGCCGGATTCGCCTTCCCCCTCCTGATCGAGAAAAAGGTGGGAGGGATCATGGAATTTTTTTCTTCCAAGTCCGCCGAACCCGACGGCGAAATGCTCGAAGTCATGGCCCAGGTGGGGACCCAGTTGGGACGAGTCATCGAGCGGAGGCATGCGCAGGAAGACGAGGAAAAACTGCTCCGCTCCCTCCGGGAGCGGGTCAAGGAACTCTCCTGCATGTACCAGACGGCTCACCTCGTCAACACCTCCAAAACCATGAACGAGGTCTTCCAGAAACTGGATTCCATTATCGTTCCGAGTTTCCAATATCCCGAAATCACCCGCGTCAGAATCACCTCGAATGGTGAAACCTTCCTTTCGAATGACTTTCACGAATCTTCCTGGAAACTTTCAGAAACGATTCGCGTCCGCGGAAAAAGCCGGGGGCAACTGGAAATTTTTTATATCGAGGACCAACCCATCCTGGACGAAGGGCCCTTTCTCAGGGAAGAAAGACAACTGCTCCAGGGACTCGTTCACCTTCTGGGAGTGGCATCCGAACACAAGGAAGCCGAGGAAGAAGTTCTTCGCTCCCGGGAACAACTACGCAATCTGTATCACCGTCTCGAACTGGTTCGGGAAGATGAACGAACCCACATCGCCCGGGAGGTCCACGACGAACTGGCCCAGGTCCTCACCACCCTGAAACTCGAACTCTCCCTTATGGTCAAAAAACTGGGCCCCGAGCCGCCCGGACTGCAATACCAGGCTCAGCTTCTTTTGGAACTGATCGATAACACCATTCAGACCGTGAAAAAAATCGTAATGGACCTCCGTCCCCCCATCCTGGACGAACTGGGATTGAACGAAGCGATCGAATGGCAGGGGAAAGAATTCGAGGAAAAAACAGGAATCGCATGCGAATTGGATCTTGAAGAAGATCTGGAACACCTGACCCCCAAATGCGCCACCACCGTGTTCCGCATCTTCCAGGAAACGCTGACCAACGTGGTTCGCCACGCTAAAGCCAGTAAAATAAACATTGAACTCACCCGCAAAGATGGTATGTTAGTTCTATGTTTAAAGGATGATGGGATAGGTGTTTCCGAAGATCAGATTGAAAATCCCCGATCGCTGGGCATCCTGGGAATGAGGGAACGGGCCATCGAGTTGGGAGGACAATTTCAGATCGAGGGCACCCAGGGGAAAGGCACCGTTGTCACCATCCGAATTCCCGAAGGCTTACATGACCACTCAAATCCTGACTGACAGAAAAAAAATAAATATTCTGATCGCCGACGATCACCCGCTGTTTCGAAGAGGCCTCAAACACGTTTTCTCCGAAACCGAGGATATCCATGTTGCCGGGGAAGCTGAAACAGGACAGGAACTTCTTAACCTGGTCCGGAAAAATGAATTTGACCTGATCCTGATGGACATCGCCATGCCCGGGAAAAGCGGGCTGGAAATCCTGAAGCAGTTGAAGAGCGAGGTCCCCAAAATTCCCGTCCTCATCCTCAGCGTGTATCCGGAAGAGCAATACGCGGTGCGGTTCATCAAGGCCGGGGCATCGGGGTACCTGACCAAGGAAAGCGCTTCGGAAAAACTCCTCGAAGCCGTTCGCAAAGTGGCCGGCGGCGGAAAGTTCGCCAGCGTGGAGATCACCGAAAAACTTGCCTTTGGTTTCTTCGATACCAACAAACTCCCGCATGAAATTCTCTCCGACCGCGAATACCAGGTGTTTTGCATGATTGCCGGAGGCAAATCGCTGACCGAAATCGGAGAAGACCTTTCCCTCAGCGTGAAAACCATCAGCACCCACCGGACCCGCATCCTGGAAAAAATGGGCATGCGAAAAAACGCCGAGCTGATCCACTACGCCATTCAGCACAAACTCGTTTAAACCCCATCTTCCGCTCCTTTTCGCCCCCTTTCCTTCTCTCATAGACGAATCTCGGTCAATTCGCTTGCCCTATCCGCAATTGGCGCGCATGGGCAGGAATTTTCCCACCCATCCTTAAAATTTTCCTACCCTTAAATTCGGACCTGATTCCAATCATGGCATCACTCGCCCGAATTGAAACCGATCCACCCGCTGGCCGTAACACGGCGAAACAGGTAAAACCGCATCGTCGGTAAATCTGACATCACACAAGCTCCCGGCCTACTTAAAATTCGGGAGTTTGCCGATACCCTTCCCCAATAAAACTTTCTAAACTCTCTAGTCAATGCCGGAATGGCATCTAAACAATCTACCCCCCGTCCCACAGGATGAAGCGGGTCGGGAGAAAGGCGGGAAACAATGCGCTTGTCTCTTGGCGAGTTCAAACCCGGAATGACGTGGTTGGTCATGGGACTCCTCCTTGGAGGGTTGGGCCTTCAGATTTCCCCCGCGCAGGCGGATCTCAAGGTGATCGCCTTCAATCTCTCCGATTCGCGGCAAGGCGACCTGGAAATTCCCCAAAGTTCCGAAATTTCCCTTCTCAACGATTATGCCTTTGCGATCCGCAAGATCGTCATTTTGCAACACCAATCCAAGAAGAAACTCGCGAGCATCGACGAGTTGCCGGCGGGAGAAAACGTTCGTCTCACCTTCACCAAGGCGGGCGCCTATAGCGTCTGCTATTTCGTCGAGAACGATACTTCTTCGTCCCAGGCCCATTGCCTGAACATCAATGTTCAAAAACCCAGGATGATTTAACCCTGACAGGAGCGTCATAACGAGCAAGTTGTTTTAAATCCACTTTTAATGGAGGAACATCATGAAGAAAATCTCTTTTCTCACCCTCGTTCTTTTCGCGGTTCTTTGCGTGAACGCCAGCGCCCAGGAAATTTCCAAAGGCCAAAGCGTTTCGTGCAATGATGCCAAGTCCATCGAAATCTCGGTGGCCAAGCTTCAAACCGAAAGTAGCGACAAGTTTGGATACACCACCAACGACCGCGGCACCGCGAGTCTCGTCGTATGGAAATCCGCAAACTTCACCACGATTCCCATCACCCTCGGGCCCAACGACAGCAACATGACCCTGGTGACGGAAGATCATGGCCATACCGGTATTGAAGTTCGCGGCACCATGGGCTCCGACAAGGTCGTTCTCAATCATCAGCCCGAATTCAGCCGGGGTGATTCCATTGGCGATATCCGTGGTGAAGTCAAGATCACGAACGTTGGACCGGTCCCGGCTTCTGTAAACTGCAATTGATTCCAACGGAGAACCCGGAAATATCCCCAAAAGGTTCTCATCTTAAGGAAAGCCGGCCTGCCCCCCAGGCCGGCTTTTTTTCTATACGGCCATGACGCAAACCCCCGACAACAACAAGATCAGGATCCTGATCGTAGACAACCACCCTCTTTTCCGCCAAGGACTCAAGCATGCCTTCCAGGAAACCCCCGACATGGTGGTTTGCGGGGAAGCGGAAAACGGAGACCATGTCGTCGAAACCGTTCAGACGGGAGAATTCGACGTCGTCCTGCTCGACATCGCCATGCCGGGGAAAAATTCCCTCGAAGTCCTCAGGGAAATAAGGAGCCAAAAACCCGATCTCGCGGTCCTCATCCTGAGCATGCATCCCGAGGAACAATACGCCGTCCGTTTCATTCGCTCCGGAGCCTCGGGTTATCTGACCAAGGAAAGCGCTCCCGGTTTACTCCTCGATGCCGTGCGCAAGGTGGCCAGGGGGGGGAAATTCGCCAGCCGGGCGGTCCTTGAAAAACTCGCTTTTCATCCCAAGGAACTCAATCCCACCCCGCACCTGAAACTCTCGCAACGGGAATTCGAGGTATTCTGCAAAATCTCGGAAGGTTTAACTCTCGGGGAAATTGCCAGCCAGCTCTCGCTAAGTATCAAAACTATCAGCACGCATCGAAGCCGCATCCTTGATAAAATGGGAATGAATTCTAATGCCGAACTCATCCACTACGCGTTAGACCGGTCTTTGGTGAAAAATTTCACGCCTCCCAACCCTGCAGAATAATCCCCTCACCCGCCTTTCAGTGTAATCCAAGCCCCTCACTTCAATATAGGATTTTTCCTACAATATGAAAGGCAATTGACTACAAAAAAAATAGCCGTTTGCTGATACCTAAACGTATCCAAAAAATCTAAACTCAACCGGAAATGAGCAATTAGCGGATATGTCGTCGGACTTAAGACGACAGGCTGGATTCCGTAACAGGCAATCGCAATCCCTGTAGGAAGAACTGATGTTCGGGAAAACACACAAAGTCCATGCCTTGTCATTTTTAAAGAACCTTGGCGTTGGGGCTTGGGTCGTTACGGCTCTTATGGCATCCCCGATTCCGGCCGGAGCCGTCGACCCCTGGTCCATTTCCTTGAACCCATCGGGAGCGGATGAGGACCGGTACAGCGTGGCCCAGACTCTGAACCTGAAATTGAGTAACGATTTTTCCCGGGACATCCGCAACCTGACCGTTACCCAAATCCGCTCGGGGGCTCGAATGCTGACCGTCAGTCATTTTCCGGCGGGCGAGGCTTTCAATTTGTCCTTCACCCTGGCGGGAGAGTATCGCATTTGCTATACCCCCGACCGAGTGACAGGGACCCGAGAAACCTGTTTCATGCTGGACGTACTGGAACGTCGATTCAGTTGACGTTTAAAGAGATAACCGAAACCTCGCGGTATTTGTTTCAGGGGTGCTTTTAATCTTTCAACATCATTTAAAAGGAGAACCGGGATGAAAAAGATTTTATTCTTCACGTTGATTTGCTTCGTGAGCTTCGTGGTTTCCGCTCAGGCGAAAGAAGTCAAAACCGGAGAGAGCGTTTCCTGCAAGGACGCCAAATCCATCGAAATCTCCGTTGCCCAAATTGCCGGCGAGTTCAACGACAAAAACGGCTACACCAGCAATGATCGGGGTACCGCCAACCTGGTCGTATGGAAATCCTCGAACTTCACCACGGTTCCCCTCACCTTAGGCCCCGCGGACAACAATATGAGCGTGGTGGGTGCGGATCAGGGACACACGGGCCTGGCCCCGAGAGGCTCCATGGGTAAAGACAAAGTGGTTCTGACCCATCAGCCCGAATTCAGCCGCGGCGATTCCATTGGCGACATCAGCGGCGAAGTCAGGATCACCAACACCGGAACGAATGCGGTCAACATCGACTGCATGTAATTCAAGAAGGGATTTTTAGCGAATTCCCTTACCCTGAAACAGCCGGCTTTGCGAGAGCCGGCTGTTTTTTTTTGCGCCGAAGCCATTCCTCCCCCGCCCTCCCGTTCTCCGCCCCTTCCCCTTGAACCGGCCCGATGGGAAAAGATGGAAATTGTGCCTTAATTTCCGGAGCCCAATCTGCTAATCTAGCCCCCAACGTCAATAGAACCCTTAATGGTCCCGTTTCCCTAATGAATATGAACACACCCGTAAAAGTCCGTTTTGCCCCCAGCCCCACCGGGTATTTGCATATTGGCGGAGTTCGCACCGCCCTGTTCAACTGGTTGTTTGCCCGCCACCACGGGGGCCGATTCGTCCTGCGCATCGAGGACACCGACCTCTCCCGCTCCACCGAGGAATCGATTCACGAGATCATCGAAGCTCTCAAATGGCTCGGGCTCGATTGGGACGAAGGCCCCTACCGGCAGATGGAGCGGCAGGACCTCTATCACCAAAAAGCCCGCCAACTGCTGGACGAAGGCAAAGCCTATCGTTGCTACTGTACCCCCGAGGAACTCGAAGCCAAACGGCAAGCCGCCCTGGAGAAAAAGCAAAATCCGAAATACGACGGCACCTGCCGGTATCGCAAAGATGTCCCGGAGGGAACCCCCGGTGTGGTCCGGTTCAAAGCCCCCCTCGAAGGCACGGTGACCGTCCACGACCTGCTCCGGGGAAAAGTGTCCTTCGACGTGCGCGAGCTCGACGACATCATCCTTCAGCGCTCCGACGGCACCCCCACCTACAACTTCGTCGTCGTGGTGGACGACGCCGACATGGGAATCACGCACGTCATCCGGGGCGACGACCATTTATCCAACACCCCCAAGCAGGCGCTTCTTTACCAGGCCCTGGGATACCCGCTCCCCGAGTTTGCCCACATATCCATGATCCTGGGGGCCGACAAAACCCGCCTCAGCAAGCGGCATGGGGCCACCTCCACCCTGGCCTACCGCGACATGGGCTATCTTCCCGACGCTCTCATCAACTACCTGGTTCGGCTGGGCTGGTCTCTGGGCGACCAGGAAATATTCCGCCGGGAGGAAATGATCCGGAATTTTTCCATCAACTCCGTCACCCTCTCCGCGGCGGTGTTCAACCCCGAGAAACTGATCTGGATCAACGAGCAGTACATCCAGACCACTCCGCCCATCGAGCTCGCGAAACACCTCGCCCCCATTCTCGTCAAGGAAGGAATCCTTCCTGAAAACCACGGGTTGAGTGCCGATGAGATCGCGAAACCCATTCCTCTCCTCAATCAGCGCGCTAAAACCCTGGTCGAGATGGCCGGGAAAGCCCGGTTCTATTTCAAAAAAGAAGTCGAGTTCGACGAAGCCGCCCGAAAAAAATTTCTGAATCACGAGAGCCAACCCCTGTTGACTCAACTGGCCGCCCAAATCGAAACCCTGGATGAATTGACTTCCGAGAATCTGGAAACCTCCTTCAAAGAAATCGTCGAAGCCGCCGGAGTCAAGCTCGGCAAACTCGCTCAACCCGTGCGGGTGGCCCTGACCGGAAAAACCGAAAGTCCCGGAATTTACGACACCATCCTGCTCCTCGGGAAGGAAACCACCCTGGCAAGGCTTAACCAGGCGGCGGTGGGAATCAACTCATCGGAGTAACCTCAAATGCGCTTCCCGCGACCGGCCCTGAACTCCTTCATGGCGGGGACCCTGTTTTTCCTGCTCACCCTTCCGGCACAAGCGAAGGAGCACGAATTCCTGGAATCGAACGTTGCCGTGCAGGTCACGGAGGAGGACCTGGTCGTCTCCACATCGGGATTGCCCGACCACCCGTGGCAACAGGTCAATCCCAATACGCCGACGGCGCAGAACTTCACCTTCCGGATTCCCCGCCACCCTCAATGGTCGTCCACAACCCAGCCCGTTCCCGCGCGCGGCCCGATCGCCGTGGCCGTCAACGGCGTGGCCTTCTTCGGACCGGAAGACGAAAACGGACGGATCGCGCTGGAACATCACGGACTCGACGCCTGCCGGGGCCATCCTACACGTTTCGGGGTGTACCATTACCATTCCCACCCGGCCTGCATCCAAAAGGATTCTTCCGATCAACATTCTCCGGTCATCGGTTACGCCTTTGACGGATTCAAAATTTATGGCGGGCAGGGAGAGAACGGCCAGCTTCCGTCCGACCTCGACCCGTGCAACGGCCATGCCGATCCCGATCGCGGATATCATTACCACACCACGCCGCAATTCCCATTCGTTCTCGGGTGTTACCATGGAATTCCCGTCACCGGCAATTACGATAGGTCCCAGCAACCGGGATTTTCCAACGGGCGTGAAGGGACGGGTGGTGAGAGACCGGGCGATTCCCTTCGTCTCGCCTGCGACGGGAATCGGCAACGGTTTTGCCCCGGCCTCGCGCCCGGTCCGCAGTTGCATCAATGCATGCGGCGGAACGAAAACCAATTTTCAGCCACGTGCCGTGCGGCCATGCGGCAGTTCCGGCCGCCGCCGCGTTGACCGGTTCATCCCGATCACCGGGAAAATTCATTTTCACCCCCGCTTACAGGAAAGGGGAATCCATGACTTCCTTTGTCTTTTACATAGGCGCAGGCCTTGCCGAAATTGGAGGGTGCTATGCCTTCTGGGTCTGGTTGCGGTTGGGCCGAAGCGTTTACTGGGTTTTACCCGGTATGGCTTTACTCGTGATCTTTGCCCTGTTGCTCACCCGAATTGAAACGGTTTTCGCCGGACGGGCTTTTGCGGCCTATGGCGGGGTCTATATCGTGGCTTCGCTCTTTTGGCTCTGGGCCGTTGAAGGACAACGGCCGGACCGGTGGGACGTGCTGGGCGCGGCCCTCTGTCTGGCGGGTTCCGCCGTTATTCTATTCGGACCCCGCACGCAAGGATAAGCGGGTGGAAGGTTTCTAGCCGGGAAACAACGCGATCCCATCGCATATTTGGGCTCCGCTAAAACATTAAAACCACATCAGATAACCTCTGAGTATTCTTGAAATTTCATCCTCCATCCGCTACCATTTGGGCATTACTCCATCCAACCCCGTTTTGTGGAACACGCCGCCATGATCCGCCCAAAGCAGGCGCCCCTCACCGAAGAGGAATTAACCTACCTCGATTCGGTGCTGGAGCGGTTTCCCGATGACAGCGCCATGAACGTCGAGGAACTCGACGGCTTTTTCACCGCGCTGATGTGCTCGCCCAAAACCGCCATGCCCAGCGAATACCTGCCGGAAATCTATGGCGTCGCAAGCATGGAAACCTGCCCCGCGCTGGATACTCTGGAAGAAGCGCAGAAATTCCTTGGCCTGCTGTTTCAGCACTGGAACGATGTGGGTAGCCGGTTGGCGGATGATGAGGTGTTTCTTCCCCTGCTTTTCGAGGACGAGGACGGCAAGTCAATGGGAAACGATTGGGCCATCGGGTTTGTGCGGGGGATGCTTCTGCATCAATCCGACTGGACCGAACTGCTGGATAGCGAAGAGAAGGGGGGACTGCTGGCAACCATTTTGGCTCTTGCCTACGAGCACGACCCGGACCCCAAACTACGGTCCTTCAAGGAACCCATCACCGACGAAAAACGGGAAGAACTGCTGGATTACCTGTTGGCCAGCGTCATGGGCATCTACGAGTACTTCAAACCGCACCGCATGCAAAATGCCAGAAGCCGGAGGAAAGAAAAAACCGCCAGGCGAGGCGCGCCGAAAGTCGGCCGCAACGAGCCCTGCCCCTGCGGCTCGGGGAAGAAGTTCAAGGTGTGTTGTGGGGATAAGAGAGTGAGTTGAAATTTTGATGGGACAGCGGGTTTATTATGGAATAAATACAGTCATGTCAGTTTGACCTGACCTTCCCCCATTATATGGACAGTTTAAAAGTAGAGAGTTGTCCTGCTGTTTCGGTTGGGAGCGGAGCGCAGGAAATCAGGCCGGGAAAACCGTTTCGGAAAAATTGCAGGCACCAATGTACCCCACCCCTGTCATAGCGAGGGGGCGGAAAGCCGACGAAGCAATCCAGTGCTGACCGCACGGGCGCGGCGCGAGGTCGGAACGGTCCAATTGCGCCCTCACCCCGCCCTCTCCCCCCGGGAGAGGGTGAAGAGCGCGGCCCTCTGTCTGGCGGGTTCCGCCCTCATTTTGCTGGGGCCTCGGGCGGAGGGGTGAAACGGGCCCTGGGTCTCAGGCCCCTTCTTTCTTCACGATCCTGGCCCAGGTATCGCGCAGGGTCACGGCCCGGTTGAAGATGGGGCGTTCCGGGGCGCTCTCCAGGTCGACGGAAAAATATCCCATCCGCAAAAACTGGAACCGGTCGCCGGGCCGGGTCCCTTTCAGGCTGGGTTCCAGCTTGCAGTTCGTCAGGATCTTCAACGATTCTGCGTTGAGCGCCATGGTAAAGTCGGGATTCTCCTTCTCGTCGCCGGGGTTGGCCGTCGTGAACAGGTGGTCGTACAGACGCACCTCGGCGTTCACCGCATGCTCTGCCGACACCCAATGGAGAGTGCCCTTCACTTTGCGTCCATCCGCCTCGCCGCTCCGCGTAGCCGGGTCGTAGGTACAACGCAGTTCCACCACCTCGCCGGTCGATTCATCCTTCACCACGGTTTCACACTTGATGATATAGGCGTGTTTGAGACGCACTTCCCGTCCCGGCGCGAGGCGGAAAAATTTCTTCGGGGGATCTTCCATGAAATCCTCGCGCTCGATATACAACTCGCGGGTGAAAGAAATTTTCCGGGATCCAGCGGCCGGATCTTCAGGATTGTTCTCGCCCTCCATCTCCTCCACCTGCCCTTCGGGGTAGTTCTCGATAACGATGCGGAGCGGATCGAGCACGGCCATGACGCGCGGGGCGCTCCGGTTGAGATCTTCGCGCAGGCAATGTTCGAGCAAGGCGATATCGACCGTGCTGTTGGCCTTGGCCACGCCGATGCGGTCGCAGAAATCGCGGATCGACTCCGGCGTGTAGCCCCGCCGCCGCAGTCCGGAGATCGTCGGCATGCGCGGGTCGTCCCAACCGTCCACCCGGTTCTCCTGCACCAGTTGCAGAAGCTTGCGCTTGCTCAACACGGTATAGCTGAGGTTGAGCCGCGCGAACTCGATCTGCCGGGGATGGTGGATGCCCAACTGGTCCAGAAACCAGTCGTAGAGCGGGCGATGGTCTTCGAACTCCAGGGTGCAGATGGAATGGGTGATCCCCTCGATGGCGTCGGACTGCCCGTGCGCCCAGTCGTACATGGGGTAGATGCACCAGCGGTCCTCGGTGCGGTGGTGGTGCGCCTTGAAGATGCGGTACATGACCGGATCACGCAGGTTGAGGTTGCCCGAGGACATGTCGATCCGGGCGCGGAGCACGCGATCGCCTTCCTTGAACTCCCCCGCCCGCATGCGCGCGAACAGGTCGAGATTTTCCTCAATGGAGCGGTTGCGGCAGGGGCTTTCGCGGCCCGGTTCGGACAGGGTGCCGCGGTACTCGCGGATCTGGTCGGGGCTCAAATCGTCCACATACGCCTTGCCTTTCCGGATGAGCTGGACGGCGTATTCATAAAGCGTTTCGAAATAGTCGGAAGCGTAGAACTCGCGGTCCCCCCAGTCGAACCCGAGCCATTTGACGTCTTCTTTTATCGATTCGACGTACCGCACCTCTTCCTTGACCGGGTTGGTGTCGTCGAAGCGCAGGTTGCAGAGCCCGCCATATTTCCGCGCGAGACCGAAATTAAGGCAGATGGATTTGGCGTGGCCGATGTGGAGGAACCCGTTGGGCTCCGGAGGGAACCGCGTGTGCACCGGTCCCGCGATTTTCCCGGCTTCCCGATCGGCGTCGATCAGATGTTCGATGAAGTTGGAGGTGCGGGATTCGTCTATCTCGGGAGTTTTATTGCTGGCTTTATTCATTGAATATTATGGCTTGAATAGAAATGGAATTTTTATGTGGAATATTTTACTAGCAGGATGCGGAAAAACCACAAAATTGTCATCCTGAGCGCCAGCGAAGGATCTGGCCCGATCGATAAATTCAAGCTGGACAAGGGTTCTGGGCAAGATTCTTCGCCGCATAGCGGCTCAGAATGACACCCGAAAGAGATTTTCAGCAACTTGCTAGATTCCAACAGTCTTACGGGAACGTGAAATCGTGGTGGGCTTATTTTGCCATTTGCCGGAGCTGGAAGCCAGAGGCTCCTCAAACGCCGGGGGAAGGTAATTGTCCCCTGGATTTCCCGGAACCGCATCCAGCAGGCTCTGACAAAATTTTTTTATGGCCCTTCGATATTTTTCTACGGTTTGAACATCATTAAAAAACGAATCCCATTTTGAATCCCATCCTTGTGGACCATTTTCATCCTCGATCTTCTTCGAGGTATTTATTTCAGTTTTTGAATGGCATAAAGCGTTTCTGAAAGGTTCTAATTGTTTGATCTTCTGATAAGGAGATCTTCCCTTTTCCCATGTAAAACCTTGTGTCTTTTTATCGACAATTACTTTAATTTTACATTCCAGCCCCTTGCCTTGGAAATTATCCTTTTCTTTTTTCCAAATTTCGGGAAGTAGAGACTGGCCTAAGTAATTCACGAATCCTTCATAAGCCAAACAGAACATCAACAAGGATGCCAATCGGAAATAATATGCCCCATCCAATTTGGATTTAGCATGCTTTAGAAGTTCCTC
>PCWF01000260.1:17281-18340 GCA_002796165.1 Nitrospinae bacterium CG11_big_fil_rev_8_21_14_0_20_56_8
GAATGGACAAGGATCGTTTACCAGAAAGTACCTCCGACACCTTGCTTTGGCTTCCAATATACGGGACAAGATCCTTTTGCTTTAATCCCATATCCTCCATTCTGATTTTAATGGCCTCGATGGGATCGGGTTTTCCGATGAAATAATGCTCCCGCTCATAAGCTTCCACCAACGTCACCAATAGCTCCAGGCGTTTCCCAATCCGGGACTCCGGGAGGGGATCTTTTCCCATCAAGCTCTCGATTTCGGCCAGATATTTATCGTGATGTGATTTGTTTTTTATTACTTGAGCTTCCATTTTATTTTCCTTCTTTCAACCGGCGCGTATACTCTTTATGCGTACCCACCCATTGGATCAATAGGATGCCTGTGTTGTAGGCAATTTTGACCTTCAACCGATAGTGACTTCCTTTGACATTAAAATAGATCTCGTTATTCGCCAGAATACTGGCGTCGGGATACCTGTCCTTCAATTCCTTTGGGTTCTTCCATCCGGCTTCTTGAACTACAGAGACCCAGGTTTCAATCCAATTCCGCGCGTCGGAATATTTTCGGGTAAACGCATTCAGTTTTTCCATGCCGACTATTATCATTTATTCCCGAATATTGTCCTTGTCCTTCTCCGCAAGCACCTTAACATACTCCCAAAATGGGAACAATAAAAATTCCCAATTTGGGAAAATCAATACGGCGGGCCACATTCCGGCAGAACGTTCCATCCGATTACATAGCAAGGGCTAAAGCTCGGAGATATCCTTTACCTTTACAGTCTCCTGCAGGCCCTTTGCCTTGAGCCCATCTTCGAGCATGAGGACGCAGAAGGGGCAGGAGACGGCGATGGTATCGGGATTCGCCTGCATGAGTTCGCCGATGCGGTTGTGGCTCATGCGCGTTCCGGTTTTTTCTTCAAGCAGGAACCGGGCGCCTCCGGCACCGCAACAGGTGCCCCGCTCGCGGCTCTGCTCCACTTCCTCCGTGGCGCCTGCGGCCGTGGTGGCGGCGATCACGCCTCGAGGTGCATCGTAGATCCCGTTATGCCGCCCCAGGTAGCAGGAGTCG
>PCWF01000260.1:18357-28756 GCA_002796165.1 Nitrospinae bacterium CG11_big_fil_rev_8_21_14_0_20_56_8
TTGGCCTTCCTCTTTCGCGGGGGAAATTTTTCCGTCACGGATCAACCGGTCCAGCAGTTCCGAATGGTGTATGACTTCCAGGTGGACCCCGAATTCCGGATACTCGTTTTTCAGCGAGTTGAGGCAATGCGGACAATGGGTGACGATCTTGATGACTCCCTGTTCCTTAAAGGTCGCGGCATTCTGCGTGGCCAGCAAGTCGAAGAGGTATTCGTTGCCGGCCCGGCGCGCGGGGTCGCCGGTGCAACCTTCGGCGGTTCCCAGGATGGAAAACTCCACCCCTGCCGCCCGGAGCGCGGCAACCACCGAGCGGGCGATCTTTTGCCCGCGCTGGTCGAAGGAACCGTTGCACCCGATAAAGTACAGATACTCGGTGGGATGATCCCGGTCCCAGAGTTTGAGATCCAGGCCGCGCGCCCAGTCGGCGCGGCTGTCCCGGCCGAATCCCCACGGATTGCCGTTGGTCTCCAGCGACCGGAAGGCGGCGGTGAACTCCTGCGGATACCGGTTCTCGGTCAACACGAGCCCGCGCCGCATATCGATCACGCGGTTGACGTACTCGATGGTCACGGGGCATTCTTCCTCGCACGCGCCACAGGTGGTGCACGACCAGAGCGTTTCGTCTTCGATGATCCCGCCGAGAAGAGGGACGGAGGTTGCTTCCGATGCGCGGGCGGGGTCCAGCAGACGGGGAGTTTCCCGGTTGAGGTGGTCGCGCAGGTCCACCGTGAGTTTCTGCGGGGACAGGGGTTTCCCGCTGTTGAGCGCGGGGCAGTACACGTCGCAACGGCCGCACTCGGTGCAGGTGTGAAAGTCCAGCAGAGCTTTCCAGGAGAAGTCGGCCACCGAGGCCACGCCAAAACTTTCCCGGCTTTCATCTTCGAAATCGAGGCGGCGAATCGAGTTGCCTTTGCCGGTGACGTTCGAAAAATACACGTTGGGAATGGAGGTGATGATATGAAAATGTTTACTTCGGGGCAGGAGAGTGATGAAAAATAAAATCGCGGTCACATGGCTCCAATAGGCCAGGTTGTGAAGAAAGATGAGGCCCGGATGAGATACGGAACGCAAAAGTTGCGCGGCCCCTAAACCCAAAAAAGCTCCCCGCTCACCCGATTGCGGATGTTGGGCGAGCCAGGCGGCATCGAAAAGGATATCGCTCGCCATGATGACGAGGATGAGCCCCAGAATGAGAATCCCTTCTCCCGATAAAGTGAGGCGGGCGGGCTTGAGCACCAACCGGCGCAGGAGCGCGTAACCGACGGCTCCGGTGACCAGAAGGACAAAGACATCCTTGATCGTCATGTAGGCCCCGATCAGGGACTTTAATCCATTAGAATTAAAATGGATCGCCGGGAAAAACCCGATCAGAAAAAACTGCCCCGCACGAAGCAGGAGGACCAGGAATCCCCAGAAGATCAGCGCATGCATCCAACCGGCAACGGATTCTTTGAACAGTCTGGTTTGTGCCAGGGCTATACTTAATACATTGAAAATTCGATCACTAGGCCGATCAAACCGAGGCTCGGGGGCGGCCATCCGCATAACGAGTATTTTGGGCCAAAGGAGCCCCAGAAAGATTCCCAGGGCCAGAAGGCTCAACCCGCCCAGTACCAGGGGTTGGAGGGAAGCGGAAACCCAATCGAGCGCGCGGTTCGGCGCGGGGGGAATATCCGTCAAGAAGGTTCCGATATGCTGGCTGAGCAAAATCACCTGTTTTTATGGAGTCATGAAAAATCCTCCCCGGCCCGGGGAGGGTCGTTGCGCCCGGTTGGCCCCTTGCAAAAATATATTGCTAGGCCCTTGTTTTCAAGGAATTTGTTGAATTCGCCCTTGCCTGTGCTATTATTGAAAATGGGATTAAGTATTCCCCCGGCCGCCAATTTGAGGGAGAAGGTTCATTGTGAACAATTTCAGCCGAGCAGGCAAGTTGCAAATCGTGGGTTTATTTTTATCCGTTCTGTTCCTGATCGGGAGTGCTCCGGCTTATGCCATTCCGATGGGCGGGCCCGATGATGATAACAGGGGTCGGACCGATGCCTTGTCGGGGTTCAGTCCGCGTGGGGAACCGTTTCCCTATAACGAAGGCTACATTCGTCCCAACCCAACCAAAGGACTTAACGAGCCTCACCCCTTTCCCGATTATATTAAAAAATTCCATAAAGATGGAATTTTCCCCGACCATTACAATCAACTCCTGAAGATCCATCCTGTGGACCAGGTGCAAAGCAAGGTTTTTGACAAGACGGCTTTCCGGAAAGTCCGGAGAATCGGTGTAATGGGCTTTGAAAACAAGACGTTCGATCCGTTTCGGGATAACACCGCCGGGGACCTGGTGACGCGGGTCTTGACCCATGAATTGCAGGCATCGAACAAATATTTCGTGATTCCTCCTCCGCAAATGAAGGAGGACCTGCGACTCCAGATCACTCCCCCCGGCGTCAAGGAAAATGTGGAAGCCCCGGCTCCATCCACTCCGTCCGCCACGGAGGAAAAAACCATCCCCAATCTGCCTTATTCAAATGATAAAATAGATGCCGTCATGATCGGCGCCGTCACCCGATTCACCGACAAATATATCGACCGGCGGGGCGAGGTGAGGGACGCGCTCAACAGCACGCTGGAATTCGGTGCCTATCTGGTCAGCGTCGAGACCGGCGAAGTCTTGTGGGGCGCGCGCTTTTTCGGGTCTCAGGAGACCGGCGTCACCCATTTGCTGGAAGGCTGGAAGACCAAGGAAGAACTGACTCAATCCGCCATGAAAGAGGTTCTCCGCGTATTCAATGAAACTCAGAGCGCGGAATAGGCCATTTAACGAAAAGCCGATGCCCGTATCCGATCCATTCGACACTCTCACCGATCCCGAAAAAGCCAGCCCGCCGGATCCCGCTGAAGCCAAACGCCGGCTATGGAGAAACCTTTTCCTGGTCAACCTGGTTATTTCCCTGGGGCTGGTCGGAGTTTACTGGCTTCCGTTCAAGTTTGCCCAATTTGAAGAATTCCTCAGTTCGCCCAGCGTCAATCTACCCCAGCAGGGCGAAAAGGCCGAATCTCCTTTGGGCGAAGCCGAAGCCCCCCCGGTGGTCGAGTACAAGGATGTTCTGCCGGCCCGGTACGAAATGGTCAATGCCTCGTCGGATGAGACGTGGGTTTACTATGATTTTTCGCGCGGGGAGGCGGTGGAAATCCTCGATCCCACGTCGAAGGAGTGGGACCTCGCTTTTCGCCGCTCCAAGGTAATCACCAACGGCGGGGCGACCAACAAGTTCGGCAATGCAGGGATCATCGACCTGGGTGAGGCGGAATTCGATTCCGTTCTGCAAGTTCCCACAGCGGATTATGTTCAGGACACCGCCACCCGGACGGAAACCGAAAACCCGGCGCTATTGAAATGGTTCAAGTATAATTTTCTGACCCACAAGCTGACCGCCAAAAAGAACATTTATGCGCTCCGCACGTCGGACAACAAATATGCCAAGGTGCAGTTTCTAAGCTTTTATTGCGCCAACAAGGAAACCGGTTGTATCAAGATGCGCTATAGCTATCAGGAAAACGGTTCCAACAGTTTCCTGAAGACGGCCATGGGCATCGTGGCGGCCACCGATCCCGGGAGGGAGAAGGAAGAGCCCTCTCCCGACGGCCCCAAAGGCACCTGAGGCGGGGGCTGAATTTCCTGAAATTCTATCGTTCCGGGCATTTGGGATTTTGATTCCTTGTCCGGGCGTGTTACCGTATTCCATTTTGCAAACCGTGCCACCGGCGGCAGGACCGGACAGGGCAAAACCACACGACTCAATTCAGGGAGAAGGTTTAATGTCATCACTCAAGGGAATCTTATTCAGTCAGTTCTGCACCGAGGGACTGAACAAGCTGGTGGAAGAATTGCAGGCAAAATACAAGCCCAAGAAGGGCCGCCGGTTCAATCATGACAACATCACTTACGAAATCAGTCGTCCCGTGCTCAAAGAAAACCTGATCGAATTCGCCATCAGTTCCAAGATCCCCCAGGACGAATTGAAAAACGAGAAGGACATGAAATCCTATTTTCAGGACATCAAGAAACTGGCGGGCAAGGAAAAAAACAAGGCGGTGTCCATCGAGATGGAGAATATCGTGTGGGGCTCCCGGAAAGACGTCGAAAAAGAACGGGATTACGTCAAACTGGTTTACCATTACCCGCTGGACAACCTGTTTGATAATGAAGAAATTATGAAACGCTTCAAGGAAATGTCCGCCGGAAAAATTCCCCAAAACCTGGAAAAAGTGGCCAGCGCTTTCACCCCGCAGGGAAAACTGGTCCTCTTGATGGTCCAGGAAAAAATCCAGGAGATCGTCCGGCAACACGTCGAACACCTGATAAACGCCAACCAGCAGGTTCGAACCACCCTGAAGAACTGAGTTCCATGGGCTCTTTCACCTATTTCTTCGGCCGGGCCCTGCAATTGCTGGGACTGGCCACCATGACCCTTGTGGTGTACTTGTTCTTCACCAAAATGACCATGGAGGATCTGCTCGTGTGGACCATCGTGGGTGGGGTGGAATTTTACGCCGGAACCTGGATCCTGGATTGGAATCACCGGTAACGGAAGAACCCGCAACGCACCGGCACAAGTGGAAGGAAGGCCTGCTTTCCACAAGCGGCCCCAATAATATATGAAAGAGATTCTGGCAAAACCGGGTTTCCTGACCGCAGGCGGCACCGTCGGCGCCGACATCAGCTACCTCCTCGCTTTGATTTTCACGGGAATGTATCTTTTTTCCTGGTGGCTGGCGAAAAAGGCCGAAGGAACCCGCCACCACAAGCTGATCTTCGCCTCGATGGTGGCGATGATCGTTTACTTCGTCGCCTATTATTACGCCCGCCAATTGGGCGTCCTCGCGCTGGAAGGAAAAGAAGGATTTGGCGGCCCCCCCAGCGTGTACGAAAGCGTCTTTCTCCCCATCCTGAGGGTCCACCTGACCCTGGTCACCCTGGGTCTCGTTCTCGCGCCTTACATGATTATTGAAGGCGTGAGGGCGACTGAGATCGTGGAGGGAAAACACGTGCTCAAGGAGGGAAACCTGCAAATCCGGTCCAAAACCTTTCGGACCATCCTGCTCACCCTGCTGGGGCTTTGGGGAGCCAACCAGTTGTTCATCCTTTTGTTTCGGGGAGCATCGACGGGGAAAAGCATCGCCTGGGCGCTTATTTTCGCGACCATCGCCCTGGTGGTCAGCCTCGAAAAGGGCATCGAAAAACTCTGGCCGGACGGAGCCCGCCGTCACCGGATGCTGGGCCGGGGAACGATGGTCATTTATGCCCTGACTCTGGTTTCGAGCACCCTCACCTACCTGATGCTTTACGTGATCTTTCCAAAACAATAAACCGGGCCCCCTACCCGATCCCCGTGCCCACGCACCGAATTCTCCGGCAGAATCCCTTCGGGGCCTGCGGAAAAACGGCAAGGGTTTCCCTCACCTGAAGAGGGGGGAATTAAATGTTCGGCGGGTTAAATTTATTGCAGGAAGGGGGTTTTCCGCTTGACACTTCTTAAATTCCTGTGCTAGATTCTCCGGGATTATATGATCTCAAAGAACATCAGAAGGAGATAAACGGCCGTCAATCCGTTAATGCCAAGGCCGATCATGACGATGGTATCGAAGATTTTTCCGTCTTTGCTCGACATAGAAACCTCTTAAGCGGTGAATAATTAAGCCCATCACCCGAAGTTACCATCGGAAAATTAGAACTGTCAAGTTTAAACTTTTAATATACATTTTGCGTATCAACCATCACGTTTAACCCATCCAACCAGGGGCACATCAACATGGATATTGAGAAACTCAAGGAAAAAGCTGGACCTCTAATTTATATCGGGACCGTGGCTTTCTGCTTATGGTTCTTTTACTGGTTTGCCTCTGTTTGGCGGTAATAAGTGGCGGCTTGGATCAAATTTTTAATAGGGAGAAGGTAACCAATGGCTCATCCCCAGTTTGACGAGAACAAAAAGTTTATTACCCCAAAGTCGGTGGTATGGTTTATCATCGCGCTTACCTGCATGGGCTTTTATTACCTGATGATCGATATCGGGTTGATGAAAGTTCAGGGGCTGGATTTCTTTTATCTTTGGAATTCCGGAAAATAATCGATTCCCCAAATCCAACGTAGGAAACCCAAAAATGACGAGCCCCACGCGGGCTTGTCATTTTTTTTGCCTTAAAACTTAATGGGCCTGGCCTCCCCCTTTCCCCTCCTCTTCAGGCGCGAAATTTTCTCCGATCATGAAAAAGGATCCCAACCTTCGAATTTACCTGATCCGCCATGGCGAAACCGAAAACTCCGCGCGGGTCTGTTTTAACGGCCACCATGACGTCCCCCTCTCCCCTCAAGGGAAAGACCAGATCCGGCAAGTCGCCCAATCCCTGAAAACCGTCACCTTGGACGCGGTGTATTCCAGCGACCTGATCCGGGCCCGGGAGTCCGCCGAAATCATCTCGGGATTCCAGGATAACCTCCAGCCCGTCCCCTGCAAACAATTGCGGGAAATCTCCTTCGGAGCCTGGGAGGGTTTGAGTGTAGAGGAAGTCCAACGGCGGTATCCGGGACAGTTTGATAAAAAATTCCGCGATATCGCCACATTTCAGGTGGAGGGAGGCGAAACGTTTCAGGACGTTCGCGACCGGGTTTTGCCCAAATTCGACGAGATCCGCAAGGCACATTCCCGGGGTCAGGTGGCCCTGGTCGTGCACGGGGGAGTGATCCGGATTATCCTGGCCCAAATCCTGTCCATTCCCCTCCAGAACCTGTTCCGGATCAGTCAGGACTATGCCGCGGTCAATATTATCCAGTATTATGGTAACGATCCCGTGGTGGAACTGATGGGAGGGGCCTTTCCGAAATTTTCCTCCGCCCTGCCACCCGATAAAAAAATCGCCATTCAATAATACCCCATGTCGAACCCTTTGATTGAGATCATGAACTCCAGCGTATGCCTGAGCGGACGCCAGGTGCTGTTCGATCTCGATTGGAGAATGAAAGCAAACGAAAATTGGGCTATCCTGGGCAACAACGGAGCGGGGAAAACCACCCTGATGAAATTGATCTTCGGGGAATTGATCCCCCTGTTTGGAGGGGAGGTCCGCTGGTTCGGACAAAAAGATCGACCGCCACTTTGGGAAGTCCGGAAAAATATCGGGTACGTTTCCGCCGAATATCAGGAGCATTATGAACCCAATATTCTAGGATGGCAGGTGGTCGCTTCGGGTCTGTTTTCCTCAATCGGGTTGTACCAGGAAATTTCCGGTTCTCAAAAGGACCGCGCCATGGCCTGGATGGATTTCCTTGGCATTTCGCGCCTGGCGGAGATTCGTTTTCACCGCATGTCCTACGGGGAGTCGAGACGGGTCCTCCTGGGGCGGTCGCTGGTCAACCGCCCGCGATTGTTGATCCTCGACGAACCCTGCTCGGGACTGGATATTCCTACCCGCGAACTGTTCCTCGAAACCCTGGAAAAACTCGTCGTTACGAAAACACGGATCCTTTACGTCACCCACCACATTGACGAAATTCTTCCCTTCATCACCCATGTTCTCCTTTTAAAAGAAGGCCGGGTATTTGGCCAGGGGACAAAAAAGGTTATGCTGAAAGACAAGAAACTGTCCGATACACTCGACGCCCAGATTACCCTTCAACAGAACCAGGGCCGGTACTGGATCACCAGTTGCCGCGTCCGAAAAAGGAGAAGGCATCCATGAATTTTCCCAAACCTCGTTGTCTCATTTTCCTGTTAATTCTGGGAGCAGGATGGGTGTCTCCCGTATGGGCGCAAACCGCGGAAGACTGGTTTCTGATGGGCAACCGGCTTATGGGTGAGAGGAAGGCCGAGGAAGCCGTAAAAGCCTATGAAGAATCCTTAAAACTGAATCCCAATGCCGGGGTCGCCTATTACAACCTGGGTCTGGCCTACAAAATTCTGGAGCGATTTGAAGATTCCGCCGGAGCCCTGGAGGAAGTGGTTCGGCGGGAACCCGACAATCTCGACGCCCGCGCCGAGCTCGGAACAATATACAACTATCTCGAAAGGTGGGAGGACGCCATCGGACAACTCAACATCGTCGTTCACCGCCGCATGGACGATGCGGAAGCCCACGGCAACCTGGGATGGGCCTACTTCAACTATGAATCCGACCCCCCCTTTAAAATACTAACCATCATCAACCTGGAAAAAGCGATCGCTTTGTTTGAAGCGCAAAACCAGATCGAAGCGGCCGAAGCCACCCGGGAAGTTCTCAGTGAAGCTCTGGCCCGGTATGGAGAAACTCCCGGGCCATGACCCCGCCGGAAAAAATAGTTCCCGTCCGCTAATCCTCAGAAAAAAAACCGGTGAACACGCGGATGAGATCCAGGTGGTCTCTCGTTCCAGCCATTTCCCGTATCGAATGCATGGAGAGCATGGGATTTCCCACGTCCACGGTGCGGATCCCGAGGTTAGCCGCCGTGATCGGCCCGATGGTGCTCCCGCATTGGAGGTCGGAGCGAATTGAAAATTTCTGCACCTTCACCCCGGCCTTCTGACATAGCAACTCAAATCGGGTTCCACTCACCCCTTCTGTAGCGTACCGTTGCCCCGCATGGCTCTTAACCACCGGACCCTCGTTGATCATTGGCATATGCTGGGCGTCGTGCATTTCAGAGTAATTCGGATGCACCGCATGCGCCATATCCGCTGAAATAAAGAGGGACCGGGCCATGGCGCGCAACAGCTCCTCGCGTCCGGAGGAAGAATGGATCAGGATGCGCTCCAGGATGTTTTTCAGAAACGGCGAAGCCCCGCCCTGGGCCGATTCGCTCCCCACCTCTTCGTTATCGTAGAACGCCAGCACGCGGGTCGGGTCAACCCTGGCCGGGGCTCTCAGCAAGGCGAGGGTAGCCGCGTGGCAGGAAGCCAGATTGTCCAACCGGGAGGCAAACAGAAATTCCTGACCGGGTCCTGCCATACACCCCTTTTGAACATCGAATAAAGAAAGTTCCAGTCCCATCACCTCGGAAGCCTTGCATCCCAGCTCACGGGAAACCAGATCTTTTAAAAACGCCTCCGAGGCCGCATCCTTCCCCGCCAGGGAGAGGATCGGAGAAAGATGATTCTGCGGATTCAGCACCAAACCCTTATCGTTGACTTGCCGGTTCAAATGAATGGCCAATTGGGGAATCCTGAGAATCGGCTCATGGATTCGGACCAGTTCGGAAGAAGTTCCCTTGCGGGCTTTCAAAATCACCCGTCCCGCCAGAGAAAGATCCCGATCCGTCCAAGTGGTGAGCAGAACCCCACCATAAACCTCTACCCCCAACTGCAGATAACCGTTTTTCTTGAACAACGGGTTGGGTTTAAGCCTTAAATTGGGGCTGTCGGTATGTGCTCCGATGATCTTGAATCCCGCCTCTTCGACGGGACCCGCACCACAGACAAAGGCCACCAGCGAAGAACCATTCCGGGTCACAAAATACCGCCCGTTCCGGTCCAGGTTCCACGCCTCCTCTTCCCTGAGACGCTGGAACCCCCCCGCAACCAGAAGACTCGAAATCTCCCGCACCGCGTGAAATGGAGTCGGGGATGCGTCGATCAAATCCAACAATAATCGACAGACTTCAACCGACTCGGTCGATTTGCGTTTTTCCTTCTTCACCCGTTTTATCTCCCTCCGCGTTCAGTCAACGATCCTGGATTTCCAGCGCATCACCCGATCATGGACACACATAGCGATTCGCACCGGAGTTGTTCCGGTATTTTACACATTTTGCTTCCCTTACGGGATTTAACATTCTTAAAGCCTACTAAAACCATAGGTTTGGCGGTCGTTGGCCAGTCTTCCCCTTAGGCTCAAATCAAAATTGATGCGGCACAAAACCCCTTGGAATAAAATAAATGGAGTTTGACTTCTAACAGAGGGTCGCCATGGCGGTCGTACTCAAGGCAAATTTCAAAACCAAATTAACGTCCAAACTCTATAATTTCGATCCGAGAAATACCAAGAGGGAATACCAGCAGGAAATATTTTCAGAGTTGTTTGCCCGGTTTCCCCAGTTCAAATCTCATGTGGCCGCTTATGTGGAACGAAACTACTGCGTGGTCGTCAACGACGAAGACCATCGAAATCCCGAATCCCTTCTAAATATATTGAAGATCGAAGAAATTCGCCTGTTGAACGAATGGATCGTCAATCGAAACCAAAAAGCCGATGTCATCCACAGCGGATAAATTTCAAGGATTCCCGATAGGCCCATCCGGCTTGAGGCAGGGGACTAAAGAGGAACGTTTACCGGTTCCCACGTTCAGGGATCAAAGCCAGATGCCGTTGACTTGTGGAACCAATAGGGCTTTTCCCAGAACCACGGCCCCTAAAAACCCCATCCATTCTGTCA
>PCWF01000260.1:28765-33808 GCA_002796165.1 Nitrospinae bacterium CG11_big_fil_rev_8_21_14_0_20_56_8
CCGCAAGATAGGCGATTCGGGCCGTCTCCCCACCTTCTACCAATCCAATCCGTTCCAGCAGGATGACTCCAATCGCGATAAACATAAACAAAAGAATCCCCCTCAACCCCAGAGTTCCCCCAGCGATTAAAATCACCAGCAGAGTCGCCCCCCAGAACTCCCGCCGCCCGACATACTGCGTGTAATTCAGCTCTGAAAACCGAGGCCCGAGTTCCATCGCCAGCGATCGGCATAAACAAACCTGGGACCACCGGGAAAGAACCGGAATCAGGATCAACATACTGGGAAGCCAGGCCCGGTCGATCTGGGTCAGCGCATGATATTTGAAAACAAAAATAAAAAACCACATCGCCACACCGTAACATCCCAAGCCGGGGCCGACTCCCCCCGGTTCGGCTTTGGAGCCCGAACCCGCGCACCAGGCGAAAAAGGCAAGTGTATTTTCAGTTTCCCATTCCCCCCAAATCCATCCCAACAGTATCAGCACCAGCAAACAACTGAGAATATGGCTTAAAAAAAAAGATAACGTGAAATAAACGGCGGAAGCGAAGGTTCCCACCAGGAGGCCTACCAGTGGGAAGAACGGAGAAGCCTTCCCTAAAAGACGAGGAGAACCGGCGGGAGAAACCCGTTGGAGAAACGTACCATGCCAAAAAGCTATGGAGAATAACCGGATGGGATCAGCAAAAATCATTTGAAAACAAACCACGAGAAATTTTATGCACCTCGGCTAACAATCCCTCATTCACCGGCTCTTCGCTTTAAAATGAGCCGATTCGGAGCTCGTGATATCGATGCCACGGGAAAATTCAAAGCGAAACTATTTGAAACTTTCGAGCCTAAATATCACTCCCATGGGTAGCCTTCGTGGGAATTCGGATAATAAACAAGGCCCCATTTCCAGGTTTGCTTTCCGCGAGAATCTCTCCACCCAGACTGGAAACCACCTTGCGGCAAATCGACAATCCCATACCACTGCCTTCATATTTGTCCCGGGAGTGAAGGCGTTCGAATGGTTTGAATATCAGGGGGAGATACTTTTCATCAAAACCGATTCCATTATCTTTGAAACAAATATCCCAATAATCGGAGATGGATTTTTTAACAAAGATCTCCACAACCGGGGGGACATCGGGAAAATGGAATTTGAGACCGTTGGAAATGAGGTTCAAAAATAATTGTCGAATTTGAACGGGATCGCTTTCAATGACCGGCAGAGTTCCATGGATCACCTTTCCTTTTTGTTTCTGAATCAAAACCTCAAGATCCTGAAGCACGTCGTCCAGAACCTCCTCAAGCGGCATCGGAACAAAAACCGGTGTCCGCCGGGTCACGCGCGAGAATTTAAGCAGATCATCGATATTGCTCTGCATGCGTTCGGCGGCATTCAGCATCCTCGTTAAAAATTCCCCGCTTTTGGGATCCAGGTCATTGACTATATTTTGAAGACGGTCCCCAAAAGCCTGAATTTTTCTCAAGGGCTCCTGCAAATCATGGGACGCGATGAAGGCGAAGTCTTCCAGGTCCTGGTTTCTCCCCTCCAGTTCCCGCGCATATTTCTGCAATTTGATATGGGCCTCCTGTAACTGGAGACGTTCTTTCTTTTCCGACCGGTAAAGAGTAGAAAATTCCTTGGCGTACTTGATAGCCTGCTGTTGAGCCAGTGAATCTTCGTCAAGGAGGGGAAACTGATCCCGGTTTTCATCGTCCGTCATTAAATCCCCCTATTCGCCCTTCTCCAATACCTCTTCAACTTTGGCAATCAATTGCATCGGGCTGAATGGCTTGATGAAATAATCATCCGCGCCGGCCGCGAATCCCAACTCCTGATCGGCCAACTGTCCTTTTGCGGTGAGAAGGATGATACAACAATTCCGGGTCAAACTATCCTGCTTGATGATCCGTGTCGCCTCGACTCCATCCACATCACCCGGCATCATGATATCCATGATAATAAGATCGGGCTTTTCCGTTCGGGCCAAGTCGATCGCACTCATACCGTTATCGCACTCAAGAATCTGATACAGATCCGGTCCCAGAGTTTCCAAAACCAGTTCCCGAATCGACTCATTGTCATCCACAATCAAAATCTTCTTCATGAATCCAGTCTACCCAATTTAAGTCCTGGCTTGTGGATTTTTATCAACCCTTGATATTCATGCCAATTTTTCATTTTTCTTATTCGGATTTGAAGGAGTCAATCGTGTTATGGGGATGGAGAACCAGACTTGCGTCCCCTTCCCGACCTCGCTCTCAACCCAGATTTTTCCCCCATGTTCCTCGATGATATGCTTGACGATCGTCATCCCCAGTCCTGTACCCGGAACCTGAGATCGAATCTGTTCCCCTCGATAAAATTTGTCAAACATCCGATGCAATTCATCGGGCCTCATTCCGATCCCCTGGTCCTCGATACACACGACATAATCGTTCTCTTTTATAATGATCTCCGTTTTGATCTCCCCCCCGTGGGGCGAATACTTGACAGCGTTGCTATACAGGTTTTTTAGAACCTGTTCCAACTTATCCTTGTCCATCCAACAGACAATTTTCTTGCCGGGAAAATGATTGTCAAAACGATGACTCCTGTATTGCTCCTGAAAGAAAAATGTTTCCGTCTCAATCAATTCGTCCAGTTGGAAATAGCTCCGTCTGAGCAAAAATCCCTGTTCCGATTCGATACGGGATATATCCAGCAAGTCGTTAATGATATTCGCCAGATTTTCCGCTTCCGAATTTATTCGGCTGATAAATCTCTGGACCTTTTCGGAATTATCATAACTTCTCGTCATCAGCAATTCGGAGAAACCCCGGATCGAGGTCAAGGGTGTTCGCAGTTCGTGCGCGGCGGTACTGATGAATTCTGTTTTGATTCGCTCCATTCTTCTTTCCTGGGAAACATCATGCATGGCAAGGATCAGACCCGAGGTTTTATTTTCCCGGTCCACCAGCAGGGACATGTGAACGCGAAAAATCGTGCCAGGCCCCGAAGCAGAATGGTTTAATTCGAAATCAAAGGGCTGGCCTTCGGTGAACGCTGAAATAAAGCCATGAACCTGGTTCCAGAAATCTTTGCTCGATATGATCTCGTTCAGGCTTTTATCCATCACCTCCTCCGCACTGACCTTTAAAATGTTCTGCGCGGCGGAGTTGATCATCACCACACGAAATTCCGAATCCGTAACAATCAAACCCTCCGCCATGGATTTCAAAATACCATCAATCCAATCCCTGGCCTGCTGGGCGTTTTTCAAAGCCAGATCAAGATCGGCGGCGGCTTTTTCCCGGTCGGTAACGTCTCGTACAATCCCGGTAAAAAAGGATTTCCCCTGCACTTTGAACTCACTCACCCCAAGTTCCAGGGGGAACTCCTCGCCGTTCTTTTTGAGACCTCGCAACCGAATGGAGCCCTTCCCGATCAATTTCGGCACCCCGGTACGAAGGTACCGATGAAAACCATTCACATGCAGTTTCCGGAGATCCGGGGGCATTAACATCGTGATGGACTTTCCAATCACCTCGGAACGGTTAAACCCGAAGACCCTCTCGGCCGCCGGGTTAAAGGTTTCCATATTGCCCTGATCGTTGATCGCGATGATCCCATCGATAGCATTGTTCAAAATCGACCTGACCCGGGCCTCGCTTTCCCTCAGCGCCTCTTCCGCCTGTTGCCGAATTGAAATTTCATTCTGCAACTCCCGGTTCATCGAAAGCAGTTTCTGCGTTCGTTCCCCTACCCGGCCTTCAAGCTCTTCGTTCGCTTTACGAACCAATTCCTCAGACTTTTTTCGCTCGGAAATATCTTCCTTGATCGCCAGGAAATGGGTCACCTTCCCCTTTTTATCCAGAACCGGTGAAATGGAAGCCGATTCCCAGTAGAGATCGCCGTTCTTTCTTACATTGTAGAATTCCCCTTTCCATTCCCTGCCGTGGGTGATCGTTTCCCACAGTTGTTTGAAAATTTCCGGAGGGTAATGCGCCGGTTTTAAAAATCTCGGATTTTTCCCGATCACCTCAAGAAGATCAAACCCGGTGACCTCGCAGAACCTGGGGTTTACATACTCAATCTGCCCCTGAACATCGGTAATCATGACCATGCACGAACTTTGCTCCACCGCGCGGGACAACTTTCGAAGCCATTCTTCTGATTCCTTTCGCTCAGAAACATCCCGCATGGTTCCCACAAACAGCCTGCGGCCCGCAAGGAACATCTCGTTCAACGCCAGGTCCAGAACAAAGGTGGACCCGTCCTTCCGTAACCCCGGAAGTTCCCTTCTGAATCCAACCAACGTTCGCTTTCCGCTATCAACATATTTCCGGACATATTGATAATATTCACTCGCATACGGTTCAGGCATGAGAATTCCCACCGGCTTTCCCACAACCTCATCCGCCGGATAGCCAAAGATCTTCTCGGCGCCCGGATTTAACATTTCGACGATCCCCTGCTCATCGATGGTAATGATCCCGTCCAACGTGCTGTTTAAAATGGTTCGTAGCCGCGTGTCGCTGTTGCGGAGGTCCTGCTCCGACCGCATCCGTTCCCCCACCTCCTGCTCCAGACGCAGATTGGTCTCCCGCAATTCGGTTGTACGCTCCTGAATCCTTTGCTCCAGTGAGACTTGAGCCTCTTTCAATTCTTTCAGCATTCGCATTCGTTCCCGGGCCATCTGGATATGGCGTGAACGCATCGTCAGGGAAATGCCCGTAACCAGAACCAGAATGCTAAACAGGGCCGCAAAATTTTTCTGCATGGCGATCAACGGGGCGTGGGCTTCCGTCACATCGATTTCCATCGTCAAGCCGAAATCGAATTCCCGCAACCAGGTCCAGGCTCCGACCACCCTGACCCCCCGGTAATCCCGGTACCCATCCACATTGATCCCCGAATTACCTTTAACGGCACTCGCGGCCATCACCGTCAGGGGCCGATTCTTCATGGGGAGAGAGGGAAGATAACCTTCCAGCAAATTCCCTCCTGGATCCCGGACCTGGATATTAAGAATGGTCCCTCCCTTGGGAAATTCCGCCAACAGACCCAGG
>PCWF01000114.1:0-203 GCA_002796165.1 Nitrospinae bacterium CG11_big_fil_rev_8_21_14_0_20_56_8
TGGCACTGGTGCTTTTGGGGTATTTTGCTGTTTTCTTCATTACACCATACGGTTTGGGAAGTTTTTTGTACCCTTTTAAGGTGTTTTTTGCTGCTGATTTTATAGGGTTTTATAAGCAAAGCAATGTTGTACAGGAGATGCTTTCTCCGGCAGGTATTTTTTTGTCTTTTAATGGTATTTATTATTTTGTTTTGTTCGGGTGC
>PCWF01000114.1:303-4071 GCA_002796165.1 Nitrospinae bacterium CG11_big_fil_rev_8_21_14_0_20_56_8
CGCCGGATGTATTGCCCGGCCACTTCGACCACGGGAGGGATGTCGAAGATCGTGGCGTGGAGGTGGGAGTGGAGTTTTGCCCATTCCAGCGAATAGGTCCCCGGGCCACCCCCGACGTCCAGCAGGTGCCGGGCCTCGCCGATCGGGATCTCCCGCGCGATCATCCAGGTCGCCTTCAGCGCCTTGTCGTGCATGGCGCCGATGAACGAACGCATCCGTTCCCGGTCGTTGCCCAGCATTTGCATGATATTGGCGATGTGTTTTCCCGTCCGCACAAATTCGGGCAACTGGTTGAGTATGGGAACCTGGTCCGAGGAAAGTTGAATCCATTCCTGCATCGAGTGGTCCCCGTCACGGGTCAGGAAGGGTTTCCATTCATCAGGTAACATGAACCGGCCTTCCTGTTTCACCAGGATGCCCATCGAGGTCAGGCAGTTCAGAACGCGATCGGTTCCCTTGACGGAAAGGTTCAACCGATCGGCCAATTCCATCGCGGTCATGGAGCCTTCGGCAAGCGGGTCGAACATTCTGAGCTGGTTCGCGGTGGTGAGGACGCACGACAACTGGTACCCGTTCAATATCCGCAGGATTTCTTTTTCTATATTCATGGAGCGACCTTTGGGTTGGTTTCAGGAAAACAGGTAAATTTTAACAAATGGGAGGAGTGTAAGGAACCTTTGATTTCTCCCGCGATCTGATAAAATCAGGGGCAATGAATTTGCGGCCTTTCCCGATCCGATGAAAAACTTTCCTGTTTCCACTTTCGGCCTTGTTCTCCTCTATTGCGTTTGCGCGATTCAACCCGGTTACGCGCAAAATCCGGAAAGGGAAAAAACATCGGGAGACTATGCGGACATTCTGAAACGGCAGGAGGAGATTGAAAAAGAAAACCGGCGTTTAAAGGAAGAATTGCATGTCCTCAATGGACGGCTCGAAAAGCTCGAATCGGGAAAGGATCGGAAGGAAAACGAAGAAAAACGATCCCTGCCGCCCCGTCGGCCGGTACGATCGGAAAACTCCGCGCAACCGGAGGAAACGCGGGTGGGGTTCAAACCTGGGGGAAAGGGATTCTTTTTTCAGGGCCGGGATTACTCACTCCACTTTCTGGGATATGTTCAGGGTGTGGGATCCCTGTTCGACGGATCCCTGCACCGGGCGGATGGAAACGGCGATTTCTCGGTCCGGCGCGCCCGGTTCGATTTCATCGCGAAATTGTATCGGGACTATACCCTGTTTTTTGAGTTCGATGCGGGGCCCGGCACCGTGGCTTCGACCGATTCCGATTTTGCCATGGTGGAAGGGGGGATGCGAATCCGGATCCTGGATGACTCCCTCCAACTCGCGGCGGGGAAATTCATCACTCCCTTCAGTTCCGAAAATTTTCGCAGTTCAAGAGGACTGAATACCATCGAGCGGTACATGGCCCTGAACACCATGTTCCTCCTCCCCGCTCTGGATTCCCAATTTGGAGTCATGTTGTTTGGAAAATCGGAAGGGGACAAACGGTTAGGATATTACCTCGGCGTCTTTAATGGGAACGGCCAGGCCAACGCGAATCCGTCCGACAATAATAACAAGAAGGAAATCCAGGCTAAGTTGTTATACCAGGAGAACGAGAACATCGAATTAACCTTGGGTCTCGATTACAGTAATGAAGAGTCGCAGGTCCTGAGTCTGGTCGACCTGGGATTCTCCCGGTATGTTTCCGTCAATATCCGGGGGGAACGTCTGGGGTTCACCGGATCCGGATTTTTTAAGTCGGGTCGTTGGAGCCTGCATGCGGAAGGGATCGGTTTTCGATTCGACAAACCCGACCCCGGCACGGCCGGCCTATATGGGGGGTACGTTCAGCCCGCTTATTTCCTCCTGGGCGATGGGAACCGGGGATTGCAGTTTTTATTGAGAGGAGAGGTTTCCTACCTGGACGCGGATACCGGGAGTAATGGAGACACGCTTTGGGCCGTCACCCCGGGGATAAACTGGTTCCTGAATCCCAATGTCCGTTTGCAGGTGAACGGGACCTTCCATTATTTTGACGGCCCCTCTTCTTTGAGAGGATTTGACGGCTCCAAATGGGTCCCCATGATGCAGGCGGAACTTCAATTTAAATATTGATCCCGCGTTGCGAATGGATTTCAGGGATGGGCTGAAAAGAGTTGTTTGGTTTTTTTCCTTTGCTCGGGGGTGAGGAGTTGCATGATTTTCAGCCTCGCCTGCAGGGTGGCGTTTTGAATGTTGGCCCGGGCCTGGCTCAGCTTCCCCGAAAGCAATTCCACTATCGCAGGGTCGATCTCCTCGGAATGGAGTTCCCGCTCCAGCTCGATGTGTAGCGTCTCCAACTCCGCTTCGTCACGGATCCGGTTTTTTTTATGTTCAAATCCGATTTGCTCGATCCGGCTTAACTGTTCTTCGGTCAGGCCAAGTTGCTCCTTTTGTTTGAGAATGTGCGCAAACGGATCCGGTTGGAGCCGGCCTTTCGAATTATCGGAAGGACTCGGGGAGGGAACCGGGGAGTGGATTTCGCCAAGGTCGTCCAAATGCAAGGCGAGAACGATTTGGGCGGCCTGGATGGAAGCCGGAAAAATGAGCAGAAATACCAACAGGATCTGAAGCATTTTTCTCCTTAATATCTTTCGTATGGCCTTATCTTACCCTTTTTTATCACCATCGGTAGGATAAAAAAATGGACCCGAATTCGTCTCCTTCCTTTTGTTTTTTGAATTCGGTGGTTCGGAAAATATTGGTGAACCCGAGCCGCAAGTCCCTGAAAAGGGTCACGACCACCCCGGCCTGAAGGTCCCCCACGAAGATTTCCTTGCTCACGCTGTGACTGTCGGCGAACGTGTTCCCGTCGAGAAAAATATTTCGTCCGACTAAACGGCCTTCGACTCCGGCAAAAATGTACCAGCCGAACCGGTTGGAAGGTTTGAAAAATCCGGATCCGGACAAACCCGGCCGGATCCGCGGGGGGCCATAATCGCTGGGAAGGTCGTTTCCCATCCGCACCGTGAAACCGGTGGAGAGATAGGTGTAGACATTACCCAACGTGGCGCCCAGGCTGGGGGTCAGGTCGTAGTCGAGAAACCCCTCCGGCTTATACCGAAAGGGCCATTTGCGTTCATAGGAAATCAGGAATCCGAATTCATTGTCCAACTGGTGCCGCCACCCGTTGGGGATCTGGACGTCTTTGATGCGATGAACCTCGGTCTGGGTCTCTTCTCCCAGGGCGGCGGGTCCGACGACGCCGACATTGATCTCAAGGTTGTCCAGATAGGGCCTCGCTCCGGAAGTTTTCTCGGCCACCAGCCCCACGCCGATATACAACCAGGCGGCATAGGGCCGGTCGTCGGGGATCAATTCTTCCTTGCGGATATTTTCCGGGGTAAACAGGTTTTGTCCCAGGATGAAACCGATGCGCCCGGTGTCGGGAAGAAAATAGTCGGGAATGTGATCTTCCACCCAGTTCTTGACGTCGCCGCTGAACTCGGTCGGGTGGGCCTTGGTCAGGAAGGAGATACGGGTTCCGTGGGTGTAATGCCGATCGGTCCCCCTTCCCCATAGATCGTTTTCCAACTGGAGATTCACAATCCCGTATTTTTCGGTTTCTTCGTTCAATGCGGGGTCTTCCGCAAAAACTGGAGATGCGGCGAAAACGAGTTGAACCAGGAGCCAGAATAAACATCTGCCCCGCCGGGGGATGCCGGTCATCCAGGGGAGGATCTGCATTGTCCATGGGCGCATGGAACATCTCTCTTCCGGTGCGAAGCG
>PCWF01000114.1:4080-12351 GCA_002796165.1 Nitrospinae bacterium CG11_big_fil_rev_8_21_14_0_20_56_8
GCTCTTTGATGGTCGCCCGCTTGTCATGAAGCTTTTTGCCGCGGGCCGTGGCCAACTCGACTTTTACCTTTCCGTTTTTAAAGTACATTTTCAACGGGATCAGGTTCAATCCCTTTTCCTGACTTTTGCCGATAAGCCGTGTGATTTCTTTTTTGTGCAGGAGAAGTTTTCGCTGGCGAAGGGGATGGTGATTGAACTGATTTGCCGGACCATAGGGGCTGATATGGCAGTTGTGAAGCCAAACCTCTTCCCCGTGCAAGGCCGCATAGCTGTCGGTTAGGTTGGCCTTCCCGTCTCTCAGCGCTTTCACTTCGGTGCCCTGCAATACGATCCCCGCTTCAAAGGATTCTTCGATAAAGTAGTTATGCCGGGCCTTTTTGTTCTGGCAGATGATCTTGATTCCGTTCATGTGCTTCCCTTAACTACAACCGGCGAATCAATTCCAAGGCGAAGCTGTTTTGCGGCGCATCCTCCCCGGCTGAAAATTTCAAGCCGATCCCAACTGTTGATCAGAGCCCCCAGATGTCCGGGCCCGACCGCGGCGTAATGATCGACCAGGGAAAGGGTGTATTTCGCAGTTGCTTTCACTTTTAACTGTTTCCAGTCGGCAAAGGTTTTCTTTAAAAAATCTGCAGAGATATTGGTCATCAGGTTTCCAAACCGGTCAATATAAATGATCTGTCCCGTAATAGCCCCATTTGTGAGCCGGGCTTCGGGCATGGCCAGGGTTGCCGGATCGGTGATCCGCCGCCCCATTCGGCCCGGAGGCGTTCGCCGCGCCAGCCAGGCCGCCACCGGGGCGAACATGTCCCGCCCATGAAAGGTGGTAGAGGGGGAGGGAAGAAAATACCGCCCGCGGTTTATTTCATAGATCTTGCACCCGGCACGGATACCGGGTGTGAGGACCCCGTTGTCGGGACCCACGAACAGGCCGGCGCGCGACTTCACCACGATCGGCCGGCGGGCGGAACCCACTCCGGGATCGACCACCACCACGTGAATCGTGGCCGGTGGGAAATAGGGATGGGCGGCCCCAAGGACTTGCGCGGCCTGCATAATATTCTGGGGTTGGATTTCATGGGTCAGGTCAACGATCGTGGCGGAGGGGGCAATGCGTAAAATCACCCCTTTCATGATACCGGCGAAGGGATCCGCGAGGCCGAAATCGGTAGTGAGGGTTATGAGAGGCGGCATCCATAAACCCGCTGGTCGTCGACTTCCTTCAGTTTCACCTGAACCAGGTGGTTGCCCAGGGTATCTTCTCCCTCCAACTGAACGGGTAAATAGTGCTCCGTGTAGCCCCGTAAAAGTCGGGTTGAGGGATCGCGATGGTACTCCACCAGTACCGTTGCGGTGGTGTTCAGAAGGCCGCGCCGAAAGGCCAGACATTTTTCCTGAGCGAGGTCCGTCAGGATGCGATGCCTTTCTTTCTTGGCCGACTTGGGTACGTCGTCGGCGTGATCGTAGGCCTCGGTTCCTTTTCGGGGACTGTAGCTGAAAACGTGCAGATATGCAAAGGGCAGGTCCTCGACCATGCGCCGCGTATTTTCGAATTGTTCCTGCGTTTCTCCTGGAAAACCAACGATGATATCGGCCCCCAGCCCCAGGTTGGGAATTCGGGAGGCGGCGCGCTCCACCACTTCTCGGTATTGCCGGGAGTCGTAGTTGCGCCGCATTCGGCGCAGGATTTCATCGTTTCCGCTCTGGAGGGGGATATGGAGGTGAGGACACAACCGGGGATCGTCCCGCATCATGGCGATCAAGGCGTCGTCGATCTCCATGGGATTGATCGAACTGAGGCGGACGCGGTAGTCTCCCGCCTGGCGGAGGACGTCCCGGACAAGGGATGAAAACGTTTCCCGTGGAGTGAAATCCATCCCCCAGGTGCCCAGATTGATTCCGGTGAGGGTGATTTCCTTGAACCCGGCCGCGAGGGTCTGGCGAATGTTATTCAAAATATTTTCGCGCGAATCGCTCAAGGAGCGTCCTCTCGCCCGGACCACGGTGCAAAAGGAACACTTTTCCTCGCAACCCGTTTGCACTTTGACGAAGGCTTTGGTCCGGCCCTGAAACCGGGTGACGGGAATGGTGCGAAATCTTCGCCGGGCCTGGATATTGTCCATGTACACCTGGGCGGAGCCCGGGGATTTTAAGGGTTGATCCGCTTCCATCCGCTCCCGGATGACGCGGGCCACTTCCAGCTTGTTGGCGTTTCCCAGGACGATGTCCAGTCCCTTCAACCGGGAGGCTTCCTCGGGATTCAACTGGGCGTAACAGCCGGTGAACACCACCAGGGCGTTTTCGTTGATGGACAGGGATTTCTTCGCCGCAAGCCGGGAATGATGATCGCTTCGCGCCGTAACCGTGCATGTGTTGATGACATACACGTCCGCCCGTTCTTCGGGAGAGACGATTTCGAAGCCCTCCTGCTCCAGGAGAGTTTGCATTTCGGCGGTGTCGTTCTGATTGGTTCGGCACCCCAGGGTGGCGAACCCGACTTTGGGTCTCATTTCAGTATGATTTGAAAAGGAATGATGCATTCAGGACCTTCATCTTAGAACGGGATCACATTTGAATCAACTTGTTATTATAAGGGCTTGGGGTTCTGTGGTGTAATAACCTTGACCGTGCAAAAATTGTTTGTTAGTATCCCCCCACACAACCCCGGTAATTGTGCAGGAATCCACCTTAATGGATTCTTCGGTTACAACCTGTTTCCCTCCCGTGTTATGCAGAAGGCGGACCGAAAAGTTCACTCCTTTCTTGAAAAGTGGTTGCAACGCACCGTCAAAGGTTATGTGGGTCACATGGATGGCACTCAAAACGGGCACCTGTTCGAGACAATTGTCTCGGGGGTCGAAAAACCGCTTCTGGAAATCGTGTTGAACGAGGTTGGGGGAAACAAAACCCAGGCGGCCAACATTCTGGGCATCAATCGCAACACGCTTCGTAAAAAACTTCAGGACTATAAGATCCGGTTAGATGCGTGATATCAGCCTCGCGGTCGTTATTCTTGCGGCCGGGAAGGGCACTCGTTTAAAATCTCCCCTGGCCAAGGTTCTCCAGCCTCTGGGCGGACGCCCTCTGTTACATTTCATCCTTGAAACACTGCGTGGGGTTGCCCATGATCGTTTGATCGTGGTGATCGGCCACCAAGCGGGTGAAGTTCGCGCGGTGTGCGAGGGGTGGTACCCCGATATCGAATTCGTGGAGCAACGCGAGCAATTGGGAACGGGACACGCCGCTCGGCAAGCCGAACCGTTGTTGTCCGATTTTGCCGGCGATGTTCTGGTTTTGTGCGGTGACATGCCCTTTCTCACCGCTGAAACGCTTAACCGGCTGGTTCGGCTTCGCCGCGCGACGGGGGCCGCTTGCGGTCTGCTGACGTTGAAATGTCCGGACCCGAAAGATTTCGGCCGGATTATCCGGGATGCCGGTGGAAAGGTGAAAGGGATTGTGGAAGACCGGGATGCCACTGCGGAGGAGAAAAAAGTTGACGAATTCAACGCCGGGGTTTACTGTTTTGACAATGCCTTGTTTTATAAGGCATTAAGCTCAATTGACAACAATAACGCTCAAAAAGAATTTTATTTGACCGATACCATATCGTATCTGGTCGATCACCATTTCCGGGTCGAGGCGCTTCAGATTTCCGATGCGGATGAGATTTTCGGGATCAACTCGCTAGACGATCTCCATCGTGCGGAAACCATTCTCGGGCGCAAGGGCCCGGTTTTGTGAGGGAGGTAATGTTGACGATCACCTGTACCGGACACGTTGAATGAAAGCGGTCATTCTTGCCGGAGGAAAGGGAGCGAACCTGGGTCCGATTTCTGCGACCCGGCCCATTCCGATGATTCGGGTGGGGGGACGCACCTTGTTCGACAACACGCTCAATCTCCTGAAGAGTGCCGGCATCAACGATATTTTTGTCGTGGTGGGGCATCAGAAGGAAAAAATGATCGAGTGCATTTCGGAGTATTCGAACAATGGGCTGAACCTGCACTATGTGGAGCAAAAGACCGCCGAGGATATCGGTGGCGCCGTGCTCCAGGTCCGGAACAAAATCTCTCCTGGCGAATTTTTCATGTTGATTTACGGCGATACGTTGACCGCCGCCAACATATTCAGCAAAACCCAGCAGTCCTTTCATTCCTTCAAATGCCCCGTGGCGTCGATTTGCCTTCCGCCATCGAACGAGATGTTCGGGAACGTTTTTCTGAACGCACATATGAAGATCACCCGGATCATCGAAAAACCTAAAGGGGATGAGTTGGGAAATTACGTGCTTTCGGGAGTGTTCATTCTGTCGGCTTCCTTTTTCGATTTGCTGGAAAAGAAAGGCCGCTCCATGGAGAAGGCGCTCAAGTCGCTGGTCGGCGAGGAAAATCTGCGGGCCTCCATGTGGGAGGACGAATGGCTGGATATCGTGTATCCATGGGAAATCCTGACTGCAAACCGGGTGCTGATGGATTCATGGAAGGAATCGTCGATCGCCAAGTCGGCCCGGCTGGAGGGGAATGTCACGATCCAGGGTGTCGTGCATATCGAGGACGACGTGATTATCAAGGCGGGTGCCGTGATCGAGGGGCCGTGTTCCATCGGCAAGGGATGCTATATCGGCAACAACTCGCTCATCCGCAGTTACACGTCGCTGGGAAATTATTGCTCGGTGGGCTACGGTGTGGAATTGAAGAACTGTGTCATCCTTGACAATACCCGGGTGGGTCGCCTCTCTTTTATCGGCGACAGCGTTCTCGGGGAAGGGGTGGACTTCGGCGCGGGGACGATGACGGTGAACCGGGCCGTGGACTGGAAACCGATATCGGTGAAGAGCGGCAACCGGCCGATCAACACCGGTCTGCTCAAATTAGGGACATTCATCGGCGATAAGGTCGTGGTGGGCGCCGGGAACACGATTGCGCCGGGAACCATCGTTCCTCCCGGAAAAGTGCTGGCTCCCCGATACACGGTGGGCGGAAAATAACTTCCAAGACGAATTATGTGCGGTATCAGCGGAGTTGTAGGATTTAAAAATATCGTCGATTCCCTTTACCAGGGGATCCTGAATCTCGAATATCGCGGCTACGATTCCTGCGGCGTGGCCCTGATGAACGGGACCCGCCTCTTGATAAAAAAAGATGTCGGCGAGGTCGAAAAGTTTTTCCGTAAAGAAAATGTCCTCTCGCTGAAGAGCCAGATAGGCCTTGCGCACACGCGTTGGGCGACGCACGGCAAAGTGGTCCGCCGCAACACTCATCCCTTCACTTCCGGCGATGGAAAGTTCGCGGTCGTGCATAACGGAATTATCTCCAACTACCGGGCGCTGAGGGATCAGTTGATTCACGAAAAGGTCCGGTTTCTTTCAGATACCGATACCGAGGTGATTCCCCACCTTCTGGAGAAATTCTACAAAAAACACAAAAATATCGAGGAGGCGATGGTCAAAACCCTCAACCTGCTTGAGGGGTCGTTTGCCCTTGCGTTCATCACCGTTCATCAGCCCGACCAGATCTATTGCGCCAAGCGCGAGTCTCCGCTCATGCTGGGGATCGGGGACGAGATCAAGTTCATCGGTTCCGATTTCAATGCTTTCATCGAACATACCAAGAATGCGGTGATCCTGGACGACGGGGAATACGCCATTGTGTCCCGGGATGCGTACGTGGTTAAGAATTATGTGACGCGGAAAGAGGTGGCTAAGCCGATCACGAAGATCGACTGGGACAGCGAAACCTCCAGGAAAGGCGGGTATCCGCATTACATGCTGAAGGAGATTTACGAGCAACCCCAAATGGTGAGCACGGTTCTGGAGCTTGATATTTCGGATCTGGATGAAGTGGCCGATATGATTTTAAAAAGCGATACGGCCTACCTCGTGGGAGTCGGGACCACTTTTTACGTGGCCAAGTTCGCGCAATACGTGTTTTCTTCTTTGGCCGGTGTGTTCCTTCCCTCCATCAGTTCGGATGAATTCGTCGGGCTCGCGAATTTAAACCGTAAAAGCATGGTGCTTGCGATTTCCCAATCGGGGGAAACTTACGATACTCTCTCTGCCATCAAGCAGGGGAAGGCCGCCCATGCCAAAACCGCCGCCGTGGTCAACGTCATGGGCTCGTCGATCGCCCGGATGGTGGATAAGGTGGTTCTGCAGAATTCGGGTCCCGAGATCAGCGTGATCAGCACCAAAGCCGCGTTTTCGCAAATGGCGGTCATGATTCTCATTGCGTTAAGGCTGGGATTGAAAGCCAAAAAAATAACGCGGGGCCAGTATGAAAAGCATCTCGCTTCTCTCCGGGACCTTCCCGGAATCATTCAGAATATCCTGAACGAGCGTTCGGGATTCATACATCGAATTGCCAGCAATCATTCGAAAGTGCGGCATTGGCTTTACCTGGGCCGGGGGATCTATTACCCGATCGCGTTGGAGGCGGCGCTCAAAATGAAGGAAGTGGCGTATGTGCATGCCGAGGGAATGCCCGGCGGGTTTCTCAAGCACGGAACGCTGGCCTTGATCGATAAGGAAATTTATTCCGTGGTTTTCATTCCCCCCAGAGAGGACAAGTTCCTCTATCAGGCGACGATCCATAGCGTCGAGGAGATTCGCGCCCGTTCCGGCTTCGTCCTTGGAATCCATTTCGACGACAGGGGGAAGAACCGGGATCTGTTCAGCGAAGAATTGATTCTTCCCCCCGTCCCCCCCCTGGTTGCTCCCCTGATCCAACTCGTGATCGGCCAGCTTCTGGCTTACTTTACCGCCACCTCGCTCAAGTGTAACGTGGATAAACCCCGCTTCCTTGCCAAGTCGGTCACCGTCGGCTGAGTCTATTTTTAGATCCCTTTAAGTATGTGTTTTGAAGCCGGGTTTGTACTTTTTCGCTTCCGGGTTCCGTGTTAGTCTGATTTTTCCCTTTTGAATAATAGTATTCGTTGTCTGTTTGGAAGGAGCGCTATGGTATTTAAATCGATGAAAACTGCGTTGACGATCGCCGGTTCCGATTCCAGCGGTGGGGCCGGTATTCAGGCGGATCTTAAAACATTTGCATCGCACCGGGTTTTTGGAAAATCGGTAATCACTTCTATTACGTTTCAAAACACCGCTGGAGTTTCAGGCACCCGGGATCTTCCGCGCGACGCCGTGGAAGGTCAACTCAAGGCGGTGTTGGAAGATGGTGCCCCCGGCGCGGTGAAAACGGGCATGCTGGGTAATGAGGAACTGGTGGAAGCGGTCGCGGACGGGTTGCGCCGATTCCGGATTAAAAAGCTGGTCGTCGACCCGGTCATTGAATCCTTTAATGGAAAGCGTCTGCTGTCCCGGAAAGGTGTGGAGCTTCTCAAGGCTCGATTGTTGCCGATGGCATTGCTGGTGACGCCGAACTTGAAGGAAGCTGAAATTTTATCGGGTATCCGGATCAAAAATTTGCCGGGCCGCCTTAAGGCCGCAAAGGCTATTTTGAAACTGGGGCCGCGCGGGGTTTTGATCAAGGGAGGCCACTTGAAGGGCAATCCGGAAGATTTTTTCTACAACGGGGGCAAGCCGGTTCTGCTGGAATCGGATCGAATTTCCCGGCAGAACATACATGGAACAGGGTGCGTACTTTCCGCCGCCATCACCGCGAGTTTGGCGAAGGGGCAGGATTTGCTTTCTTCCATTGTCATGGCCAAGGAATTTATCGGCCAAGCCATTGCGGGGGGTGTTCTCACGGGGAAGGGCATCCCCTGCGTCGAGCCGCTGGTCATGGTGAACCAGAACTGTGAACGGTATGAGCTTTTGCAACGGACGTGCCGCGCGGTGGAATTGCTGAAGGCGAACCGGATCGGAAAATTGATTCCGGAAGTTCAGTCGAACCTTGGAGCGGGTCTTGAGGGTGCAGTCGATTTGGACGATGTGATTGGCATTCCCGGCCGCATTATTAAAAAGGGGGAGGATATTGCGACTCTCGCTTTCCCCGAATTTGGTGGATCACGCCATGTGGCGGATATCGTTTTGACGGTGATGAAATTCGATCCCTCCAAAAGGGCGGTGATGAATATCAAGTTCGATGACGAATTGATCCGGATTTGTAAAAAGCTGAGGTTTAAGATTGCTTCGTTTGATAGGCAACGGGAACCCAGGAAGGTGAAGGTTCAAGAGGGCTCCTCGCTGGAATGGGGAACGGCCACCGCGATTCGTTCGTTTGGTTCGGTTCCGGATATTATTTTCGACCGGGGAGGCGTGGGCAAGGAGGAAATGATTCGGGTTATTGCTTCCGACGTTGAGTCCCTGGTGGA
>PCWF01000235.1:0-6247 GCA_002796165.1 Nitrospinae bacterium CG11_big_fil_rev_8_21_14_0_20_56_8
TGCAGGGGGCATCGTCAACGGCAACAAGCTGAAGGCGTTCATCCCCGGCGGCTCGTCGGTCCCCATGCTTCCCGCCGACAAAGTGGATGTCCTCTACGATTACGAGTCACTTCAGGCCGCGGGCTCCATGCTGGGTTCCGGGGCGCTTATCGTGATGGACGACTCGGTCAACGTCGTTGAAACCACCCTGCGGCTGGTCAGTTTTTACATGCACGAATCCTGCGGCAAGTGTACGCCCTGCCGCGAAGGAACGCGATGGATGTGGCAGATCCTGGGCCAGATCAAAAACCGGAAAGGGGTGGAACAGCAGGTCGAAAAACTCCTGGATATCTGTGACAACATGAGCTTCAAGTGCTTTTGTCCCCTGGGAGACGCCGCCGTTTCCCCCGTGGCCAGCAGTATCAAGCTCTTCCGTGAAGACTATAAGGCGTTGCTCCAAAAAGCGACCGCCGGAGCGGTATAGAATCGAGCCAACCATGACCGATGAAATAAAACTTACCATCGACGGCCAGGCGGTCAGCGCCCCCAAGGGAACGATGGTCGTGGACGCCGCCAAAAAAGTAGGGATCGAGATTCCGGTGTTCTGTTACCACGAAAAGCTGGGGCCCTTTGGGTGTTGCCGGATGTGCCTGGTGGAAGTGGAAAAAATGCCGAAACTGGTCACCGCGTGTACCCAGGCCGTGGCGCCCGACATGGTGGTTTTGACCCAAACGCCGAAAGTGGAAAAAGCCCGCAAGGGGGTTCTCGAATTCACCCTCCTCAATCATCCGCTGGATTGCCCCGTCTGCGATAAGGGGGGCGAATGTCCGCTTCAGAACAATACCTTCAGATACGGCCCGGGAACGACCCGCATGGAATTCGACCGGGCGCATAATGCAAAGGCCACCTCCCTCAGTCCGGTGATCACCATCGACCGGGAGCGGTGTATTGCCTGCCAGCGGTGCACGCGGTACAGCGACATCATCGAGCAGGAGCGGGCGCTCGTCATGCTCAACCGTGGATTCCACAACGACGTGGGGACCTTCGACAACCGGCCGTACGATACCCGGTTCTCCGGTAACGTGATCGATATCTGCCCGGTGGGTGCGCTCACCAATTCCGATTTCCGGTTCAAGGCCCGCACCTGGGATCTCAAGAATTCAGACACGCTTTGCGCGCATTGCGGTTGCAACTGCAATATGACGATGGGGACCCGGCTCAACAAGTTCATGCGCATTGAAACCCGGCCCAACAATGCGGTCGATGATGGCTGGATCTGCGACAAGGCGCGGTGGGGCTACAAATTTGCGCATAGCGAGACACGCATCCTCGACGCGTCGACCGTTTCCGGCGGCGCGCGCAAAGTGCTCCCGGTGAGGGAGGCCGCGGCGGGGGTTGCCGAAGCTCTCAAAAAAATCGCCGACGAGCATGGTCCGGGAAGCGTCGGGTTCCTGGGGTCCCCCTACGGGAGTAACGAGGACCTCTACCTTTACCAGAAATTCTTCCGCCAGCGGTTGAAAACGAACAACATCGACCATAAAGCGTACCCGGAAACCCCGGGATTGCCGGTGGAACACTACGACCTGTCGCGGCTGGAGGACACCAATCTCGTTCTCCTGATTGCCAGCGATCCGCCGGAGGAGCTTCCCATCGTGGAATTGCGGATCAAGAAAGCGATCACGCGGAAACGGGTGAAACTTGCGATTTTGAACGACCAAACCACGGATCTCGATCGATTCGCGGCCCTGTCGGTCCGTTACAACGTGGGCGCCGATGGCGCCGCGCTGGCCGCGCTGGCCGGGGGGTTGGCCAAAGAGCTTGACGTGGATGCCGGGTTGGGAGATGCGGCGGCCTCCGCCCCCACGGGAATTCCCGCCGATAAAATGAAGGAGTTGGTCGAGCTGGTGCGGACCAGCATGCGGATTTGCGTTGTGTACAATCCCGCGGCCCTGACTGGCGATTCCAACCGGATCCTGAAGCGGCTCCTGGAAGTCATCTCGAAAATCCCGACCATCGAGTGCGGGGCCATTCCCGCCGCTCCTTACACCAACGCTGTGGGGGCTCTCGACATGGGAGTCCTTCCCGATTATTATCCGGGTGGGGTGCCGCTGTCGGAGGCCGAGGCCATCCGGGAAAACTTCGGTGAGGAGTCTCCGCTCGATCCCGGGCTTTCCGCCCTGGAAATGATCCGCAAGGCGGAGAGCGGCGAGTTGAAGGCCCTGCTGGTGTACCGGTCCAATCCCGTCCTGGATTTTCCCGGCGGCAAACGAATTGAAGAAGCGCTTAAAAAACTCGATCTTCTGGTGGTTCACGACATGATCGAGACCGAAACGTCGCGGCTCGCCCACATCGTTCTTCCGTCCAACGGTCCGGCCTATGACGAAGGGACCACGACGAATATCGGCGGGCGCGTCCAGTACCGCCGCCGGGGGCTCACCACGCAGAATCCCCCCGACTGGCAAATCGTCTCGGGGATGTGCGCCGCCCTGGGGGACGAAACGGACTATTCATCTTTGTTCGGCGTGACGCGGGAGATCGCCGAAAAAGTCGAATCCTATGCGGGCATCGACAAGGCATCCATCAAAGATCAGGGGAAAAACCGGGTTGCGCCCCCCTGGAACGGTGGTCCCGGACCGCAAAAAGCCGATGCGTCGTCCGCACCGAAAAATGGGGCTTTGAAGCTCCGGGTTGCGGATTATCTGTTTTGCAATGACAAGATCCTGGACGCCCACTCCGACCTGAAGCACCACTTCAAACCCTCGGTTGTGCACATGAACCGGGTGGACGCCGAACGGTTGGGACTGCACGAAGGAGAACGGGTGGTCCTCTCCGCGGAGCCGGGTGTCGTGACCGCCGATGTGGCGGTGTCCGACCGGTGTAATCCGGGCGGGGTGATCGTGCCCCGTGTTTCCGACGACCAGGGGGTCCGTTCGATCCTGCAAGGCGGGGGGGTCTCCTGGGTGGAGATCCGGAAAGCGTAGCGAAATGGAATTCCGGTCTGTGGAAAGGGAAAACGTTTGATCGACGATATCGTCCATTTTTTTGAACCCTACATCTATCTGATTGTTGGAGGGGTCAAGGCCATAATCATCGCGGTGGCGCTGACGGCGGTGGTGCCCGGCCTCGTCTGGCTGGAGCGGCGGCTGATGGGCCGGTTCCAGGTTCGCCTTGGACCCAACCGGGTCGGTCCGTTTGGTCTGGGCCAACCCATTTCCGATTCGATCAAGTTGTTGTTCAAGGAATCCATCATTCAGAGTTCGGCGGACAAGTTTCTGTTTCACCTCGCTCCGGCGATCGTGGTGTTCACCGCCATCCTGTCGTTCGCGGTGATTCCCATCACCCAGCCGTTCGAGATTTTTGGGCAAACGATCGGGCCGTGGATCGCCAACATCGACAGCGGCATCCTGTTTATTTTCGCCATCTCGGGGATGGGAATCTATGGCAAGGTGATCGCCGGGTTATCCTCCAACAGCAAGTATTCGCTGATGGGCGGCCTGCGTTCTTCGGCGCAGATGATCAGTTACGAACTGACCCTGGGCATCGCGGCCCTGAGCATCATTGTAATGACCGGGTCTCTCAACCTGGTGGATATGGTGAAAAGCCAGGAGGCGGTGCCTTTCATTCTGGTCCAGCCGCTCGCGTTCCTGCTGTTTTTTATTGCCGGGGTGGCGGAGACGAACCGGGCTCCCTTTGACCTGCCTGAAGCGGAGCAGGAACTGGTGGCGGGATTCCATACGGAGTACACCGGGATGAAATTCGCGATGTTCTTCATGGGCGAGTACATCAATATGGTGACCATGAGTTCCCTGGTGACCCTTCTGTTCCTGGGAGGGTGGAACACCTACATCCTGCCTCAGAACGCGTTGACCGGATTTCTGGCATTTGCTTTTAAAGTGTTGTTCCTCCTTTGTTTCTTTATCTGGCTTCGGTCCACCTTCCCGCGTATTCGATACGACCGTCTGATGACGTTCGGGTGGAAGTTCCTGTTGCCGATCGCCATTTTCAACCTTCTGCTCACCAGCGCCCTCAAGGTGCTGTGATTCGGGGATAGAACCATGTTGCAAACAGCCATACAAGGAGCCAAAAACCTGCTGATCGGCCTGGGTGTGACGTTTAAGAACATGATCTCAAAACCCGTCACGTTTCAGTATCCGGATGTGAAGCGGACCATGCCTCAGCGGTTTCGGGGACGTCATTTCCTGAATCGGGATGAAAACGGGCTCGAGCGATGCGTGGGTTGCAGTCTGTGCTCCATCAATTGTCCGGTGGGGTGCATCCACGTGGTCGCGGCGGAGAACGATCCCAGAAACCCGGTGTCGCCGGGAGAACGTTACGCGGCGGTTTACGAGATCAACCTGCTTCGCTGTATCTATTGCGGATATTGCGAGGAGGCCTGCCCGGTCGATGCGGTGGTCCTTCGGGAGCATTACGAACTGGCCGATTACGACCGGGACAAGTATATCGCCACGAAGTCGGATCTGCTGGTTTATCCCGAGCCGAACCGGTTCCGTCACGATATTCTGGGCAACACGATTAAAATTTAAGGGGATCTCCAAATGGGTCCGCGTTCTGGAGCCAGCCTGAATCATCCGGGAAGGCCAGGGGGCGGCGTGGAAAACCCCGAAGAGTGGAAGGGTTCTTGAAGCGATACTCCCGGCGGAAGCGGGGAGGATGTGAGGAGTGGAGGAGGAGACACGGTGTTTGATTTCAGTTGGGTCGACTTCAACCTGTTTGAGGTGACCTACGATGTAGTGGTTTTTGTGGTGGGGATTACCGCGGTGCTGGCGGCGCTGGGGGTTATCCTGTGTTCGTCGCCCATCTATTGCGCCCTCTACCTGATCGGGCACATGATGTGCCTGGCCCTCCTGTTCCTTTTATATCACGCCGAATTCATCGCCGCCGTCCAGATCATCGTGTATGCCGGGGCGGTCATGATCCTGTTCCTGTTCATCATCGCACTCCTGGGAGGAAAAAAGGAGAAACAGGAATTTTCCTTCCACAAATTCATGGCCTTGGGTTTTGTGGGTATCCTTTCGGCGGAGTTGATGCTGTCGGCGCGCGTCGGCAAAACCCAGCCGGTGGAAGGGATGTTCACCCCGGCGAAAATCACCGAAGTGGGAAGCGCCAAGGCCGTCGGGATCGAACTGTTCTCGCGCCATCTGGTTCCTTTTGAACTGGCTTCGATCCTCCTGCTGGTGGCGGCGGTGGGAGTCATCTGCCTGGCGAAATTTCCACTCAAACCTTTGAGACGGCGAGCGAGATAACCATGGGTCCCCATTTCATACTTTTGATCAGCGCGCTGATATTTTCCATCGGGGCGCTTGGATTTGTGATCCGCAGAAATCCCCTGATCATGTTCATGTCCGTGGAGTTGATGTTGAACTCGGTGAACTTTCTGCTCATCGGTTATTCCAATGAGCTGAGGTCCATCGACGGGCAGATTTTTGCGCTGGTGATCATGACCGTCGCGGCGGCGGAGGTGGTGGTGGGGCTGGCCATCATCCTCACCATTTTCCGGACGCGCCACGATCTCGATGTGGACCATCTGGACGTTTTGAAAGGGTAATGCCTTGTTCGGTTATGCGTGGTTGATTCTTCTGGCTCCCCTGGCGGGATTCATCTTTCTGAGCTGGTTTGGGGAGCGCATTCCCCGCGATCGCGTGGGATGGATCGCCTGCGGGACCGTCGGGGCCGCCTTCCTGGCCACGCTGACCCTCCTGCTCGAAATGAGCGTTCTGGAGCCCGATCAGCGGCTTAACCACGTCATCACGCTTTATACCTGGATCACGTCGGGCAAGTTTACGCTCAACCTCGCCCTGCTCGTCGATCCGCTTTCGGTATTCATGTTCCTGGTGGTCACCGGCGTGGGATTCGTCATTCACGTTTATTCCATCGGGTACATGTCGCACGATCCCGAGTACAGCCGGTTCTTTGCTTACATGAACCTGTTCATCTTCTCCATGTGCACCCTGGTGGGAGCGGCCGATTTCTTTTTCCTGATCGTGGGCTGGGCGCTGGTGGGTCTGGCTTCCTATCTGTTGATCGGCTTCTGGAGAGATCGAACCAGCGCCGTCCTGGCGGCCCGCAAGGCGTTTGTGATGAACGTGATCGGTGACGTGGGGATGGTGATCGCCGCCTTCGTCATTTTCGAGCATTTTGGAAGTTTGAATTACGTGGATGTGTTCCAGGCGGCTCCCAAACTCTTCATGGCCAACGACGATGTGATCCTGCTGATCACTCTGTTTTTGCTGGTGGGTGCGGTGGCCAA
>PCWF01000235.1:6280-7147 GCA_002796165.1 Nitrospinae bacterium CG11_big_fil_rev_8_21_14_0_20_56_8
CGACGCCCACGTCCAGGCGCCAACCGGAGGCTCCGTGGTTCTGGCGGGTGTCCTGCTGAAGATGGGCACATACGGCCTGGTCCGGTTCTGCCTTCCGCTCTTTCCGAACGCAGCGCAGGATTATGCCATGCTGTTCGCAGTTCTGGCCGTCATCGGGATTGTGTACGGAGCCCTGGTTTCCCGTGCCCAGACCGATGCCAAGAAACTGGTTGCCTATTCGTCGGTGAGCCACCTCGGATTTGTTGTACTCGGCATTTTCGCGTTCAACGTGGAAGCCATGCAGGGCGCTATGATCCAGATGATCAATCATGGCATTTCGACGGGCGCGCTCTTCCTCATCGTGGGTATGCTGTACGAACGACGCCACACGCGCGAAATGTCTGATTTCGGTGGTATTGCCAAATCCGTGCCGGTGCTGACATTTTTCATGGTCCTGTCCGTGCTGGCGTCGGCCGGACTGCCGGGATTGAACGGTTTCGTGGGCGAATTCCTGATTCTTATCGGGTCGTTCAGCAGTACATTGCTCGCCAGTCCGTGGCTGGTTGTAATTGCAACGACAGGGGTAATTCTTGCTGCTGTGTATCTACTCTACATGGTCTACGCCATGTTCTGGGGAACGCTCAACCGCGACGAGAACCGGGATATGCCGGACCTCAACAGGCGCGAACTCGGCCTGTTGATTCCGATGGCTGTGCTCATGGTCGTCATGGGACTGGCACCGTCTCCATTTCTGGCCAAGAGCGAGCCCGCCGTGAAGCAGCTGCTCGAGACCATTGAAACAAAGCGGCTGGCTGCGGAAGAAATGGCTGGTGCCATATCGGCTGCCGACGCTCCGCCATCTGCCGTGAACCGGGACTGATCCAGGAC
>PCWF01000235.1:7218-8310 GCA_002796165.1 Nitrospinae bacterium CG11_big_fil_rev_8_21_14_0_20_56_8
GCGGTTGTACTTTCTGCTCGATTACAGAGCACGAAGGCAGAGTCATACAATCTCGCTCTCAAGAGTCCGTACTCAAAGAAATTGAAAATATTCGAGATAAAACGCCTGGCTTTACTGGCACAATTTCTGATTTGGGTGGCCCAACAGCCAATATGTATCATCTCAACTGTAAATCTGATGAGATTCAATCTCATTGTCGCAAACTTTCTTGTGTATTTCCTGAAATTTGCGAAAACCTTATCACCGATCATAGCCAAACCACCGAACTTTATCGTAAAGCGCGCGCTATTCCTGGTGTAAAACGAGTCGCTATCGCCTCGGGACTTCGCTATGATTTAGCGGTCAAAGATCCTGAATACGTTAAAGAATTAGTGACACATCATGTGGGGGGTTACTTAAAAATTGCGCCTGAACACACCGAAAAACGCACCCTCGATTTAATGATGAAACCAGAGATGGGCGCCTTTGATGAATTTAAAGCCTTATTTGATAAATATTCCAAAGAAGCAGGCAAAGAACAGTATCTTATTCCGTACTTTATTGCTGCCCATCCAGGTTGCGAAGATGAGGATATGTTGAATTTAGCGCTTTGGCTTAAAAAGAACAAAATGCGCGTCGATCAGGTACAAACCTTTTATCCTTCGCCCATGTCATTGGCAACGGCCATGTATTATTCCGAACGTGACCCATTACATAAGCTGAATTATAAAAAGGGCAAAATTTATGTGCCCAAAGATTTAGCGCAACGCCATTTGCAAAAAGCCTTATTGCGTTATCACGATCCTGAGAATGCAGATTTTATTCGAGAAACTTTGATAAAAATGAAGAGAACGGATTTGATCGGCACTGGGCCAAATGCTTTAGTTGGGGAAGCCATGAAAAAAACGCCCCAACAACAAAGACAACAAGCCTTTCAAGCGCCTAAGAAAAGGCGCAGTAAAATGTCGGCTTATTCCAAATCAGAAAAAATTATTCCGTAATTTCTAGTAGTTCCACTTCAAAAACTAAGGTAGAGAAAGGGCCAATGGCCGTGCCTGCGCCCTTTTCACCATAAGCAAGATTGTGCGGAATCACCAAACGCCACTTAGAACC
>PCWF01000264.1:0-4012 GCA_002796165.1 Nitrospinae bacterium CG11_big_fil_rev_8_21_14_0_20_56_8
CCCATACCCTGATCGGCGTTGACCGCCAGCGTGTTGAAGGTCGAAGCGGTGTTCTGGAAAGTAACCGAGGCGTTATCCGTCGTCGCGTTCAACGTCAGCGTACCCGCGATATTGTTCGTGTTCGCCGCCGTCATCCCGTCCACCGTGATGCTCGTGGCGTTCCCGCCGAAGGTCAGGTTCTGCGCGAAGATGTTTTCCAGCTCGATCCCCAGCACGCTCATCGCCCCGCTGATGTTCGCCGTGCCCAGCTCGATGGCGTTGCTGTTCGACTTGAAGATCGAGACATTACCCGTCCCGGCGTCGATCTGCCCCGAGGACGCGCCGGAAATGTTGGCCACCACCAGGTCCGATGCGGTGATCGAGAGGTTGTTGTTGCCCGTGTTCAGCGTGGTCGTGGCCGACTGCGTGAACGATCCCCCGTTCGTGTCCGTATCCGCGTCGATCGTCACGGTCCCGGTAGAGGTGAAATTGCCGCTGAAGACGACCGACGTGGTCCCCTGGACCGACGCCGTTCCCGTGGAAACCGTCCGCAGGGTGATCGCTCCCGCCGTGCTGTTCGTTTTTCCCGTTCCGGGCCGCATCTCGGCGGTGAAGGTTCCCGTTCCCGTGTCGATGGCCGTCCCGCTCGCCATGGTGATGACGGCCGTTCCCGAATCGCGCTGGTTGTCCACCACGCCGTTGGCGAGATTGTCGTTGGCGATGAGCGTCAACGCCCCGTTATCCGTCGTGATGTTGGCGTTGACGAAGATGGAGCGCCCCGCCTGGAACGTGAAGTCCCCGCCGTCCCCGAAAGGATTGCTGGCGGAGATGGCGCTAAAGACCGTGATGTCGTTATTCGCCTGGAGCACCAGGTTGGTGCCCGAGTTGAGGATGTTCGTGATCGAGGTGGGCGTGATCGTGACGTCCGACCCGGCCCCGATGCCATACTGCGCCGACCGGACCGAGTCCCCGGCGAGGGTGAATAGGTAAACCGCGCCGGTATCCGAGGAACCATTATTCAAACCATCGTCGCCGAAGGCTCCCACCGCCAGACGGCCGTTATCCAGCGAAACGGAAAATCCGAACGCGTCTCCAGAGCCCAAAGGAACATCAATGTCCTGGTCGCCGGTGTAACCTGCCCCGATGGTCGCGGCCAAAACCCCCCCGCTGAACGCGCTGTCCGAAAAGGTATAGATTCGAACTTCTCCGGAATCCGCCACAGAGTTTGCGGATCCATCCCCGTACCAGGAACCCACCGCCAGGGTATTTCCGTCCAGCGAGGTGCCGATGCCGAACCGGTCGGTGGTATCAAGGGATTGATCGATGTTATTTCCCCCCGTGTAGCCCGACCCGATGGTGGCGGCCAGCGCCCCGCCACTGAACACAGAGTCGGTGAAGGTGTAAAGATAGACCGCGCCGCAATCGGTACAAGTGTCGGATGCCCCGTCATCATTTTGACTGCCCACCGACAGGCGGGTCCCGTCCAGGGACAGGCCGTGACCAAAACCGTCCCCGGCGTCCAGCGTCTGATTGATGCTCTTGCCGCTGGTGTAACCCGAGCCGATAATACCCGCCAATGTCCCGCCGGAGAATGCAGAATCGGTAAAGGTGTAAAGGTAAACCGCTCCGGAATTCGCTAACCCGTCCCCAAATCCGTCATCTCCCTCCCCCGAAACCGCCAATCGGTTGCCATTCAGCGAAACGTGGCCGCCGAAGTAATCGATATCATCCAAAGTGACATTGATATCCTTCGAACGGGTGGCGTATCCGGACCCGATGACCGCCTGGAGCGCTCCGGATCCATCGGTCGCGCTCCCGTTATTGGCAAACGCGCTATCCGTAAACGTGTAAAGATAAACCGCGCCTTTTTCCAGGGAACCGCTGGCTCCCGAACCGTCATCCTGAACGGCCCCCACCGCCAGGCGGTTGCCGTCGAGGGAAACGGAGTCCCCGAACGCGTCGCCCGTGTCCAGGGTCAGGTTGATGTTCTTGCCCCCGGTGTACCCGGACCCGATAATGGATTGGAGCGTTCCGCCCGCAAAAGAACTGTCCTGGAAGGTATAGAGATGAACCGCGCCCGCATTGGGATTTCCATTGCTCACCCCGTCATCCCGTTGAATGCCCACCGCGAGACGGTTCCCGTCCAGCGAAATGGGAACCCCGAAGTAGTCGGCCCCATTCAAACTGACGCTCACATTTTTCCCGCCCGAATAGCCCGAGCCGATGATTCCCTGAAATGCGCCACCCGAGAAAGCAGAGTCGGTGAAGGTATACAGGTAAACCGCCCCGGCATCGGTGGCGGCGTTGGTGGAGGCGTCGTCCGCATCGGCCCCTACCGCAAGTTTTTTGCCTTCCAGGGCCACGCTATGGCCGAAGCGGTCGCCGGTATCCAGGGGCGGGCTGATGTCCTTCGAGCCGGTATAGCCGGAGCCGATCGTAGCCGCCAGAGCCCCGCCCGAGAAAGAGGAGTCGGTGAAGGTATACAGGTAAACCGCCCCGGCATCGGCTGTGGCATTGCTGACACCGTCATCATTCAACGCACCGATGGCCAGCCGGTTGCCATCGAGAGACAGATCGACCCCGAAGTTGTCGCTGGAATCCAGGGACTGGTTGACATTTTTGCCCCCCGTATAGCCGGAACCGATTTTACCTGCCAAGGTCCCCCCGCTGAAGGCCGCGTCGGTGAAGGTATACAGGTAAACCGCCCCGGCATCGGACACCGTGTCACTTGAACCATCGTCGCCTCCTGCGCTGACGGCGAGACGGGTTCCGTCCAGCGAGACGGCCTGGCCGAAGGTGTCGCTCGCGGCCAGGGTGGGGTCGATGTTTTTGCCTCCCGTGTACCCCGAACCGATGGTGGCAACGAGGGACCCGCCCGAGAACGCGGTGTCGGCAAAAGTGAACAGATACACCGCGCCGGAATCCGCCAGCGAGTCTCCGGACCCGTCATCGCTGAACGCCCCGACCGCAAGGCGGGTACCGTCGAGAGACACCGAACGGCCAAACTGGTCGGTGGTCCCCAATTGCGCTGTCAGGTCGATATTCTTTCCCCCGGTGTAACCCGACCCCAAGGTCGCCGCCAGCGCTCCCCCGCTGAAGGTGCTGTCCGTGAAAGTATAAAGGTAGACTTCCCCGGACCCATTGGTACCGTTCCCCGACCCATCGCCCGCATCGGCTCCCACCGCGAGCCGGTTGGCATCGAGATCGACACCTTTGCCGAACTGATCCGAATCATCCAGCGCCTGATTGATATTCTTACCGCCGGTGTATCCCGAGCCAACGATCCCCTGAAGAACGGCACCGCCGAATTTGTCGTCGGTGAATGTATAGAGATAGACCGCCCCCCGGTTTGTGCCGGGGTTACCCGATCCCTGGTCCCCTTCTGCCCCAATGGCCATCATTTGACCGTCGAGAGCCACGGACGTACCGAATGCGTCGCCCGCATCCAGGCTCTGGTTGTAGCTTTTCCCCCCCGAGTAACCTGGGCCGACGATGGCCTGCATCTCCCCGCCCGCGAATTGATCGGCGCTGTCGGGGAACTCGAAGAAATAAACCGTGCCGCTGTCCGTGTTTGCGTTGCCCGACCCGTCGTCAAACGGAGCGCCCACTACCAGCCGTCCATTGTCCATGGATACGGACGTCCCGAACTGGTCGCTGTCGTCCAGCCCAACGGTGATGTTTTTGCCGCCGCTGTAATTCGCACCCACAACCCCGACCGCTTCCCCTCCCGTAAATGCCGTATCGCTGAACGTATAGAGATAAACCGCCCCCGAATCTGTTCCGCTGTTTCCAGAACCGTCATCGGCGGAGGCTCCGACTGCCAGACGATTACCCTCCAAGGAAACCGACCGGCCAAACTGATCGCTTCCCTCCAAGGATTGATTGACGTTTTTCCCTCCGGTGTAGCCACTCCCGAGGGTGGCCGCGAGTGTGCCGCCGTTGAACACATTGTCGGTAAAGGTGTAGAGATACACCGCCCCGGAGTCGGTCAGCGCGTTACCATTGCCGTCGTCCAGATAAGCCCCTACAGCCA
>PCWF01000264.1:4087-4201 GCA_002796165.1 Nitrospinae bacterium CG11_big_fil_rev_8_21_14_0_20_56_8
CGGTATAGCCACTGCCGATGTTGGCCGCGAGTGCCCCACCGCTGAACGAAGAGTCCGTAAAGGTGTAAAGATACACAGCACCGCAATCACTACAAGCACCTCCCGAGCCATCGT
>PCWF01000264.1:4250-8214 GCA_002796165.1 Nitrospinae bacterium CG11_big_fil_rev_8_21_14_0_20_56_8
GCCGAAATTGTCGCTGACATCCAGGCTCTGGTTGAGGTTTTTCGCGCCGCTATACCCTGATCCGAGTTGTCCCGCCTGTTGCCCGCCCGCAAACGCATCGTCCGCGAAGGTGAAGATGTAGACGGCATCCCCGCCAATGGCCCCTACCGCGAGGCCGTTGCCATTCAGGGAAACCGCTCCGCCAAGGAGGTAATTGGCCCCGACCGACAACAGATTCATGTTGTTTCCACCCGTATAGCCGTTGCCCAGAATGGACCGAAGCTCCCCACCGCCAAACGAAGAATCGGAAAAGGTGAACAGGTAAACGGCGCCCGCCGAAGTGGTGGCATTGGACGGTCCGGAATCGTTGATGGCGCCCACCGCCAATCGGTTACCGTCCAGAGAAACCGACGAGCCAAAACTATCCCCGGTATCCACAGTCACGTTGATATTATTTCCGCCGCTGTAGCCGGATCCGATCGTTGCGGCCAATGCGCCACCGCTGAAACTGCTGTCGGTGAAGGTGTAAAGATATACGGCTCCGCAATTCGTGCAGGTGTTGCCATTGCCCGCATCCGACCATGCCCCGACCGCCAGCCGGTTGCCGTCCAGAGACACATCTTTACCGAACTGGTCGCTCACATCCAGCGGCTGATCGATATTCTTTCCGCCGGTGTACCCGCTCCCGATCGTGGCCGCGAGGGTTCCGCCGCTGAAACTGCTATCCGTGAAGGTATAAAGATAAACCGCTCCCGAGTCCGCCTTGGCGTTGCCGGATCCATCATCCTGATTGGCTCCGACGGCCAGCCGGTTGCCGTCCAGGGAGACGGACCGGCCGAAGGTGTCACTGGCCTCCAGGGCCTGGTTAATATCCTTGGCTCCGCCATAACCGCTACCCACGGTTGCCGCCAGCGCGGCGCCGCTGAACGAACCGTCGGTGAACGTGTATAGATACACCGCACCGCAACCCGAACATCCGTTTCCGCTTCCATCGTCATTTTGCGCTCCCACCGCCAGCCGGTTCCCGGCGAGTGAAACCCCGGTTCCAAAATGGTCGCCATTGTCGAGGTTCTGGTCATAATTTTTCCCGCCGGTGTAATTGTCGCCGATGATGGCCTGAAGGGTGGCCCCGCCGAAATTGCTATCGGCGAATGTGAAGAGATAAACCGCACCCGTATCCGTGGAATCGGCGGGGACCCCGCTCCGGTCATCGCCCAATACCCCCACCGCCATGCGGTTTCCCTCGACGGAGACGGAGGTGCCGAATTTGTCCCCACCCTCCAGGGCGGAGATGCCATCGGCGTTGACGCTGGCGTAGTTGTTGCCGATGATGATGGAGTACTGATTGAAACTGGCGTCGGCGATGACGATATTCTTGGGATCGAGCAGGAGCGTGCCGACCCGGTCCGCAACGCCCGTCTGGGCCGTGCCGCCAAACGTGAGGGTGTCTCCCGACGAGACCTCGACGAATCCCCCGGCTCCCGATTCCGTTCCCGGCCTGGCCGAGAACTGGCCCAGCACGACGGCTTTCTGATCGGCCCATGCGATGATCGTGCCGCCATCCCCGTGCGCGCCGGTGGTGTCGGCCTTCACCGTGGTCGCATCGGTCATCGAGAGGATCGAGGCGTTGGCCAACTCGTCCTGCGTCAGGTTCTTGCCGCCCTGGTACTCGCCACCGAGCCGGACCTGAAGAGCCCCGTCGGTACCCGAAGCGTCGATCTGCGTGGAGAGGAATTTAAGCGCCGGGGCCGTCACGTCGATCGTGCCGCCAACACCATTCGTTCCCACGGCACGGTAAGTGGCCGAGGTGGTGATCTGCTGGCCCGCCACGTGATGGATGGATCCGCCCGACGCGCCGGAGACATCCAACAGCGCGTCCGTGTTTTCCCACGATTTATACAGCGTATAAAGGTCGATGGAGCCGCCCTGGCCCGTGGTGCCCTTCGCCAGCACGGGCCCGGCGATGGAGAGCCCGCCCGCGTCCACATCCACCGATCCTCCCGACTGACCGCTCGCGTCCACCGTGCCACCGAGCGACACCCAGGACGCACCGTTCAGGGCGATATTGCCTCCCACCGCCTCGTTGCCCCGGGCCAGCACGAAACCGTTATCCACCGTCACGCTCTGGCCGCTCACCTGAATGGTGCCGCCCTTCTCCCCCGCTTCCGTTCCGGAGGCATCGAGAGTACCGGATAGATTCACGTTTCCCAGATCGCCCCCGGAGAGGAAGATTTTTCCGTCTTTTTCGACCACCGTTTTCGCTTCGATGATCCCGGTTTGATTCACCACGTTCTTGATGATATCGCTGGCGTTTTTCGCGGTCAGGATCACCTGGCCCCCGTTGGCCTGGAGCGTCCCGGTGTTGGAGATGCGGGACGCAATGGCGTTGCCGTCCTTATCCACCACCGTCCCGTCCACCGCCTGCGTGAGGCTGAAACTGATCAGCCCGTCGCCCACAAAATCGAGCGTCGCCTCCGTCCCCGAGGCAAGGGCCAGCGTGCCCAGGTTGGCCACCACCACCCCCTTGTTCTCCACCGCCGGAGCCAGGAGCGCGATGAAATCCGATGCCCGTATCGTCCCTTCGTTTAAAATCGACGCCAGGGGTTTGCCCGCGTCCTGCGAGAACTTGTACAGGTCGTTCAGGAAATCCTGGTTGTTGATTTTCAGCGTGGTGGCGAGCAGGCCCGCGACGTCGATATTCGCGCCGGGAGCGATGGAGATGCCGTTGGGGTTGGCAATGAACACCTGCCCGTTGGCGGTGAGACTGCCCTGGATGAGGCTCGGGTTCTGCCCGACGATCTGGTTGAGGACTTGAGCGAGGGTGGAAGGCTGAAGGAAATTGACCGTTTCGTTGGCGCCGATGTTAAAATTCTGCCACTCGATGACGAGCTTGTCGGAGGACTGGGTGACGGTGAGGGTGGAGCCCGAGGTGTCGATCGTGCCCGAGCCGGAAACGATCTGCCCGCCTTCCGGCAGGGCGTAGGCCAGGGTGGGGAATCCGCTGAGGAGGTAAACGATCCAATAAACAAGAAACCGCGTGCCGGGAGGCGGGTTTCGCGCAATGTACCCGGTGGAGCCTGGAGGCCCATTTATCGGCCTGTGGGTGTTTTTTGAACTGGCTCGTTTCAAACCGTTTTTTCGCCTCCCATCAGGGAGAGACTCTACGCTTCGGCTTAAACAAGCACCCCAGCAAACGGGGCGGTGTTGGCTGAGCCGGACGGGCCAAAGGGAAGCTTGAATTCGAGGTTCCCTGCAAACCCTTTGAATATCGCTTATAACATTACGGAACTTTTCCCCAAATTCCTGTGATCCGGATCACAACTTCGGATGACAAGTTAAATTTCCCAATAATTCATTGAATTTTCAATTCGCAAGGGAGTTTGATTTGGCCGAGAGAATTATAGGAAATTTCCGACACTATTGATACCCCTCAAATTATCCGGGTTGAACTTATTGAAAAATAATTACTTGCGAGATTTATCCATGGATATCCAGGGCAAAGGAGAAAATCGCGCACGGAAAACCGTCCGAACAAAGTCATTGAAATTCCCCCGGATCCGCGTAGCGGTCCTATCGATCATGACCCTTTTGAGTGTGTGGCCGACCGGTTCGGCCGCGCGGGGAGAGGACCGGGATAAATCGGCTCCCGTTCAGAACCCTTCCGGAACGCCCGAGACCCAAAGTGAGACCGGGATCAAGACCCCTGGCCGCGATGCAACAGATTCTCCCCAATGGATTTATTCTTCCGAAGAAGCACTCCATCAACTGGAGATGAATCTCCTGGGACAGAAATATTATCTGGCCGAATTTTTTGCGCAAAGAATTTTGGCGGAAAGGCCTGAAGACAACCGGGTGCGGCGCATTTATGCCGATGTCCTGCGCAAGCTGGGCAAGTTCGATCCTTCAATCGAGCAATTCGATCGACTGTTGAAAATGGATCCCGACAATCTCGACCTGATCGTAGGGCGAGGCCGGGCATGCGCGG
>PCWF01000264.1:8255-8705 GCA_002796165.1 Nitrospinae bacterium CG11_big_fil_rev_8_21_14_0_20_56_8
CGCTCGTCCTCGAGTGCGTTCGGGCGCGCCCCGGAAATAGGGAAACCTTGCCGGATAACGTTACGGAAAACCCCCGGGTTCCCTCGCCGATACCGGAGCCGCAAAGAGACACGGCCCCCGGGGTCCAACCCGTTCCTCGCGAAAAACAGGCGGAAAAAGTTCAAACCACAACGCCCCCCTCTCCCGTCGATAATTCCAATACGCCTTCCCGCCCTCTTCCCGCACCTCGGAAAAGTCCCGAGTTGTGCAAGGCCATGATGGATCTCAACCGGGACGATCCCAAGGCCATGGCTTTTTTACGAAAAACCTGCGGAAACCATATTTCGCCTTGATGGGCTTATTCAGAAAACGTATCCCTCTTAGAGCGTCTAACAAAATGAAGTTTATGCCTGGTTTAAGAAATTCCAACAGATCAGGGCACAGCCAATAGAGAGAAAAGCTTCGTGAATT
>PCWF01000197.1:0-5845 GCA_002796165.1 Nitrospinae bacterium CG11_big_fil_rev_8_21_14_0_20_56_8
AGGATTCCCCCTGGGAATCGTGGAAGGGCTGGAAGACCCCCGCAAAATCGGCGGCGGTTCCGATGGTATTCGGTCCCCCCGCGTTGAACGTCTCGGTCAGAATATTGAGGACCACCACGTCAAAATTAAAGGAAACGGGAGTCACCCCAGACGGCGTGCCCAAAGTCGAGGATGAGCTTCGAGTCCCACCTTTTGAAGGAGTGTCCCCCTTTTTTTCTCCTCCGGAATCATCGGACCGCGTGGCCTGCTCGGAATCACCGCCCTGTTTTTCATCAGTCCTCGGTTCCTTGGATTTCTCAGCCGAATCTCTTTCCTTGTCTTTTTGTCCCTCTATGCCTTCCTGTTTGGCTTCCTGATTCTCTTCGTCATTCTTGTCTTTCATTTCTTCGTTCTTCTCCTCGACCTCGATCAGGGGTTTCTCTCCGTCTCTTCCGCCGCTGATAACCGGTTGGGCGCGCACAATGCTCTGGATCGTCTTCAATTCCTGCGGTTCGAGCCGGGTGGGGAGTGAAGGGGGCTGTCCCCTGGCAATGATGTTCTTCATCATGGGACCCACCACTTCCTGGCCTTTGACGGTGGGATCGGAATTTTTTGTGGCCACCGCACCGGCTTGGTTGGCCACAAGCGTCGTACTATCGGAGGAGGCCACATAACCCTGCGTTCCACGAGCGCCGATATTGGCGGTGGGCGTCACGATGCTGAAAAACGATTTCTCGTGCTTCTGGGACTTGTTGACGATGTACATGGACAATCCCCGCTTCACCTCGAGGACCCCCTGACGCAGGTGATTTTCGGGATCGTGCCGGTAGGACTGGACGGCCATTTCCGTTCCCGGACCCAAGGCCATCAGGCTATTGTCGGAAAACAGCACCTTGAGGCGGCTCTTGTTGGACGTGCGAAACCGGTCCTTCGTGAATACCGGTTGATGCATCTCGACCTTTTTCCAGGGTTCGAACGCGGCGGGCCGCACCTCTCCGGGCTGGGCCTGGGCCACCGCCTCGTCGGCGGTGATGTATTCCACCGTTCCGATAATGCTGATGATTTTGCCGACCGGCTGTTCCTGGGCCAGCGCAGGGGAAAGTGAAGCGAGAACGACCACCGCGGCGAGAAGATGAAGCGCTCCGCCCCGGAGAAAGAGGCGTCGCCGCTGGTGTTCCAATCGAAGTAAGCCGGGCGTGTCCATGGGGACCTCCCTGATGAGTTAGATATTGTATCGCGGATGGTTCCACCCTGTCCATCCGGATCAGTAATTGATCAAACCGCTCAAATAAACGATCCCGTAACTTTGATCCGATGGATCGGGACTGCCCAGTACCGGGATGCCATAGGTGAGGGCAAAACTGACTGCGGGGGAAAGTCCCTCTTTCTTGGGGATATTCACTTTAAATCCCATGCCTGCCCCGGTGATGGCGCGATCCACTTCGCCTGTCGCTTTTTCCCGGACAAATACCCGTCCATGATCGATAAAGGTGTTAAATGACAGGACCTGGTCCAGCGTCGGCAACCATTCCGCCAGATGCGTTTTGTCCGGCCAAGGGACCACCCATTCCACCGACATCAGATACCCCTGGTCCCCGGAATGCTCCGACAGGGGAAATCCGCGCACCGTCCCCATTCCGCCGATCGACATCAGCCCCGGAGACAAGGCCCTCAAGTTATTGACCTGGCCGTTGAACTTCATAATGAAATAACCGTTCAAAACCTTTCCAGCCTGGTATCGCGTCAGGTTCCAGTTCCAGGTGAGCACGTCCCCCTGACCCTTCGACCGCGAAATAAGCCCCCGGCTGGTGTCTCCTTCCTTGAGTCCCAGGTGGAGGGACGTGTCGTAAAAATTCCGGCCGAGGTATTCATCGCTAAAATTCCCAGCCAGGCCGGCGTAGATCTCGGTCGGGGTATCTTTGCTGGTATTGACTCCGAGTTGTTCGTTCTCGTAACTCTTGAACTCGATTCCCCCTCTCGCCTGAACCTGAGAGGTGCGGGTGCGTCGAAGAAGTTGCGACAATTCAAGGCCCCAAATGGCGGACGACCCACCCGCCGCGAGCGCCGACAGGTTCGCCCCCAATTCATGTTCGGAAAAAGTGTAGGAAACTTTGAACCGCGTCCCCCGGGAATTGAGAGGAACCGTGTAAACCGGGTTGTAGAAATCCTGCCCGAAATCGGATCTCACCCAGCGAATGGAGAACTGGTCTCCCAGACGAACCAGATTCCCCACCGTTCCGCTCAACCCGAACCGGTTCCGGCCCGTAAACCGGGAACCGAAATTATCGGCATCGAAGGACACCGTGTAAGGACGCGTCTCCGTCACCTCCAAAACCAGATCCGAGGTTCCGGGCAAGTCCCCCGGACGCAACACCGACCGGGCCTGAACGCCCAGCAAATCATTCAGCTCAAGCAAAGTCTGTTCGAGAGTCTGCTCCCGCAAAACCGTTTCCTCCCGAACCGGGATCATCCACTGTTTGAAATCGTCCGGCTCATTGTGCTCCGCCCCCTTGACTTCGATTTTGCCGATGTGTCCCTCGGCCACAATGATTTTAACGGTCCCGTCCTTTACTTCCTGCTGGGGAACAAACGCGCGGGTGAGCAGGTAGCCCTGCGAGGCATACATCGCCGTGATCTCGTTGGCCATCAGGGACAGGATGCCCAGAGTCATCTGCATCCCCTCGCCGACGTCGGCTACGGCTCCAAGAGTTTCGGAATCGATCAGCGTGTTCCCTTCGATCAAAACCCTGCGGACGAAAAAAGCCGGCCCGGCCCCCGGGTCTTCCAGGGTGCGACTGTCCTGAATGATGATCTCCGGGGCCTTGTCTTCGGCAGGCGGCTGGAACTCGGGCCGGGATTGCCGAAGCGATTTCTCGATCACCCCCGCCTCGCCCTGGGGGGGAACCCCCGCTTGCGCCCACGCCGACCCGGGCAAAAAGATCGCCAGGAGAAGTCCCCCGAGCCGAAACGGGACGCAGGGAAAATTTTCGTCATTTTTTCGCCTATTTGGGCTATTCCCTTGATCCAGCTTCTCCCCACGGCGGTCCTGCGCTTTTTCAACTGGACGGAATCTATTCCAAATCAAGCACTACCACGCATTTACATTTTTCCTGCTCCCATTCCCCCTCCTACCGAGGGTAACTTTCAGATCCTTAAAATCGGGGGCCATCCCTTCGCTCAAAAATCACCTTCCCTGATGTGGAACACATCCGGCGTCTCCGGTTTCTCGATGTAAGAAAGCTTGAGCGAAATTTTAGGCTCCGGGGATACCTTCCCCTTATCCTTGTCTTCCATGGCGGCCAATTGCTCGATCAATAACATGACCATGTGTCCGCGGGCATCCTTTCCGCGGAAGGCAAGAATGGAACCATTCTTCAACCCCACGTTCCTCAGGTACCCGTCCTCCTGGTACGATTTCCGCGAAAAATAGTCTCCCAGGAGGTTGGCGGCGTTGATGAGCGCCTGAGCATCGGACTTGCCATCCCGGGGTCCCCAAACCACGTTGATCTGAATCAGTTTCCTGGTCGTATGCCCCAGGATGTATAAAATCTGCGCTTCCCCCGTTTGCAGAATCAGATTTTTCACCGTGATACCCAGGGTTGTGGTCTTTTCCGTCGGGTGAACCTGCCGGGTCACCTGGTCCTTGGAAATGGTGAAATCCTTGAAGATGGCCCTGAAAACCTCGTTCTCGTCCATGCCAAACCGGGCGGTGCGAAATCCCTCGACCCGGGCGGGATCTTTCTTCACCACCGGCAGGCTCTCATCCGTCCCCTGGCTTCCCGAGTGGGCTCCCGGACTTCCCGGTTCCGCCACCGCGAATCCAACGGGATACACCACGAGCGCAAGCCCTAAAGCCAACGCCAGTATTCCTCGAACAATCCGATTCTTCATTTTTATAACACTCCTTTAAATTGTTTCAGATCGCCTGACCCGGAGATGGGGTTAATAAGTCCACTCGCTTACCTTATTCTTCCCGAACCTCATCAGGGTGGTCCCGTAACCGTTGATTAAAATCGCATAGCGCCTCGATCAATTGTTTTCGGGAAAGCACCCGCTCGGAAACAAGAATTTCACCAATAAAACTGGTCGGGTGGTTTTGTGCCATCAGAAGCTCATGCACCTGGGGTTCCGTCATCAGATTCAGGTGGCAGGCGATATCCCCGAACTTTCGGCAGGAGGGAAGGCTTTTTTTCTGCTCCCCCAGGAGCCGGAAAATCTTCTCCCGCGTCAACCACCCACGCTCGAGGGCCAGTTGCCCGAGAGGGGGCCGGGTTTTCTGTTGAATCGAAAGAGCCCGGTTCAACTCCTTATCCGTGACATACCCATGTTCCACCAGATAATTTCTGAATCCCATAAAACTCTCTCCGCCTATCCTTTGCCTCTCCAAAACCAATTCAAACCCACACCCCGCAGGCCGGAGCCCCTTTCCCGGGGGGGCGCCTTCATATTAGCCCGATCGGCCTTATTAAAAAGTCCTGCCAGGAAATCATCCAGGACTACCACCAGGGAAACATCTGGTTCGAGTCCGAGTTTGGCCATGGCGCCACCTTTTTCTTCACCCTGCCCCACAATGCCAACAACGGTTCCAAAAATCCCAAAAGGAAAAAGTAGCCCCTTGCAACTCATCTTCATATTGACTATTTCGTCCCCATCGTGAATACCCCGTCCCAATCCGGCGGCGGCGGGTGGATCTGAAAAGTAATGCACCGTTCCAGAAAAACAAGGGAGGGCCCGTCCTCCTCGTAAATCGTCAGGGCTTTCTCAAAGGCACGGGCGCTCTCGTTCCAATCGCGTTTTTTGTAGAGTTCATAGCCTGCAAAGTAATACGGAAGAATTTCCCGGATCCGGTCATCCATCTCCCCCTTTTTGCCGAGGAGTTCGTAAATCTTCACGGGCTCCCGTTTGCCCACGACCCGGATCACATCCAGCTCCCTCACCTCCGCCACGTCCGTCGCCTGCCGGTAAGTGGCATCGCTGATCATCGTGTAGGTTTTGTATTGTTTGTTGATTCCCTCCAGACGGGCGGTGAGATTCACCGAATCGCCCATCATGGTATAGTCCTTATATTCCTTCGACCCCATGTTCCCCACCACCATGCGGCCGGTGTTAACGCCGATCCTCATCTTGATCAACTGCTTGTCCTCTCCCGTCCACGCCTTCTGCTTTTCGCGAAGCCGTTTCTGCATCTCGATCGCCGTCATGCAGGCCCGGCGCGCATGGTCGGGGAAATACACGGGCGCGCCGAAAAAGGCCTTGATCGCGTCTCCCTCGAACTTGTCCAGCGTTCCTTCATGCTGGATCAGCGCATCCATCATCTCCGTCATATAAAGGTTCATCAGGGTGATGAGCCCTTCGGGCGTCAGCTTCTCCGACAGGGTGGTGAAACCCGACAGATCGGTGAAATACGCCGTCAGCTCCTTTTCTTCTCCCCCGAGCTTGAGGATGGAAGGGTCCTTCACCATCTGGTTCACCACGGCGGGAGCCAGGTACTGGCTGAAGGCGCTCTTGATGAACCGCTTCTCCCGCTCCTCGAAGGCATAACGGTACAGCGTGAGCCCCGTGTACACGAACAGTTGGGTGAACACCGGATACACCGAGTTGACCCACAACCCCTTTTGGGAGAACAGGTAAAAATCCACTCCCAGGTAACCCACCACCAGAATCCCCAGAACCGCCGCCGTCGCGTAAGCCTGGAAACAACGCGACACAAGACCCAGAAGCAGGCCCGATACGACAATCATCGCCACATCGAGAATTTGCAACCATTGCGGACGGATGATGAAATCCTTTTGCAGAATACTTTCCATCACGTTGGCGTGGACCTCGACCCCCGGATAAAGCGGACCAAAGGGAGTGATGTGCAAAT
>PCWF01000197.1:5851-8087 GCA_002796165.1 Nitrospinae bacterium CG11_big_fil_rev_8_21_14_0_20_56_8
TTCCCGCCGCCGTGCCTCCCACCAGCACGATCTTGTCTTCGAGATCCCCCCGCCCCACCTTTCCCGAAAGAACATCGGTGGCGGAATAAAAACGAAAGGTGTAGGCCGGACCAAAAAAGTTAACCAATAAATCCCCGTTTTCGCGGACGGGAATGGCCCGTTCCCCCAAACGCATTTCATCCACGCCAAACCCATACAGGTTTAACGCCAACGGAAGCCGCATCGCCTCTCTCAACATTTGCAGACTGAGCGAGGGGAAAAAAAGGTCCGCGTGTTGCATGACCGTGGGAACCCAGCGCACCACCCCATCGATTTGGGGCACAAAAGAGACGAAACCGCCGCTGTTCGCGGCCCGCATCAACTCCGGCAGGCTCATGCCCACCCCAAAGATTTGCGTCAGAGGAAGCGGCCGGCGACGGTCATCGAACCGTTGGACCACCGAGAATTGGGAGAAATCGAGCCGTTCCAGATGCTCCGCATTGATCCTGGAGGCAGACGCACCGGAGAAATCCTCGGTGGTATAAACGTAGTACCCCATTACCGCCCGCGCCGACCGCTCGATCGCCGCCGCAAACTGCCGGTCGGAATCATTCAACGTGCGGTACCATTGCACCACTTCATCCACGTTTCCCCGGGGGATTCCCTTGTCCCGCACCCCTTCCTCGAACCGCGAGGGCGAAACCGACGTTTCACGTTCAGGAAAAAAAATATCGAAACCGATGACCGTTACCTTGGCCTCCACCAGCCGGTCCACGAGCCGGGCCATAAGAAACCGGGGCCACGGCCACCGCCCTTCACGGCCCAGGCTCTTCTCGTCGATCCCCACGATGACCACCCGATCCGAAATGGGCCGTTCCCCCCGCACCCGGACCTTGAAGTCATAACTCTTCAACTCGAAAAGTTGAAACAGGGTCAAATCCTGACCATACACAAATAAAGAAACCAGGGTCAAAATGACCGAGAGCGTGATCGAGTTCAGCCATTTCCGGATCATTTATCCACCCCGACTGAACGAAATAACCTCATGCATTCTCACCTGCTGGAATCCTGCGCCCCGTTTCCATCCGACGCGGGAACGTCAAACCGGGATCAAGTCTCCCACTCATCCCTCAGCCCGCCTGGACTAAAGGATCTCCCGCTTGAGGAGCGCCTCGTCGGCTATCATAATGGTCTTGCCCTTCACGTTGAGATAGCCCCGGGCCTGGAACTCGTGGAGCACGCGGGTGAAGGTTTCCCGGGACAAGCCCGCCAGCGCGGCCATTTCCTGCCGGGAGCAGTTGAGGGTAAGCCGGATCCAGGCCCCCTCGCGGCGGCCTTGCTTTTCACTCAGATTGAGCAAAACCTGCGCGACGCGGCCGTATGCGTCGAAAAAGGTCAGGCTGGCGATCTGATCCGTGGCCTGGCGCAGGCGCCGGTTGAGGTCGGCCAGCATGTTCATGGCGAAATCGGGGTTTTTTCGGATGAGACGGACAAAATCGTCGCGGTAGATGATGAGCGCCCGCGAGGGCTCCAGGGTCGTGACCGTGGCGGAACGATACTTGCCGTCGAGGAGAGACATCTCGCCGAAGATGTCGTGCGCGTACAGGAATTTGAGGATGATCTCCCGCCCCGAAGAACCGAGCAGGGAAATTTTCACCGAACCGGAGGTGAGCAGGAACAGGATGTTTCCGGGCTCCCCCTGACGGATGAGCACCTGGTTTTTCCGGTAGGACTTCGGAACCACAATCTCCGCAAGAGTTTGCAGATCCGGATCGGAAAGGGAGGCAAATAAATGCGCCCTTCGCAATACCTCCTCTTTGTTTTTCATGCCTCGATTCCCTCGAATTTAAAACGAAACTCGACCGGAATGAGCAGGAGAATTAGAAAACAATCCGTATTATCGTGGCGGGTCGAGTGAGAAATCGGGGATAAAAAAGGGAGAAATACAGGGGGCCGCTCATCACGGCGGGCTGGAATCCACAAATGACAGCTCGTAAGAACCATCGAAGGGAGCCCCCCCTCCCAACATCGCCCGGATGAAAATCATTTCCATGAAAATTTATCAAAAGCGAACTATTTGGAAATTTAACCGAACCCCCTCCGGAAGTAAATACCCTAAATGAGGTAAAACAGCCCGTTTTTTCAAGGTTTGTGACCCAAGTCACGAAATTGAAAGAAAGAATCCAAGAATCCGCGACAAAGATCCGTCGCCCCTTGTCTCCCCCGAATTCTATGAGTTTCAAAATAGAGTTTTTGC
>PCWF01000240.1:0-8201 GCA_002796165.1 Nitrospinae bacterium CG11_big_fil_rev_8_21_14_0_20_56_8
CCGTATGCGGCATTTCCACCGACATCACCGACCGCAAGCGGGCGGAAGAAAAAATCCGCTCCCTTTCAAAATTTCCCGATGAGCACCCGGAACCTGTTTTTCGAATTTCCAAACACGGTGAATTGCTCTATGGGAATAAATCCAGCTCCCCTATTTTGGAAAAATGGAATATCAACGTGGGGCAAACCCTCCCGTTGCCATGGCAAAATCTGGCCGCCGATGTGGTTGCGTCTCAATCCAGAAAGACGATTGAAATGGTTGCAAACGACCGGCACTACTTGATGATGGCGGCATATATTGAGGGGGCCGATTATATAAATGTTTACGGGACGGATATTACCGAATTTAAAAAGGCCGACGATCGGTTAAGTTTTTATGCAAATGAATTGGAACGAAGCAACCGGGACCTGGAAGATTTTGCCTACCTCGCTTCTCATGACCTGCAGGAGCCGCTTCGCAAGATTATTTCCTTTGGCGATCGCCTGAGTCATTCCTTATCCAGCCTTGACAATGTCGGCAGGGAATACCTGGTTCGAATGCAAAATGCCGCTGAACGAATGAAAAACTTTATCGATGATCTACTGGAATACTCGAGGTTGTCAAAAACTCAGAAGCATTGTGAATTGGTGGATTTAAATCAAATCATTCAAAAGGTGTCGGTGGATTGGGAGGAACGGATCGATAAATGTTCCGGAACCCTGCATTCGGGAGTTCTCCCGACCCTGGAAGGAGACCCCGGACAGTTAAGTATTTTATTTCAAAATCTAATCTCCAATTCCCTCAAATACCACAGAAGCGGCATAGCCCCTGTTATCTCGATTGCCAGCTCCTATCACGAAAAAACAAAAACATGGGAAATCGAAGTAAAGGATAATGGAATTGGAATTGATGAAAAATATTTTAAGCGCATTTTTAAACCGTTTGAAAGATTGCATGGCCGAAGCGCGTATGCGGGAACCGGCATAGGCCTTGCGATCTGTGAAAAGATCGTCCACCGGCACCATGGTTCAATCCGCGTTTCAAGCGTCCCCAACCAGGGGTCGACCTTTTTAGTATCCATTCCCGCAAAACAGCCCATGGAGAATTAGCGGGGATATTGCACGCGCGGGATATTGACGGACCGTCCTCCCGGGCTATATCCGCGGCAATGGAATATCTTACCCAATCCGGGAAGACTTGTACCCAGCGCGTTGGCGTGGGAATTGGAATCCGGTATTTTCCTGCAAAAACGATCGATTGCCTTGAAACATGGGCTTGAGGTCCCCGCGACTCCCGCCGCCCCGATTTTCTTAAAAACTGGCGGCTCTTTCTTTTTCTCAAGCATTGATTTTCCTTTTGGAAATCCATCAAGGGCTGGGTTAAGCTCGAATTTCACTTTTAACAACAATTCAATCCAGAACCTGCAAATATGCAAAAGGAGGGTAGATGCCGACGCGAAAGAAAAACAAGCAAATCAAACTCTATGGAATCTACGGAGTCCACACGCCCGAGTCCTGCCCTGTGACCAATACGGAAGTGGCGGCCCGGCTGGTGGAATGGTTTGAAAACACCGACGTGGATTCCATTCTTGGAAAGTACAAGATCGATCGGATCCTGGGCCAGTTCCATTCTCCCCTCGAGCACAGCCTGCTATGGGTGATGGAAGCGGAGGACCCGCATCTGATTCAGAAGTTCTGTTTCGATTCGCCGCTGGCGTCGTTTCACACGATGAAAATCGTTCCCATGACGACGTTCGCGCAAGTGATTCAATCTGCAAAAAAGAACCATTCCCTTTAGTTTCACCGCACCGGGGCGTAAAGACGGACTCATTCTTTTAAAAGATGGAACGGTTTGCAGCGATTCAAACCGGGTTTTAAAGGAGCGGCTACGTTTTTACTCAACGCAAACTTTTTTACGGAGTGTTCTATGTTCGGCAGGATTCGGATGAAGTCTGCTTCAATTTTATTTTTTGCAATCCTTTTATGGAGCCCCGCCTCCTGGGCGAATCAGGGACAATGGGGAGGCTTTTTCTATCTGTTCCCCAAATCGGGCGCGGAATTCCCGGCGGGGGCCAGAAGCTCCGCGGCAAAACAACTGGGGTCGATCGGCGAAAACTTTGGCAATGACTTCAATCCCGAAAAGGGGCGGGTGGAATCGATCCAGTATTACACCGCCGTAAGCTACTCCCTCGACCGAAAACCCATTACCATGTCCCCCGCCGCCTTGATTCGGGTTGAATCCATGCGCCGGGACAATGTGGAAAATTATTTAAACCAGCTCCGTGAAATTCTGGGAGTTTTTTTCACCATCGAATCCCGTTTTGCAGTCACCCGCCAATTGAACTACACGGATGCGGAGACTCTGAAACAACTCAAGGATAACGCCCCGAAACGCGGCAAGGGGACGGAACAGCCCAATGCCGTGGTGTTCCCTTTGTCCAAAATTCCCGAATGGTGGGCTCTCACTCAGGAAAAGCGGCAACAATACTTCTTCAAGGATCCCGAGCGTTTCGGCAAAGAACAGATGGGGCATAACGAGATCGGATTTTTGTATATCCGGCAGATTTTCCGGAAGCTTTACCACTCCCGTTTTGACGACCCGGGCGGAGACTTCATCACCTACTTCGAATTCTCCGACGATAACCTGGAGGCCTTCAACAGTTTGCTTGAAGGTTTGCGGAATGTTGAAAAAAATCCGGAATGGAAATTCGTGGCGGAAGGTCCCCTCTTCTCCGGCAAGCGCGTGTCCACTCCCGCCGACATGCTGGGCGCCGGCCATTGACCCGGACTGTGGATCCCGCGTTGAAGTGAGAGGATGTTTTTCATTTTCTCAATTCACACCGTAGGTCCTGGGATAGTACAGGGGATTCTTCAGAAAATATTCGCGGCGGATGTAGGAAAAATAAAAAAAACTGAGGCTGTCCTTGAACAGGGAGAACTGCGTCCTTTCTCCCTTTCCCAGGGCGCGCCCCAGATAAATGAAATATCGGACAAACCGGCCGGGAATCATGGAAAAGACCTCACCTCATTTGCGAAACAACCAAACAAGAAACGTCATCACCGCGCTTATCAGGATACAGGTGGTGATCGGAAAATAAAACTGGAAGTTCTCGCGGCGAACGACGATATCTCCCGGCAGGCGGCCGAGACCCAGCTTTCCCATCCAGGGCCAAAGCAACCCCGCCAGCAGAAGGACAATCCCCAGAGTAATGAGAATCCGCTGTGTCACGTTCTTTCGTCCCCTTCCGCCGGGAACCGCCGGACAGTTCTTTCTGGAAGCTTTTGCCTCCTTCGTTTATATTTTAAATGGACTTCGGGTTTTTGGATATTTGAAAATGGGTCCCTATTCTCCGGGATCATCCTCGGCTCGGGAAGACATTTAAAATGCCAATGTGTCATTCCGAGGGAGGCGGTGACGAGGAATCTTGCTCCAAACCAGGAGTGAGGCCCGTACCCGGTTTTCGCTACGCGGGTGCATGCCCCCATCACGTTCCAGCCAGAGCCCTCGTTGCACCGGGATGAGCGATTGCGCCCGAAACGGACTGGATAGCCAGAAAAGCCCTGCCCTGCGGCCATGTGGCCAACACCCCTTGGGGGGCGGGGATTATTTAATCGTCACTCCCTTGGGATGATATGCGATTCCTGAAAAACCAATTTCGGAAGGCGTTGCCCACCGGGGTGGCTGTGGGATTATTACTGGGACTCTTTTGCGGTAACGCATGGGGTCAGGAATCTCCGGCTCTATCCTCCAGCGGCCGGTTCCAGCCGGTATTTTCCTCCAACGGCATGGTGGCCACCCAGGAGGAACAAGCCACCCGCATCGGTGCGGAAATTCTCGATCGGGGAGGCAACGCCGTCGATGCGGCGGTGGCCGTTGGCTTCGCCCTTGCCGTAACGCTTCCCGAGGCAGGAAATTTAGGCGGGGGGGGATTCATGCTGGTCCACATGGCCCGGACCGGAGAGACGGTGGCCATCGATTACCGGGAGCAGGCCCCGGCCGCGGCCCGCCGCGATATGTTTCTCGATGCGAAGAAAAATCCGGATCCGGAGAAATCCCGATTCCACCACCTCTCGGCGGGAATTCCCGGCACCGTGGCGGGATTCCTCCTGGCTCTCGATCGATACGGAACTCTTCCCCTCATCGAGGTGATGGCTCCCGCCATCCGTCTTGCGGACGAAGGCTTCCCCGTGTCTCCGTCTCTCTCGTCCACTCTGGCGGAGGAAACGGAGCTTTTGCAACGGCGCCCGGAAACCCGAAAGATTTTTTTCAAGGAAAACGGCGGCCCCCTGCAACCCCGGGACCTTCTGGTACAAAAGGACCTGGCCCGGACGCTTCGTGAAATTGCGGTTGAAGGAAGGACGGGTTTTTATGAAAAACGGATCGCCTCGGATATCGTCCGGGATATGCAGGCCAACGGCGGACTCATCGCTCTGGCGGATTTGAAAAACTACCGGGCCGTCCTTCGGGATCCGGTGCGGGGAACCTATCGGGGATACGAGATCGTCTCCATGCCGCCCCCCAGTTCGGGAGGAATCCATCTCATTCAAATGCTGAATATTCTGGAAGGATTCCCTTTGGCTAATTTCGGGTACAACAGCGGAAAGACTTTGCACGTCATGGCCGAGACGATGAAGCTGGCCTACGCCGACCGGAGCCGCCACCTGGGCGACCCCGAATTCTGGCACGTGCCCGCCCCGGGGCTTATTTCGAAAACTTACGCCGATTTCCTGCGCGGCAAGATCGATCTGAACCGCGCCCGGCCCTCCCGGGAGATTCAGCCCGGAAATCCGATCCCCTATGAGGGCCGCGAAACGACCCACTTCAGCATCATGGATAACCAGGGCAACGCGGTGAGCAACACCTATTCGCTCAACACGCGTTATGGAAGCGGGATCGTCGTGCCGGGCACCGGAATACTCCTGAACAACACCATGGACGATTTTTCCGTCAAGCCGGGGGTCCCCAACGCCTATGGCCTGGTCGGCGGCAAAGCGAACGAGGTCGCCCCGGGTAAACGGCCGCTCAGTTCGATGTGCCCCACCCTGGTCTTCAAGGAGGGACAACCCTTTCTCGCGACGGGAAGCCCGGGAGGAAGCCAGATCATTACTACCACGTTGCAGGTCATCCTCAACGTGATCGATCACGGAATGAACCTGGCCGCGGCCACTAACGGGCTCCGCATTCACCACCAATGGCTTCCGGACGAGTTGAAAGTTGAACCGGGACTCGACCCCCGGGCAAAACGTTACCTTGAAGAAAGAGGCCACCCTCTCGTGGTTTCATCGCCTATGGGAGCGGCCATGTCCGTCATAGGCACAAAGGAAGGTTTTTACGGAGCCGCGGATCCCCGCCGGCCCGGAAGCATGGCCGCGGGTTACTGATAATCCGGGCCGCCTGATTTCCAACGCCGCATAAAAAACGAGAGCTTTGCATAAGTCGGAGAAAGGCGCCGAAAGTGTCGTGCTGAGCCTGTTTTAGCCTGTCCTGAGCGAAGCCGAAGGAAAGCACAACCGGAGATCGCCCTTCGACAAGCTCAGGGCGACTTATTTGAGTTACGCAAAGCTCGCATAAAAAAACGGCCACTCCTTTTGCCGGAACCATACCGCAAGGTTTCGGCAACGAAAAGTGGCCCCTCCTCACCTCGAGCCGGAAAAATTCCCGGCTCACCGGGGGTCAAAAATGCACATGCATCATCATAAACCCCACGACCAACAGGAGAACACCCAGCATCAGCGTTATCGTGCTTTCTACGATCATAACCTTCTCCGGACAAACATCGCCTCTTCTGAAAGAAATATAGTCCCCGGCTCCCGGCCTGACACCTCCTTTTCGATGAATCTGGGGAATGCTCCGGGTTTTTGATATACTTTTCAATGCCTCTCAAGAGGGCAAATTTTATGACCCTTCGAAAAACGTTTGCGGCAAACGCCGGATTCACGATTCTGGAGTCCCTGGTGGTTTTGGCCATCATCGGGGTCCTGACCGGAATTGCGTATAGCCATTACGCCAAATACAAGATTCTGGCCTTCGATACGCTGAGCCGGGGCGATCTGCAAAGTTTGTTTCTGACCTGCAAACTGTATTGGCACGACAAGGGTTCGGACCAGGGGTGTTCGATGGCCGAGGTCACCCCCGCGCCCTACAAATTCAATCCCTCGGAGCAGGTCGTAATTTCAGGTGGAGGGACGGAAACGGAATTTGCGGCCCTCGCCGCTCACGAGGAAAGCCCCAATACACTCGCCATCGGCCCCTCGGGAAAAGTTTCCTGATCCCCCATAAATCCAATATACTGTTTAAAAACAAAGTATTAGCGGACTTGCGCAAGTCCCGCATTAATGTTATATTTCAAGTCTTATAAGCGATCCCTTACACTTGTGAAAAACCTTCAAAAGCAAATCGAGAACGAAGCGCAGAATGATTCTCCGCCGCATCAGAAGCGGGAAAAAATCATCTCCTTTCTAAAAAACAAGTTCGATTTTCAGCAATCCCACCTTCGGCCCGCCGCCCCATCCAATAACGGAATCCTGTCGAAATGCCAGGAATACGATGCGCCGGACCAGGCTCGGGAATTGGGCATTTATCCCTATTTCCGCAAGATCGAGGGGGCGCGTGGAGCCCATGTGGCCATCGACGGGCGGTGGGTGATCACCGTGTCCACCAACGATTACCTGGGGCTCACGCGGGATCCGCGGGTCATCGCTTCAGCCCAGGAAGCGCTGGAAAAATTCGGCGCCGGTTGCACCGGGAGCCGGTTCCTCAATGGAACGCTGTCTCTCCATAAGGAACTGGAAGACGAACTCTCCTCTTTCCTCGGGCGGGAGGATACCATCGTCATGTCCACCGGTTTCCAGGCCAACCAGGGAACCATCGCGTGTCTTCTGGGACGCAAGGACGTGGCCTTTTCGGACCGGGAGAACCATGCCAGCATTTACGAGGGTTGCGCGGTGGCGCCGGGTAAAACGATCCGCTACCGGCACAATGATATGGATCACCTGGAATATTGCCTGAAAAAATTCAAGGATGTTCCGGGCAAGCTCATCATTACCGACTCCGTGTTCAGCATGAGCGGAGACATCGCCAATCTGCCCGGTATCGTCAAACTGGCCCACGATTACTCGGCCTGCGTGCTGGTGGACGAGGCGCACGGACTCGGGGTCATCGGCGAAGGAGGGCGCGGAGTCACCGATCATTACGACCTGACCCGGGAGATCGACATTTACGTGGGGACGTTCTCGAAAAGTCTGGGCTCGATCGGCGGCTTCGTATCGGCCGGGAGCAAGGTGATCGACTACATTCGCCACAAGGCCTCCGCGTTCATTTTCACCGCCGCCCTTCCCCCCGCCTCGGTGGCCGGGGTTTCCGCCGCTCTGGACGTTCTGATGTCGGAGCCGGAACGGATCGAGCGCCTCCACGAAAACACGGCTTATGTGAAAAAGGGGCTCTTTGAACTTGGATTCCAGGTAAACAACAACTCCGTCCCCATCGTTCCGCTGAAGATCGGCGACGAAACGTTGACGCTCTTTCTGAACCAGTTGCTCTTTGAGGAAGGTATTTTTGCCGGAGTGGCCGTCTCCCCCGTGGTCCCTCCCTTCAATGCCATGATTCGAACCAGCTACACCGCCTCACACACTCCCGAGGATCTGGACTGTATCCTGGCCGCCTTCAGCAAGCTGGGCCGACAGTTGGGCGTCATACCCGCATAAATGCCCCTTGAACTGAAAAGGGTCTCCACCGCACAAGAGCGGCTTGAATTCATCCGGATGGCCCGGTCCGTTTATCCGGCAGAATCCCCCTGGGTCCCCCCACTTTTAAGCGAACGCCAGAAATTTCTCGATCCGCAGGTCAACCCGTTTTTCAAAAACGCCGAGGTGGAATTCTATCTCGCGCGGGAGGGGGCGGGAACGCCGGTGGGCCGCATTGCCCTGATCCATGACCGGAGGTTCAACGAATTCCACGCCGAGAATACGGGGTTATTCGGCTTCTTCGAATCGGTGGATGACGAGGCCGTCGCCGCCATTTTGTTCCGGCGGGCCATGCAGTGGGCGGAGGAAAAAGGGTTCGATCGGGTGCTCGGGCCGTTTAACTTTTCCACCAACCATGAATGCGGGATCCTGGTGGATGGGTTCGACCGGCCCCCGACCGTGGGCATGACGTACAACCCGCCCTACTACCCGAGTCTGATCGAAGGAAGCGGGTTCCGCAAGGCCAAGGACCTCTTGTCG
>PCWF01000240.1:8250-15444 GCA_002796165.1 Nitrospinae bacterium CG11_big_fil_rev_8_21_14_0_20_56_8
GCGCAACGCATCTCCCGCCGCAACCGGTTTCGCGTGCGCAACCTTCGCATCGGGAAATTCGACGAGGAACTGAAAATTCTGTGGGACATCTACAACGCGGCCTGGGAAAAAAATTGGGGGTTCGTTCCCCTCGTCTGGGAAGAATTTCACTTTTGCGCGCATGAACTCCGCCACATCGTGAATCCCGAATTCTGCCTCATCGCGGAAATCGATTCGGAACCTTGCGGATTCTGCCTCGGCATCCCCGATATCAACCCGGCCTTGAAATCCATGAATGGGAAAATGTTCCCGCTGGGTTGGCTTCGTTTTCTCCTGGGAAAAAGAAATATCGACGTCTACCGGGTCAGCATTCTGGGCACCAAACGAAATTTCAGGAAAATGGGAATCGAGGGGATCTTCTATCACGAAGTGTACAAATCCCTGATTAAAAACCAAATCTCACGTTGCGAGATGTCGTGGATCCTGGAAGACAACCGGGATATCATCATTCCCATTCAACGGCTGGGAGGATCGATATACAAACGGCACCGGATCTATGAAAGAGATTGCGGACATTGAAGGCGCCACCGTTCTGCTGACCGGGGCGACGGGATTCATCGGGAGCCATCTCGCCGATGCGCTGTCCCGCCTGGGATGCAAGGTGCATTGCGTGGTGAGGCCGGGGAGACCCCTGCGCTGGCTCGATCCCTCCCGCGCCGTGATTCATCGGATGGAACTGGAGGAAACCTCCCAACTGCGCAGGCCGCTGGAGCAAGCCGATTACCTGTTCCATTGCGCCGGGCAGGTTGCGGCACAGCGAAAAGAAGAGTACACGCAAGCCAACGTCACCGCCTGCCGCACCCTGTACGAGGCCTGCCGCCGGTACGGGTCCCATCTGCGGGCCGCCGTGCATCTCAGTAGCCTGGCCGCGGTGGGCCCCGCCGACCCGCTCCGTCCCGTTGACGAAACCACTCCCTGCCATCCGGTGACCCATTACGGAACGTCCAAGAAAGAAGGGGAAGATGTGGCGCTCGAGTATTCTTCCAGCCTTCCCCTGCTGGTCGTTCGCCCCCCGGTCGTCTATGGCCCGCGGGAAACCCAATTTTTCACTTATTTGAAAACCCTGAACCGCGGCTGGTTCATCAAGGCGGGTTCAAGGCCCCAGGTCCTGTCTCTCATCTGCGTGCACGACCTGGTCGAGGGAATGATCAAGGCCGCGCTTAACCGCACGGGAAACGAAGAGCGCATTTATTTTCTCACCGATGGAGCCGTTTATGACTGGGATCACGTTGCCCGCACCGCGGCGGAGATCTTCCAGGTAACCCTGCGGGAAATGGCCGTCCCGGAGGTCCTGCTCTCCCTCCTGGCAGGAGCGGGGGAGCTGTATGGAGCGCTTCGCGGGGAACCGTTTCTCTTCGACCGCCAGAGACTGATCGACATCCGCCAGAGCGCGTGGACCGCCTGTGCGGAAAACTTCTTCTCCCGGTTCGATTTCAGACCCCGTTTCGACCTCGCCACCGGCCTGGGCGAAACCATTGCGTGGTACAAACAACAGGGATGGTTGTAAAATGACTCCCCCGCCCTTCAGTGACCATGTACTGATCGACCTGGTGGAACCGCTGAACCGGTACCTGCACATCCCCGTGGCGGCGCGGATCGTGAAGCTCTGGCTCCCGACGCGCATCACTCCCAACCAGGTGACTTATCTTTCGGTTCTCTTCGGCCTCATCGCCGCCTGCATTTACACCCACGGAACCGCGGGGGCGTTGATTCATGCGGGATTTTTCCTTGAAATTTCGCTGATCCTCGACTGCGTGGATGGGCAACTGGCGCGGGCGCGGGGGCAATCCAGCGAGTGGGGACGCATCATCGACGGGGCCGCGGGGTACGTCGCCTATCTCGCCGTCGTGGCCGGCATCGCCAAAGGTTTTCCGGGTCACGGCATGGCCCTGGGCTTTATCACCTTCTGGACCATCCTCAAAGCGATCTCCCTCGACTACTGCAAACAATACATGACGTCGCTGGTGAAAACGGGACAGGACGGATTTTTGCATGAGGTGCTTCAAACCCACATCAAACTGAAACTTAATCCTTCCCGGATCCTTAAAATCTATTATTATTATCTGCAGGCACAACAATTCTTCTTTCGCGGCCATTGGACCCCCCTCGACCGGTTCGACGAGGCGGGCATCCGCTACAAGATGGATCACCCCCTGAGCGAAGCCGAGCGGGAGCGGTTCCGGTGCGACATCCGCAACCTTTCGGCCTCCTGGCGTTGGAATGGGCATGAGTTCTGCCTGTTTCTCATTGCCGTGTTTTCCGTTCTGGGTATCCTGGAAATCTGCCTTACCCCCCTTGCCGTCATTATGGGGATCCAATATATTTTGACCTTCGCGCACCATCGAGTCCACGCCCGGAATGAGACCCGTCCTTAAATCCCTCTTCCTTCGAATCACGGCCCGGTATCCCGGAGCGGTGCTCCTTGTGGCGATTCTTCTCGGAGTCCTTTCCCTTTACATCGCCTCGGGCCTGGTTTACGAACCCCGAATGGACAACCTGCTCCCGCAGGACCTCGACGTCATCAAGGAGTTCAACGAAGTGGTCGCCAAAACCGGGGGATCGGGTCCCCTGGTGGTCACCCTGGAAAAACTGACCCAGAAACAGGCCGAACAAATCATTGAAGACCTGGCGAGGAAATTTAAAGCCGTTCCCGGCATCCGGTACATCGACTATAAACTTCCCCGGAAATTCCTGGAAGACCGGCAACTGCTTCTGGCCTCCCGCCAGGACCTGCTGGAACTGGAACAGTTGATCGATGAAGCGATCGACCATGCGCGTGAGGAATTCGGCGGACTGTATATCATGGGCGCGGAAGACTTCAATCCGGAGCGGCTCCAGGCTTTCGCCGGCGAATATCACATCTTTGAGGATCTCAACCCCTACTACAATGGGAAACGGGTAAAGGAATTTTACGTCAAAGGCAAGGCGGTCAGGAATTTCTACATGTTCATCCAGCCGGAGGGCACCGTCACCGATACCGCGTTCACCGAGAATTTTGTCCGGCAGATCCAGCAGGTCATCGACGAATCGGGATGGAAAGCCAAATACCCCGATATCAACGTCCGTCTGACGGGATCGATCATCGTCCGTCTCGAAGAGAACCGGACGATCGTCCGCGATCTCGCCCGCGCGGCCATGATCGCGGCGGGGGTATCCGGTTTCATCATCGTCCTTTACACCCAGTCGGGATTTTCCATACCCCTCATCATCTTTCCTCTGCTGTTGTCGCTGGCCTACACTTTCGCCCTCACCCGCCTGCTGATCGGTCACGTCAACATCATTTCAGGATTCCTGGTGGCCATTCTTTTGGGCCTCGGGATCGATTACGGGATCCATTTGTACATCCGGTTCAAACAGGAGCTTCTCAAGGGGAAACCCACCCTGAACTCCGTGGAACTGGTGATCACCCAGGTCGGCCGGTCCGGGGCCATCGCCATGCTGACCACGATCAGCATTTTTTCCATCCTGATTTTTTCCAGCTTCAAGGGATTCTCCGAATTCGGCCAGATCGCGACGATGGGAATCCTGTCCGCCTTTGTCACCTACTTTTTTGTATTTCCGGCGCAGATCCTGTTCTATGACCGCATCCATTGGCTACGGAAACCCCGTCCGCGGATGTTCAACCTCCGCATTTCCAATCTCTACACCCATACGCCGTATTTTCTCACCGCCCTGTTCCTGCTACTCATGGTGTCGAGCCTGTTCCTCCTCCCCGGGGTCGAGTTTGAGTACGATTTCCGGAAACTTCGAGGCGCGTCCCCGGAGGCGGAATATGAAACGAAGACCACGAATGATTTCGGCTACGCCTTCTCCCCCACCTTGATCCTCACCCCCACCCGGGAGAACCTGTTTTACGTTCACCAGGCGCTGGAGAAGATCAAACGGAGAAACGGCAAGGACACCACCATCGGGCATTACCACTCGCTCAACCTGTTCACGAAGATGGAATACAATTACAAGAAAGACGTGCTGGACCGTATCGCCAACACCTTCGAGGAAGACAAGGACATCATCATCTTGTCGCTGGGGGATAAGAGGACCGGACAGTTGAGCGATCTCATCTACGCCCGGCCGTTCGATGAAAACAGAGTGCCCCAAAGCATCGTTCGGAAGTTGACGGCGGGCGGGGAATACCTCGTCCTCCTGCTTTCTCCCGCAAGCAAGAACTTTTTCGACATCCGCAACATTTTCCAGCTTGAAGAGGAAATTCATTCCCTCAAGGCGGCTTTGAAAAAACAGAACATCCCGATCTCGGTGCTCAACGAAAACCTGATGGCCGCCGAGATCATGAACTGGGTCAAATCCAACGGACTCCAAACCGTGGCGATGGCCATTGGAATCGTTTTCCTGATTCTCCTGATCGACCTGGGGAGCTTCGGGCTGGCTCTCAAAACCTTTCTTCCCCTTTTAACCGGCCTGGCCTTGTCGGGAGCGCTGATGTCCGTCTTCCAGATCAAGTTGAACTTTATCAATTTTGTGATGGTTCCCTCGATCGTCGGGATCATGATCGACCATTGCATCTACCTCGCGCACCATATTCTGGATTACAACCAGAAAAACACCCTCAAGTCGGTCAAGGAGACGGGGAGCGCCATCATCCTCTCCGCCCTGACGACGCTGGCCGGATACGCCAGCCTGAACGTGGCCACTCACGCGGGAATCCGCTCCATCGCCCACCTGATGGAACTGGGAATTATCACCTGCACCCTGTGCGCTCTGTTCATGCTTCCGGCTCTGTTTGAACTGGGCCATCACAAACTGGCTCTGATCAAATCGGGGAGCAAAACCGCACGATCATGACCGAATTGGCCTCCGGGACCTGCAAAGTCTGCCGATCCCCGTCACCCGTTTTTTACTCCGGTGAACGAATCTTTTTCAAATGCCCGAACTGCCATCTGGTCTTCACCGAGCATTACCCCGGAAAGGATGCCGAGGAACGGCATTACAAATCCCAATGGCAAACGCCGAATCCCGGTTTCTGGAAAAGCCAGGCCGACGTTCTGCTCGACATCGTCCACCGGTACCGGGTTCCCGAGAACATTCTGGATTTCGGTTCGGGAACCGGGGAGTTGGCGGGGGAAATTTCCGGCCGTGGATACCGGGTCACCTGCCTCGAACCCATGATCCACGGGTTTCTCAAGGATCAGAAATACCCTTTCCGATTCGACGTGGTCGTCGCTCTCGAGGTGTTTGAGCACCTGCACCGTTTATGGGAGGAATTGATCGAGATCGACAAATGTCTCGTGCGGAACGGAGTCATTTTCTGTTCCACCGCTCTCACCGATCCCTTCATCGACCGCGAGGACGCCGCCGCCTGTTTCGCCCAATGGTGGTATAAGGACGATCCCACCCACGTGAATTTCTTCTGCACCCAAAGCCTGGAGCACGTCGCGCGCAAGTTGGACTACGACCTCGCCGTCTATGACAGCAAGGCGTTCGTCATGTTGAAGGGTCGAATGGGCGAGGCGGGATAAAGAGGACGCTTGAAAATGCCCACCGCGAAAGGCTTGCCCTTTACGTTCGAGACCGGGAAAGGGGGCATTGCGGAATGGGTCTTCCCCCAGAATCGCGGATGAGGTCCGGCGGAAGTCCTGAACCTTCAGTTTTAATCTGCTCGGTGTGTTTTTGTTCTATAAAGGACTCTACTTTTTTGTTTGCGGTTACTTCTCTTCCAGGATTTCCTTCCAGATTTTTTTACCCTGGCCCTTGGAAATGATCTCGATGTCAACAAGCCGGTTCAAATGCCTCATGAAAGATCCCCAAAAAGCCAAATTGTTTCTCAAGCCCAGATCGGACTTTTTGAGATTGGGCAAGGCCCTGTTTAAGTCCCGGATATAAGCCCGGATCACATAGCCGACGTTCAAGTCGGGGTCGCCGTGTTCGCTCAAAGCCTTTTTAAGCTTCTCGAACTCCTCTTCATCCAACCGTAACGAATAAGTCTTTAATCCCATTTCGCCTCGCAATGACTCTCGAAATTAAATGTATTACTTTTGTAATAATTTGTCAGCAAAAAATGCGGTAAACATTCGAACTCTTTATCTAACCGGTCAGGCTCCGAGTAGTTTTCCATTCTCAAAGCCCCCTATCCCCTGCATTTATTTTCCAGAAACCCTTTCTTATAAATTAAGGTTATAATCCGTCCTGACGATTACCGCTTTAACGTTTTGCGGTTGCTGGAGATATCCTCGTGGCGCGGCTTACAGACCAGGAAAAACAAGAGATCGTCCGCTTCCTTGAGGCGGACAAGCCCTTGCCGGACAAGTACCGCTTTCTGTTGTTCGACGAGAAGCGGGAAGTGGAACTGGTCTGGAACGGCAAGACCAACGAGGTCTGCAACATCGTCCTGCCGTTTCAGGTCATCGAGCAGGTGGACGAGCCGCGTTCCGAGAAGGACGCCTCCCGGCAGACGAGCCTGTTTGACATGGACGCCCGCGGACGGCAACTCAAGGGCTGGACGAACAAGCTCATCTGGGGCGACAACAAACTGGTCCTTTCCAGCCTGAAGAACGGCCCCCTGCGCGAGGAAATCGAGAAGCAGGGCGGCCTCAAACTGATCTACATCGACCCGCCGTTCGACGTGGGCGCGGATTTTTCGATGGACATCGAGATCCCCGATTCAACCCCTCCCGGCCTCCCCTTATCAGGGGAGGAGAAGAACTTCCCCCCTGACAAGGGGGGATCGAGGGGGGTTATCTTCACCAAGAAGCCCAACATCCTGGAAGAGATCGCCTACCGCGACACCTGGGGCAAGGGCGCCGACTCCTTCATCGCCATGATTTACGAGCGGCTGGTCCTCATGCGGGATTTGCTGGCTGAGGACGGGAGCATTTATGTGCATTGCGACCCGCGCGTAAATGCCTTTATCCGGGGATGCTGTGATGAAATTTTCGGGCGAGGTCGCTTCCTAAACGAAGTCATTTGGCGTCGAGCTTTTGCGCACAATGATCCAACGCGTTGTGGAAACATACACGACATCATTTACTACTACTCGAAATCTGAACGCCGAATTTGGAATAAGGTTTTTCAAAAGCCTAGCCCAGAATATATTGAACAGTTTTTTGACCAGTATGACTCCACCCGAAAAGAGCGATACAACCGTTTGCCCTTGGACGCGCCACGACATGGTGATGGCGGGAACTTGCTTTATGAGTGGAA
>PCWF01000045.1:0-206 GCA_002796165.1 Nitrospinae bacterium CG11_big_fil_rev_8_21_14_0_20_56_8
TCGGCGAATTAGACGAAGACGTCACAGCAGAATTAGTCCGCTTTAAAAATACAGTAAAAACAAAATAAAAGATTGCACCAACAATAGCTGTTATTAAAATAAGACCCGCCATAGAACCAAAACCGTTTTTATTGGCCAAACGATTATTCATGTTCACAACGCTCCCTATTTATTTGCTTCAATAAACCTCAAAGATTCTCCATTGA
>PCWF01000045.1:230-1694 GCA_002796165.1 Nitrospinae bacterium CG11_big_fil_rev_8_21_14_0_20_56_8
GCGGGCCGTCCGGAAACACATGGCCCAGATGCCCGTCGCATTTGGCGCAGTGCACTTCGGTGCGGGTCATGAAGAAGCCCTTGTCGACTTCCTCTTCAATCGCGTCATCGCTGACCGGCTGATAGAAACTCGGCCAGCCGGTACCGGATTCAAATTTTGTGTCGGAAGCAAATAACGGCTCACCACAGCCGGCACAGACAAACATGCCGTCACGTTTTTCAGCGAGCAGGGCGCGGCTGGTACCGGCGCGCTCGGTGCCCTTCATACGGACCACCTTGTACGCATCAAGGCCGAGCTGCTCCATCCATTCCTGTTCTGTCTTGGTTACTTTTTCAACCATCGGGACTCTCCTGTTTGCTCTACCGAGATAGTCCCGACAGCCGCCGACTTCCAGTGGAATCTATCTCCGCGCACGCAAAAGTGAGCAGATCAGAAGCGACCGTCGTAAGCCTTGCGGCCGATCGGACAGGCAATCAGGGTGAAGGTATCCGCCTTGAGGCCGTCGGTTATCGCCGTTTCAAGGGTTGCGCGGTCACTGGCCGTGACACCGATCCCGCCCATCACTTCCGCCAGCTTTGCGAAATCCGTACCGCCGAAATCGACGCCGAGATTGTCCTGGGTGTTGGCGCGCTGTTTCAATTCGATCAAAGACAGCGACTGATCGACAAACACCACGATCACCACCGGCAACTTCATATCGCGCAGGGTCGCCAGCTCGCCCATGATCATTTCCATGCCGCCGTCACCGGTAAAGGCGATCACCGGAGTCTCGGGATTGGCCAGCTTGTGCCCCATAGCCAAGGGCAACGCACAGCCCATGGTGCAAAGCCCTGTTGATTGCGTCAGCGTCCGCGGCACGTAGCAATCCCACTGCTGGCTCAGCAAAATCCGGTGTGCCCCGGTATCGACAGCGGCAAAGCCCTGCTTCGGGAAAGCCTTTCTGGCAGCGTCGATGACCGCCGCCGGCCCCCAGTCTTCATCGCGTGGAAAGGCCTTTGCCAGGGTTTCCTTCATTGCTGCAACCTCGCCGCCGGTCCACGTCGGCTTGCCGTTGAGGCCGTCGCTGAGCGCCGTCATACCGGCACCGATATCACAAATGAAACTGATATCGGCCTGATGCACATAGTGGGTATTGGGTTGGGCGGAAACCTCGATCACGGTTTTACCCTCAAGACCGGTGCCCCAGGCATTGCGCCAGTCAACACGCATTTCAATCGGATCATAGCCGGCCAGAACGATGACATCCGCAGCATCGATCATCGGCTTCAATGCCTTGTATGATTTTGGCGACAAGCCGTGTCCACCAAGCGCCAGCGGATCGTCTTCGCTTACCACGCCTTTCGCTTTGTAGCTGGTGATAATCGGCATTGATAAACGATGCACGGCTTCATCGATGACGGCCGCAGCATCGTGATGCAGCACCTCGACACCGGCGATCATCAGCGGCCGTTCGGCGGCGGCAAG
>PCWF01000045.1:1711-3508 GCA_002796165.1 Nitrospinae bacterium CG11_big_fil_rev_8_21_14_0_20_56_8
AGGGTAATCGCTTGCCTTGCATGCCTTGCCGGCGATATTGATCGGCACATCCAGATGCACCGGTCCCGGCGGGTCCTGCATGGCGATGGCAATGGCCTTGTCGATCATCACGTCGACGGCACCGTCTGCGACAACCATCGATGACTTGCAGACCGGTGCAATGACTTTGGTGTGGTCAAACACCTGATGGGTATAGGATGCGGCTTCGGCGGCATCGACACAACCGGTCAGGAAAATCATTGGCACCTGATCCTGCCATGCATTGGCGACGACATTGACGGCATTGACGACGCCAGGCCCGACGGTCGCCAGCAAAATGCCCGGCGCGCCCGTCGCGTGATAGGTCCCTTCAGCCATGAAGCCACCGGCGTTCTCGTGCTTGACCAGATGAAAATCGATCCCGGCGCGATCCAGTCCATCCATCAATGACAACACTTCACCCCCCGGAATGCCGAAGGCATGCCGGCATCCGGCTGCATAAAGACGTTTCGCAATAATGTCCGAGGTTGTTGTCATTTGATGCCCTGTCCGGTCTCTATATCATCCTTCGAGACGGCTCTCCGAGCCTCCTCAGGATGAGGCGTTAAGTTCATATCCTCATGCTGAGGAGGGCGCAAAGCGACCGTCTCGAAGCATGCAAAAGTTTCGTCACTCCGCTGCAGCAGCGCGCTCGGCCAGCTTGAGATACCCGTCGCGGGTCTGCGGCAGTTTACGGTTCAGAATTTTACCGGCGACCAGATTGCGCAGCACCTGCGCCGTGCCGCCACCGATGGTGAACATGCGCGCATCGCGGTACATCCGTTCCATCGGATTGTTGCGCGAATAGCCGGCGGCACCGAACACCTGCAAGGCATCCGACGTCACCTTGATCGCGGTATCGGCGGACAGGATCTTCGCCTGCGCCGCCATCAGCATGTCAGGAAATCCTTCCTTCGTCGTGGTCGCCGATGCGGCTGCATTGTAGACCAGCGCCTGTGACGCAGCGAGGCCGACCGACATGTCGGCAAGCATCCACTGCAGTCCCTGAAATTCAGCGATCGGACGGCCGAACTGTTCGCGTTTTTCGGCAAAGGCCAGCGCCTGTTCATAGGCCCCTTCGGCGATCCCCATGGCCACGGTCCCGGCCCCGACACGTTGTGAGTTGTAGGCGTTCATCAATCCGGCAAAGCCGCGCTTGATGCCTTCCGGCGGGATCAGCACCATGCTTTCAGGGATCACCAGATCCTTGAAGATCATTTCGCATTCGGGGATGCCGCGCAGCCCCATCGTCGGCTCGCGGGTGCCGACGATCAAGCCTTCGGCTTCGCCTCGGACGGCAATAAAACCACCGATGCCCATATCCTGTCCGTCTTCGATGACGCGGGCAAAAATCAGATGCAGTTTCGAGACGCCGCCGCCGGTGATCCAGTGCTTGCGGCCATTGATCACGTACGTGTTGCCTTTCTTGACGGCGGTCGTGGTCATGTCCGTCGCCGCGCTGCCGGCATCCGGCTCGGTGATGCAGATCGCCGCTTTGTCGCCGGCAAGAATCAGCGACGCAGCCAGTTTTTTCTGTTCTTCGGAGCCGTAGCGCATGATTGCACTGACGGCGCCCATGTTGGCCTCAACGACAATGCGCCCGGTAACACCGCAGACCTTGGACATTTCCTCGACCACCAGCACAGCGTGCAGAAAGCTGAAACCCCGTCCGCCATATTCCTTGGGGATGGTCATGCCCATGAACCCGGCCTTGGTCAGGTCTTCGACATTATGCCAGGGATAGGTTTCCGTGCGGTCAATTTCGGCGGCGCGCCCGGC
>PCWF01000045.1:3538-5266 GCA_002796165.1 Nitrospinae bacterium CG11_big_fil_rev_8_21_14_0_20_56_8
TTTCTGAAGCGCATCAGTATCCAGATTCAAAAGTTCCGCCAGCACCTCGTCGGTGTGCTCTCCCATCATTGGCGGCGGCCGCCGGTAGCTCACCGGCGTTTCCGACAGATTGATCGGATTGCCGATCAGACGGCATTTACCGTCGGCGCTGATCGGGTGGTCCATCTCGATAGACATACCGCGCTGCTGGATCTGCGGGTCGGCAAATGCCTGCGGCACAGTGTTGACCGGGGCTGACGGCACACCCAGCGGGGCCAGGCCGTCAATCCATTCCTGGGTGGTTTTCATCACCGTCATCTGCCGCATCAACGGCGTCATCGCATCGCGATTTCGGACCCTGAGGTCATTCCTGAGGAATCGTTCATCCTTTGGTAGTTCCGGTTTACCGGCGAATTCGCAAAAGCGCTGGAATTGGCCATCGTTGCCGATCGCCAAAATCACATAGCCGTCCGCCGTCGGATAGACATCATAGGGCACGATGTTGGAATGCGCGTTGCCGCGCCTGACGTTCGGATGGCCATGCGTCAGATAATTGACGCCTTCGTTGATCAGCCAGGCGACCGTTGAATCCAGCAACGCCAGATCAATCAGCTGCCCCTGCCCGGTCTTGTCACGGTGACGCAATGCCGCCAGCAGTGCCGACGTCGCATACATGCCGCACATGACGTCCGAGATGCCGACGCCGACCTTGTGCGGATCGCCGTCAACCGGACCGGTCAGGCTCATCACGCCGCTCATTCCCTGCGCCAGCATGTCGTAGCCGGCACGCTTGGCATAGGGCCCGGTGCGGCCGAAGCCGGAAATATGCAGATAGACGAGATGCGGGAACTCGGCATGAATTTCGTCATAGCCGAGACCATATTTGTCGAGACCGCCAACCTTGAAATTCTGGCACAGCGCATCGCAATGCGGCAGCATTTCCTTGATCAGCTTGACCCCTTCGGGTTTGGTGATATCGATGGTGACCGAACGCTTGTTGCGGTTCGATGCCATATAATAGGCGCTTTCACGGGTTTCGTTACCGTCCTTGTCCTTGAGGTACGGCGGTCCCCAGCCGCGCGTGTCGTCGCCTTCGCCCGGTTTTTCAACCTTGATAATATCGGCGCCGAGATCACCGAGCAGCTGCGTACACGTGGGGCCCGCAAGGATACGGGTCAGATCGAGAATACGAATACCCTGGAGCGGGCCGGATTGCGTCGTCATGAATTTTCCTCTGGCTGGTCGGCGCTAGGTGTAACTGGTTTTAGCCGATCTCTTTGCTTGATAAAAACGAATAATAATATCCAATAACTTGATTAATTCTCATGATCTGATGATTTTGTCCGTTTATCCCCGGCCAGATGGCTGAGAATCTCGACCAAAGCCCGGATCAGATGTGCTTTTGGATTGTCCCGCCGCTCGACAACACCGATGACACGGTTCAGGGGCGGATCGCCGAAGGGGATTTTTTCGACCTCGTCAGGCAGCGTTGCCCCGGCCCGGTCCGGCACCACGGAGACGCCGAGGCCATGCTTGACCATCGATGAAATCGCTTCAAGCGAGTCAATCTCCATCCCCGTATTCACGCGAATACCCCGGTCCTTCAGGTTGGTATCGATCAGGCGCCCGGCCCAGGCAAACCTTTGAAAGCGAATAAACGGACCGGCATTCAGCAATTCGCGATCCGTCGATCCGACGGTGCCCTTGGGGGCAATCACCATCAACGGTTCCTTGGCAAACATATGCCAG
>PCWF01000247.1:0-7065 GCA_002796165.1 Nitrospinae bacterium CG11_big_fil_rev_8_21_14_0_20_56_8
GACCGGAAGGGTTCGGTCGCTATGGTCGAATACCTTTCCGGAAAAACCTTCGAGATGAAGCAGAAATTCCGTGACGAGTTGTTATCCACCCGTTTGGAGGACCTCAAGGCCATGGCCCCCCTGTTTAAAAAGATCCGGGAGCAGGGCAAGGTGTGCGTCCTGGGAAATGAGGACAAGATCCAGAAATCCAGGAAGGATTTCGACCACCTGGTCCGCATCGTCACCTGAGCATGCTTCGCTGACGTGGAAGCGCGGAGGCTGAATCCGCTCACCGGTTTACCTTGTCGCGTTAAAGCGAGCGGGCGATCTCGAAGGCCTTTTCCATTTGCGGGAGTTGAGCCAGGTCGGGAACGATTTCCATGTATCGGATGATGCCCTCCCGGTCGAGAACGATGACCGCCCGGGCCAGCAACCGGCTTTCCTCGATCAACAATCCCACCGCTTTTCCGAAATCCGCTTCCCGGTAGTCGGAGAGAAAAATCAGATTCTGGATTTTGGCCTCCCGCGCAAACCGCTTTTGCGCGAAGGGGAGATCCCGGCTGATGGTGACCAGGTTGGAGGTCTGGTCCAATCCCCTGTTTTCTTCACTCAGGATATGCGTCTGTTTCTCGCAGGTGGGTGTGTCGATGGAGGGAACGATGCTGAGGATAGTCACTTTCCCCGCGAACGACTTCAGGTCCACCATGTTGAGCGTCGTGTCGGGAAGGGAAAGCGGGGGCATGGGTTTTCCTACCTCCAGGGGAGAACCCAGGAGAGTAAGCGGTTTTCCGCGCAGGGTTACTTTCCCCGGTTCATTGGCAACGGCGGGAACCGCATTCCCGCAGAGGGCCGCGAGAGCCAGCAGGGTCGGAAGCAATTTGTTCGGAAACATGGTTGATCTCCCAGTATGAAATTCAGTTGTGTTTAGCGATTTCAGGTTTCAACGACGGTGACCCCATCGCCACCCTCCTCGCGGGATCCCGGTGCAAAACTTTTACAAAGTCCCGTCGTTCCGAGATAATCCCGCACCAGGTTCTTGATCGTTCCCATCCCGTGACCGTGGATGATCTTCACCCGTCCCAGTTTGTGTACCAAGGCCTGACTGAGGAACGCCTCCATGGCGCTCAAGGCCTCGTCCGAATTCATGCCGCGCAGATCGCAGGATGTTGCGGCCCGGGGGTTCGAGGTCTCGGCGTTGACCTGAATCTCGAACCTTTGCGGAGGGGACAGGACCGGGGACTTGTGTTTTGGATGCCCGCGCAGTTGGATGGATTCGGCTACGGTGGTTAGATTTCCCAGTTTTACCCGCACCTTTTTCTGTGTTCCCGGAGTTTCCAGCAATGTTCCCGTCGCCCCATAATTGAGCAGGAGAACCGCATCTCCCTGTTTCAATTGGTGGGCGGGAACCGTCCATTCCGAAAAATCCTGGATGCGGGCGGCGGGAGGAACTTTAGAGAGCGATTGGATCTCCTTTTCCGTCCGGCGAAGGCGGGGAAGGTCCCGTGTGCCCTTGACGTCGTCTACCATCTTGCGGATTTCCAGTTTTGCCTCGCGGACCACCGATTGAAGTTTGCGGGCTTTGTTCTGCTCCAGGTCCCGAGTCTCGTTGCGCAGGGGTTCGGTCAATTTCTTTTGCTCGTCGAGAAGAGCCTGGACCTCGTTTCGCTCCTGCCTCACCTTTTCCCGTTCCCGCTCCAGGTGCAACCTTTGTTCCGTCACGGTTTGTAGAAGGGACTCGGCCCGGTGATCCTTCAGATCGTAGATTTCCCGTGCACGCCGGATGATGTCGCGGGGAAGCCCCAATCGCTCGGCCGTGTCCAGTGCGGCGCTGTGGCCCGGAACACCGAAGATGAGCCGGTAGGTCGGGGCCAGGGTTTCGGGATCGAACTCCATGCAGGCGTTGAGAAACCCCTCCTGGGTCTGGGCGAGTACCTTGAGGGCGAGGTAATGGGTGGAGACGAGGGTGACGACTCCCTTCCGTTTCATTTGCAGAAGAATCGCTTCCGCCAGCGCCGCTCCTTCCTGCGGGTCGGTGGCAATTCCCAGTTCGTCGAGAAGGACCAGCGAATTCGGAACCGCCGCGTCGAGGATATGAATGATTTTTTTCAAGTGGGCCGAAAAGGTGGACAGGCTCTGGCCGATGCTCTGTTCGTCGCCGATGTCGGCATACACCTCCGGGAAAAACGGGATTTCACTTCCTTCCGCCACCGGGAGGAACAACCCCGCCCGCACCATGAGCGTCATCAGCCCCAGCGTCTTGAGGGTGACGGTTTTTCCTCCGGTATTGGGACCGGAGATGATCACGACGCCGGTTCCCTGTTCCAGATCAAGATCGTTGGCCACGACCGATTGACCGTTCAGCACCAGTTCCGGGTTGCGTGCGTGGATCAGCTTCACCCGGCCATTGGGGCTCAGTCGGCATTTTTGGGCCCCCAGGGTTTTTCCCAGTCGCGATCGGGCATGGATGAGGTCCAGACGGGTGAGACATTCCAGGTTGCCGCTCAACGGGGAAGCATGTTCCAGGATTTTCCCCGCCAGCATTTGCAGGATGCGGGCCTTCTCGTGCTGGATCCTGAGCCGGCACAGTTTCAACTGGTTGTTCAGCGGGATAATTTGCGAAGGCTCCATGAACACGGTTTGCCCGCTCCCCGAACTGTCGTGGACGATGCCATCGACCCGGCCGCGGAACTCGGTTTTGATCGGGAGCACCAGGCGGCCCTCGCGTTCGGTGTAATAACTGTCCTGGACCGCTTCCTTGATGGTGGCGTGGGAAAGGAGTTTGCCGATATGGCTTTCCAGTTTGCTCCGGGCTTCCTGCGCGTCGCGAATGGCCTGCTTCAGTTCCGGGGAGGCATTGTCCCGGATCTCCCCGTCTTCATCGAGACAGCGGTCGAGTTCCCGGTGAAGATCCGGCAAGGCATGAAGACGGTCCGCAAGCGCGCAAAGCAGGGGGAATCCTTCTTTCATATCCAGCCGTTTGCGGACCGATGCGGAGATGCGAATCAGATTGAGAATGACGAGCCCATCGCGGGGTTCAAGGGAATGGTGCTCCCGGCATTCTTTCAGGATGGGCCGGGGATCTTCAAAATGGCCCAGGGGAAACGGTTCGCCCAGGTTGAGGAGGGCGGTCATCTCGTCGGTTTCCTGAATCCGAAGGTTGGCTGAATCGAGGTCCGCCTCGGGGACCAGTTCGCGGCAGAGAACCTGTGTTGCGGGAGAATAAGCGTGCCGGGCCAAGGCCGATTGGACCAGGTTCCATCCCAGAAGCGTGTGCGATCGATCGACCAGGGATTTTTTATCGAGCGGGGAACAATGGAGGGGGGATGCCGTCATAGCCTGAAAGCGAAGTCCGTCGTTTTTTCCCAGGGAACGGTTATTTTGGCGTCAAAGAGGATGTTGGGATCCCGGTTCTTTTTGAATTCCCGCAGGAGGATTCCAATGTCGGGTTGGACTTTGCGGTTGAATCCCGTGCGTTTCTCCGTGGGAACCAGTTGTCCGTTTTTGTCTTCGAGGGTCTGCAGGATGACGACGATGGAAGAATTGAAATCGATGGAATCGCTGTTGAGATAAATCTCCGCCTCCTTCACGTTTTTCCCCATCAGCTCGAACCGGTTTCTGCCCAGGTTCACGGCAAAGAGGGTGGCGACCTTTCCATCCTGAATGTTGATCGGTTCCTTCTCCGGTCCGGGGATCTGCAACGCGGCCAACCCATTGCCCCGGCTGATCTGCGCCCAATGGATACGCCCGAGGTGATTGGCCTCACGCGTCATTCGCACCACCTTGGGGAAGTTTTCCCGCTTTTGGGATTTCATCCATTCCACGAGCGGGCCGACTTCCGACTCGGGAAGGAAATGGCCGCCATGGGCGGTGCCCTTTTCTTCATGCTCGCGATAGACCACCGGATATTTCATGTCCGTTAAAATTTGAAACACCCTCCGCGAAAGGTTGATCGGGAAAATAGGGTCGTACGCCCCCTGGATCAGATAGAGCGGCGTGTTTCGCAGGTTGACCAGAAAGTGCATGTACCGGGGCGTGATGGCTCCGGCGATGGGCACGATCCCGGCGAACTGGTCGGGATGATTCATGCCGATCATGTAGGCTCCAATGGCTCCGTTGGACAACCCCGCCAGAAAAACCCGGTTGGAATCGACCGGATAATTGCGCCGGGTGTCGAGTATGACCTTGAGCACCAGTTCCTCTGCGGTCTTCGTCCACCAGGCCCCCATGGGATATGAGGGACAGACGATGATGAAGTCTCTTCCCAAACGCTCCGCCCAGGCGGGCAGGGTATCATTCCCGTTGCCTCCCATGCCGTGAAGGACGATGACGAGCGGGAGTTGGCCCCCGGCGGGAATTTTATCCGGGACGTAAAGCGCGTAGGGGTAATCTTTCCCGTTGTGATCCAGAGCCAGGTTGAATTGAAGCCCCACGGGGGCTTGGATGGGGGCGGGCCGGCTCCGAAGCATCGCCTTGATCAATTGATGAGAAACATTTTGCGATTTCAAACGGGAGAGTATGGCGGCTTCCTCCTGCGTATCCTGCGTCGCAAGAAAACGCTCCACGTCGATTTTGGGATCATAAGGAGGTCCGAGGAGTGGAGCCATCTCCGTCCCGGCCGCGCAGGCGGAAAGTAACAGGCATGCAATTAAAATGGTAAGGCGTTTCATCTACCCAAAGTAAATTAAATTGAATGCAAAGTAAAGACGGGTCGGTGGGCGAAATGGCCCCTGAGATTGCGTCTGGACACCCTTGGGGGGTTTTAGTAAACTTCCCCCGTTGAACGGCAGGACAACCCTGAACGCCCCTGAGGTAACGCCCCCATGAACGACACCGCAAGGCGCACGGGCTCAAGGCTTCATCCCGGGACAATGGTCCTGGGACGGGTCCGGGAGAAAGCGGAGCCCCATCCCACGCTGTTGATTTTATTCAAATGCAGAAAAGACGGAGTTGATTTTCTGGGCCAGGTACGGCTGGTTAACGAAGGTCCGTCCCTGGTGGTCGAGTTGTTCAACGAGACTTATTTTTCCTTGTTCGAGGTTTCCAAACAGGAAGTGCTGTCGGTCCTGGCGAGTAAATTGATCGCCAGTCTTTCGACTTTCGAGCCCATTCCCCCATCCTATAGTGAAACCGTGGAAGCCCTGAAGCACCGGGGTATGGGTCATCTCGAGGCATTACCCGTGGAGCCGGTCCCGGAGGAGGACGCCCGGCCGGATTTGCAGGAGATATTTTCCCGGCTCAACCGGGAATTTTTTGAAAGGAAGATCGAGGCGCGGGTGATCTGGGGAAGAGATACCCAGACACCAAATAAGACATCCTTCCGCTTCGGGTCGTATCACGCGAAGTCGAAGACCATTCGCCTTCATCCCCGCCTTTCCCAGGAATTTGTTCCCCGGATCGTTCTGGAACTGACCCTGTTCCATGAGATGTGTCATCAATGGGCGCCCTCGGTTCGCAAGAAGGGCCAGAACCATCATCATCATGGTGACTTCAAGGCCAAGGAGAAGGAATACCCCTTTTACACGCAAGCCCGCGATTGGGAAAAACAAAACTGGAAGAAACTGCTGGCGCCTGTGGAAGGAGCCGGGGTGGAAACCTTAAGGTGAACCTTCCCGGCATTGCGAAATACCCTTCGACTGTCTCCGCACGGGTGGACTAAGACCATCGCCCTGAAGACGGATGGCCGCCCTGAGGCTTAGTTTCCCTGAACCGGGAGCGTGAAGAAAAAGGTGGTTCCCTTGCCGAGGGTGCTGTGGACCCACACCTTTCCCCCGTGAAGGGTCACTATTTTTTTGACGATGGCGAGACCCAGGCCGGTGGACTTTTCCCCGCCGGTGGGTTTTGCGCTCAAGGTTTGAAACTCGCCAAACAGAAGTTTCTGATCTTCCTCCGATATCCCCGGTCCCTCGTCTTTCACCGAACACTTTACGTTTCCGTTTTGCAATTCCGTGGCGATATGGATCTGCGAACCGGGGGGGGAAAACTTGATCGCGTTGCTGATATAGTTGTTGACCACCTGAACCAGGGCATGCTTGTCAAAGGGGATGTCCGGCACATTCCCCAACTCCATCTGGAGCCGTATGTTTTTCTTTTTGGCAATAAACTGGCCGACTTCCACCTGCTGGGAGATCGTCTGATTGAAGTCCTGTGTTTTGATGTCCAATTCGATTCGACCGCTCTCGATACGCGAGTAATCGAGAAGATTGTTGAGCAGATCCGTCATGAAGTTGGACGAGCTGAACATTTTCTGCAGAAAACTTTTCTGCTTTTCATTGATGTCCCCCACCTCCCCCGCAAGCATCGCCTCGCTGAACGAGCGGATGAGATAGAGAGGATTTCTCAGGTCGTGCGATGCGATCCCGAGAAACTTGTTCTTCAGTTCGTTTAAGTCTTTCAGTTTGGTATTGGCGGCGGCCAGTTCCTCGTTTCTCCTGTGGATCTGGTCTTCAATGCGGCGGTGCTCGATGGCATCGGCTATCAGGCCCCCGATGGATAGCAGGATTTCCCGGCTTCGCTCGTACCAGGGCGGTTTTTCGTCCGTGTACAGAAACAGGACTCCCACCAGTTTCTCCCGACTGAGGAGGGGAACGATGTAATGACCGTGTGCGGTCATTCCCTCGAACTTGTTTTCGTGCCGTTCGTCGGTGAAGCAACTGTCGCTGATCAAAAAATCGTGGGAAACCGCCGCCCGGCCGCAGAGGCAATTGCCGTACGGAATCTGCTTTTCCTTTTCCAGGAACTCCTGCGAAAATTCTCCGACCGTCGAAAACAGCTTGAGAACCCGGTTTTCCTCGTCGGCCAAAAAGACCCCCGCCTTCTGTTCCACCTGAAGCTCGTTGAACGTGATGAGAACATTCAGGGCGTCCTGGATCATTTCTTCCATGGATCCGGACTTATGCAGGGCCTTGGCGACCTCGTGCAAAACCCGGTATTCTTCCGAACGGAGCCGGGCCTGTTTCTCCAGCTCGAGCTGGGTGGTGATCTCGTACTGGACCGCGACGTAATTGATCACGCGCCCCGTGTGGGTGCGAATCGGGGAGATCGTGAGGCGGGCATGGTAGGTGGACCCATTCTTGCGTCGATTGATGA
>PCWF01000247.1:7098-7814 GCA_002796165.1 Nitrospinae bacterium CG11_big_fil_rev_8_21_14_0_20_56_8
TTTCCCACATGCCTTTGTACATTTCGGGGGGACATTGGCCGCTTTTGAGGATGCGGGGATTTCGGCCCAGGGCTTCATCGGCCGTGTAACCTGAAATGGCTTCGAAGGCCGGATTGACATAGGTAATATTACCCCCCGGATCGGTGATGATGACGGCCTCAGCCAGTTGTTCGACCGCCTTGGAAAGTTTTTCGCTCCGGAATAAATCTTGCTCTTCTTCCATTAATAGTTACCTCGGCTTGCGGAGTTGCGCGGGGCTTCAAATCCCTGCAAATATGCTACACGGTTTGATCGAGGGGTCAACTCAAACTACCGGACTCGACCGGCCGACCCTGTCCCGGTGACCTCTTATGCATTCGATACCGTTTCGACGGGAAAACGGATGGTAAACTCCGATCCCTCGCCGGGGGTGGAATCGACCTCAATACTGCCGCCATACTTTTGCACGAGTCGGTGAACGATATTGAGCCCGAGCCCCGTTCCCTTCCCCTGCTCCTTGGTGGTGAAGAACGGGTCGAAAATTTTGTACAGAAATTCGGGGGGAATCCCCGGGCCGGTGTCGCGTATGCCGATTTCAATGAAGCCATTGATGGCCTGGGAATTGATGATGAGTTTTCCTTTTCCCCTCATGGCCTGGACCGCGTTGGTCAGGATATTCTGGAAAATCTGTTGCATCTCCTCGGGTTTGGACTTGAAGAGCGGGAGTTGGTGATAAT
>PCWF01000247.1:7883-8149 GCA_002796165.1 Nitrospinae bacterium CG11_big_fil_rev_8_21_14_0_20_56_8
GTCCTTGGGTTGTAATAAGTTACATTTCGGACAGTTGACCATCATGGCTCTGGACCTAACTCCTTAAATGCAAAGTCTAACATAGCCAGACGAGAGGATTGGTCTTGTTTCAATAAATTTGACGCGATCGGTCGTCTGCCGTAAAGTGGAGAAAAGTGGGGAAAAGTGGAGCGAAAGTGGCTCTTAGTGGAAAAACCCGCAGAACCTAGGATGGGTGTGAGTGAAAGAGTTGAGAGGGCGCTTTGAAATTAAGCTCGATGGCAAGG
>PCWF01000054.1 GCA_002796165.1 Nitrospinae bacterium CG11_big_fil_rev_8_21_14_0_20_56_8
AATGTTTTCGAACTCGAAGTGGTCCTCCTTCGTCCAGGACCGGATCTGTAGCGCCGAGGGGAGCTGGTGGTTATAAATCACCTCGTGCCCTTCCAGCAGAACCATGGAATATCCATTGAAGAATTCTTCCTTTAACAATTGATCCATCAGCCGCTCCACCCGCAGTACGCCGACGATATATCCTCCGAAATCTCCCGAGTTTAGAAAGATGGGATGGATGATCAGGAATCCGATGCCCCCCTGTGCGAGATGTATCGTCCGCGTGGTGGTGAGGGTTTTCTTGTTCCGCGCGTTCGCAAAGGCGGCCTGGCGCCGGGTTTCATCGTTGAGGTTCTTAACCCGGGCCTTTTCATTTCCCTGCAGGGGCACCACCCATTGGACCTGCAGATCGGAATCCACCCATTCCACCGCCTGAAACGTTTTGTAGTGGTTGACATAAAGCCGGGCATCGCTTTCCCATTCCGCCCGATTCGGGGGCCGTTGGTATTCCCACCGTTGTGCCATTCGGACAATGGCCAGAGCCTGCGGACCCATAAGATTTTCAAGGTGCTCCCGAAACTCCCGGGGGATTTCCTGTATTTTCCCTTCAATGTGAAGTATGTCCTTTTGGGCCAGCGCCTGCCACAGAAAGACGGTGACGGTCAGCCCTGCCAGCGCCACAAGAACCGGAACCCAGGGAAGCGTTTCGATTCCCTGGGAGTCCGCGATTTCCCGGGTCGATTTCAGCATCCCCAGCGAAAAGGCGATGAATCCCAACGCCGTGTTCAAGGCCATCGGTGTCATATTTCCCCAACCGTAAGCGGTTTCCAATCCCGCTAGGTAGCCGCCCAGCGCGACGGAACTCAGGGACAGGACCAGGGCGTTCAGCGACAGAATGGCCATCAGGAGGTCCTGCGTCAGGTTCCGCCGGGCGCAAAGCATCAAGGCGGCCCCGCACAAGAGGAAACCGAGGGCGGTGTTGGGCGCCATTCGTCCCGGTTGGGGCGTTTTGACCGTGATGTAATGCTTCATGAACATCTCGTCTATTCCCAGATCGAGATTCCAAACATATTCCAACAGGGTCAGGCTTGAAAGAAGCAGAAGGGCGGCTCCGGAAAGGGTCCCCCAGATTTGATTTTTCTTGAATATCCGGATGAGTCCCACTCCGCACAATAAAAAGCCCAGCGCGGTGTTGTATTGCATGGGAACGAGGGAGGGGTGAGTCTGTACGAGTTCCGGGAAGTGGAGATGCCAGCCCAGGAGAACCAGAAGTCCTAATCCCAGGCAAAACCCCCCGCAAATCAGTACCAGGCTCAGGTTCAACCGGAGGCGCGGAATATGGATTCCTGGCGTGCGCATGGGACAAGACCCGGGGGTTCAGAGGCGGATGGAATTGTATTTACATCTTATATTAATGAAATTCTAACTAAAAGACAAATAATTTAACCCGCATCCATTGCGTCCGGGAAACTCGTTCCGTCCTCATGGCTCAGGTAATATCTGGTCGGGCTTCCTTAGCGGAGGGTGTCGAGGAGGGATTTGAGGCTGGGCAAAATCAGGTTGGCGCCATCGAAGGGAATGTTCTGGTTGAGGGGATTGCGGATGATGAGGCAGGCCATGCCCGCCTGAAGGGCGGCGTCAAGTCCTTTCAGGGCGTCTTCGATGACCAGGCAATCGGCGGGGGCCACATCGAGAGCCTGCGCGGCGTTGAGAAAAATGTCGGGATGGGGTTTTTCCTTGTCGGCTTGCCCCTTGCCCAGGATGGTGGGGAAAAGATGCCGCGCGTCGGCATGATCGAGAATGGCCTCGATATCGTGCCGCCAGGACCCGGAAGCGATAGCGACCTTGTGCCGCCGGTTCAGGCGTTCTCCGAGGGGCTTGGTTTCGGGAAAGAGGGGGATATCCCCGTTTTTGCAAAAACGGGAATAGACTTCGAATTTCTGCTCCCTCAATTTCTCCGGCTCGATCCCCAGATCGAGGTTGTGACGTTCGATCTCGCCGGGAATCCCCTTGCCTTTGGAGGTCCACTCGACCCAATACTCGTCCGGATCGAGCGAGTGACCGTAACGTTCGAACACTTCGTTGTAGGCGCGGTAATGAAAGGGTTCCGAGTCGGCCAGAAGCCCGTCAAAATCCAGGATGACTCCCCGGGTGCGTTCGAATAGAGCATGCAATTGTTGCAACGCGGGATTCTGAAGGGATGTGTTTAAAGCCACGGGGTTTCTTTTCACCGGATGATCTGGCCGATCCGGTCAAACCGCACCCCCCCGCCGAACAAAGGCATTTGGTGCATCGACTCGTCCCAGGACCAGTAAATGATCAGGGCTTTCCCCTTGACCTTGTCGATGTCGAGAAACCCCCAGAACCGGCTGTCCTGGCTGTTTTCCCGGTTATCACCAAGCATGATCAGCCGCCGCGGGGGGATCAGGGTCGGCGCCAGGTTGTCCCGAATGTCTTCGAGAGGGGAATCGGGATCCGGATCCTCGTGCAGGATATAATCCTCCTGGAGCGGCTGGTTATTGATAAAGATTTTCTGATTCCGGATCTCCATCACGTCCCCGGGCACGCCGATGACGCGCTTAATGAAATCCCGGCTCTCGTCCCGGGGAAATTTAAAAACGATGATGTCCCCGCGCTGGGGTGTTTTCTGAAACAACACGATGTCGGGGAACAATTTGGCGCCGGTGAACGGGATCTCGTTGGGAATGTGGATCCCGTAGGCAAACTTGGACACGAGGATATGGTCGCCGATCAACAGGGTGTTCATCATGGATCCTGACGGGATCTTGAACGCCTGCAGGATAAAGGTGCGGATGAACAGGGCGAGAAACAGCGCGATGAGGATGGCTTCGGTGGTTTCCCGGACAACGCTCTTGGATTTTTTCCCGGCCGTCTCTTCGACCGCTCCGTTTGTCGACTTATTTGCCATCGGTCCTCAGAACGGCCAGGAAGGCTTCCTGGGGAATTTCGACTTTTCCGATCAGCTTCATTTTTTTCTTTCCGGCCTTTTGCTTTTCGAGAAGTTTCCGTTTGCGGGTGATGTCCCCCCCGTAGCACTTGGCGAGCACGTTTTTGCGGAGGGCCTTGACGGTTTCCCGCGCAACCACCTTGCTCCCGATGGCCGCCTGGATCGCCACCTCGAACATCTGGCGTGGAATCTGCTCTTTGAGTTTTTTGGCCAGATCCCGGCCCTGGTAATAGGCTTTGTCCTTGTGCACGATCAATGAAAGCGCGTCCACCAGTTCCGCGTTGAGCAGGATGTCCAGTTTGACCAGGTCGGAAACCCTGAACTCCAGGAATTCGTAATCGAACGAGGCGTATCCCTTGGTGATCGATTTGAGGCGGTCGTAAAAATCGAGCACGATCTCGTTGAACGGCAGTTCGTACTGGAGCAGAACCGTCTGCGGGTTGAGGTATTCCATCTTCGTCTGAATGCCCCGCCGGTCCCGCGTGAGCGCCATGATCGCCCCGAGGTATTCTTCCGGGGTGATGATGGTTCCGCGGACGCAGGGTTCTTCCATGTGGTCGATATTGCGGATCTCCCGGAGCTTCGACGGGTTATCCAGCATGACGATCTGGCCGTCGGTGGTGAGCAGTTTGTACACGACGGTGGGGGCGGTCGTCAGCAGGGAGACGCCATACTCCCGCTCCAGCCGTTCGCGGATGATCTCCATGTGCAACAGCCCCAGGAATCCGCACCGGAAGCCGAATCCGAGGGCGGTGGAGGTTTCCGCCTCATAAGTGAAGGACGCGTCGTTGAGTTTGAGTTTTTTCAGCGCGTCCCGCAACAGTTCGTACTGCTCGCCGCTGATCGGGTAAAGTCCGCTGAAGACCATCGGCTTGACTTCCTTGTAGCCGGGAAGGGGCTTTTCGGTCGGCCGCTCCGCATCGGTGACGGTGTCGCCGATTTTGGTCTGGTCCAGTTGCTTGATCCCCGCGATCATATAACCCACGTCACCTGCCCGGAGGCTCTGGGTTTTAACCGGGGCCGGATTGAACGTGCCCAACTCTTCCACTTCGAACGTTCCCCCGGCGGCCATCAGCCGGACGCGGGTTCCCACGTTGAGGACCCCCTCGCGCACCTTGATCAGGACCACGACCCCGCGGTAAGCGTCGTACCACGCGTCGAACAGGAGGCACTTCAGGGGTTTTGTTTCCTCCCCGTTGGGGGCGGGGATGCGGTGCACCACCGCTTCGAGCAGTTCGTCGATGCCGATCCCTTCCTTGGCGCTGGTCAATACCGCGTCGGTGGCATCCACCTGGCAGATGTCTTCCAACTGCTCCCGCACCATGTCGGGGTTGGAACTGGGAAGATCGATTTTGTTGATGACGGGGATCACCGCCAGGTTGTGCTGGAGGGCCAGGTTGAGGTTGGCGATCGTTTGAGCCTGAATTCCCTGGGTGGCGTCGACGACGAGCAGGACTCCCTCGCAGGCGGCCAGCGACCGCGAAACCTCGTAGGTGAAGTCGACGTGGCCGGGCGTGTCGATCATGTTAAACACATATCCCTGTCCGTCCCTGGCCTTGTATTTGAGGCGCACCGTCTGCGCCTTGATGGTGATCCCCCGTTCCCGCTCCAGGTCCATACTGTCGAGGACCTGATCTTTCATTTCGCGGGCCTGGAGGGCTCCCGTGGCGAGGATCAGCTTGTCGGCGAGGGTGGATTTCCCGTGGTCGATGTGGGCGATAATGGAAAAGTTTCTGATTCGTTCCTGTTGCATCGGGTTATGAGGTCTCTGGTCCCGGTTTACGGAAACCGGGAGAACCAAGTCAGGGTTGATGGATCGGGAGAAAGAACGGGCAACTCGCGCCGCCGGGTTTGCTCTCGCCGGGGAATGGGAAGGGGGTCACACGTTCATGCCGCGCCAAGGGAAAGGAAATGCGCCGGGTGGTTCACGTATTCCCGCCATTCATTGAAGCGCGCCTTCATGGTTTCGTAATCCTTATCGTTGTCGATGTCCAGCGTGGCCCCCGCGAAGGGAACCTCCAGCGCCACGAACCGGGTCTTCAGAATGTGGGAAATGCAACCTTCCAGGCCCTTCTTGGGAATCCACTTCCGGAAGTGTTCCAGCAGGGGGGTCCAGCCCATGGCCGCGCACAGCAGGCAGAGTTCCAGTCCGATATAATACTGGTAATTCTTGATCTTGTCCTTGCCAAACAGGGACAGCCCGAACAGAACCAGGTTTTTGAAGTTTCGCTGGTACCGGTACTGGTACATCTTCTGAATGTAAGCCCGGTTGATGATGTGGAACGGTTTGACCATGTGCAGATTATTGATCCGGTAACTTTTTTCCTTGAGGTGCAGGTAGGCCAGTTTCATTCCCGGCTTACCGTCCCGGGGATAAAAATACTCCAACCGTTCCTCCGGGGTCAGGCCCAGGATGTGGTCGTAGCGGTCCACCTTGCAATGGTTGATAAAGTACTCCACCTCGTGCGGAGTCAGGAGGGGAGCATCGCAGGGAACGATGAGCACCGCCTTGTCCCGGCACGGGGAATTCTCGATCTCCAGCGGATCCACGTCGGGCGGGAGCGAATGAAGAAAGGTGTACCAGATGTTTTCGTACAGGTTTTTCTTTTGCTGGGCGAGGTGTATTTTTTTGGGATATTCCCGGTTGATCCCCCCCTCGGCCAGCACCGGTCCCAGCCGTTCGGTGTTCCCCACGATGTAGATCTCGTTGATGGACTCCACCTGTTGCAGGGCCTCCACCACATAGTTGATGATGCACTTGCCGTTGAGGGTGAGGAAGGCTTTGTGACGATGATACACCTTGTAACTCGATTCGCCTTCCCCGGCCACCAAGATGGCGTCGAATTTTCCACTTCCTGGCATGTTCCTGTTGTCCGAAATCGTAGGTAATTCCATTTTAACCGATTGTTATACCATAAAATATAGACTTATAACCGATTTACCGCAACTCCGGCTACCGGTTTCCCGCTTGAACTTGCCGCAAAAATTAGTTATAGAATTGCCTTAGGCTTTTTCCACCCTTTTACGATACCCCTAGAGATGTTACAACCCGATTCCACTCCCCTGAAAACCACACCTCTTTTTGCAGTTCACAAAGAACTCGGAGCCAAGATGGTCCCCTTTGCCGGATGGAACATGCCCATTCAGTACCGGGGGGTGATCGAGGAGCACCTCTGCGTGCGCGAACGGGTGGGGATCTTCGACGTCAGCCACATGGGCGAAATCGAGATCCGGGGAAAAGACGCCGCGCTGTTTCTTCAAAGCCTCATCACCAACGATCTGGAAAAAATGACCGATGGTTCCATCCTTTACACCCTCATGTGCTACGAGCATGGGGGGGTGGTGGACGACCTTCTCGTACACCGGTTCTCGCCCGATCACTACTTGTTGTGCGTCAATGCGTCCAACCAGGATAAGGATTACGAATGGATCCAAAATCATTCGGGCCCGTTCCAGGCCGAGGTGGAAAATACGGGGCCGCGCACGGCCCAACTTGCGGTTCAGGGGCCGCACGCCGAAATTCTGCTTCAACCCATGGCGGATAGTTTCCTGGGTGACATTCAATACTACCATTTCAGGAAAGGGAAAATCCATAACGTTGACGCACTCATCGCCCGCACCGGGTACACCGGAGAGGACGGATTCGAATTGTACCTCCCCGCTGAAGAGGCCGAAAGCGTGTTCCGGGAAATCATCAAGCGGGGGGGGCCCTACGGGCTCCAGCCGATCGGCCTTGGCGCCCGCGACACCTTGCGCCTCGAAATGGGGTATTCCCTCTATGGCCACGAAATCGACGAAAATACTTCCCCGCTCGAGGCCGGCCTCGGCTGGGTGGTCAAGCTGGGCAAGGAGCGGTTTGTGGGAAAAGAGGCGCTGGCGAAACAAAAAGCCCAAGGCCCGGCGCGGAAAATCGTCGGAATCAAACTCTGGGAACGCGGCGTGCCCCGTTCCCATTATTCCGTGACCCAGAAGGGAAGCCCGGTCGGCGAGGTGACCAGCGGGACCTATTCTCCTTCCTTGAATACCGGAATCGGTTTATGTTATGTATCGCGGGAACACTCCGCGCTCGGAACCCGGCTGGAAGTCCGCATCCGCAACCAGGGAATTCCCGGAGAAGTGGTCAAACCCCCCTTCGTCCCAAGCAATGTGAAGAAAGACTGACCCGATCCCGGCGCGGGGGGAGGGCAAACCGGATTTTTCAAGAAAATTTCTGAATCTTAAATCTGTCATCGGCAGGAACGAACCATCAATTTGATACGGAGGCAACATGGAAGTCCCCAAGGATCTGTTATTTACCCTGGAGCACGAATGGCTCCGGGTTCAGGGCAATAAGGGGGTGGTGGGCATCACCGAATTTGCCCAGGACCAGCTGGGAGACATCGTTTTCGTCGAACTGCCCCAGGTGGGGAGCCCGATCAAGCAGGAGAACGCCTTCGGCGTCGTCGAGTCCGTCAAGACCGTTTCCGACCTCTATGCCCCGGTGGACGGCAAAGTCACCGCCACCAATAAAGACCTGGAAACCAACCCCGACTGGGTAAACAGCGAGCCGTACGGGAAGGGCTGGATCATCGAAATCGAGATCGACGATCCCAAAAAACTCGATCACCTGCTCGCGCCCGGAAAATACCTCGAACAGTGCCAGAAAGAACAGCACGGTTAAACCGCATTCCCTTCAAATCCATCGAGCCCCATGCGCTATATTCCCCATACCGAGCACGACATCCGCGAGATGCTCAAGGCCGTCGGCGTCACGAACGTCGAGGACCTGTTCCAATGCATTCCCGAGCCCCTGCGGCTGGGCGAAAAAAACCTGAACCTTCCCGAGGCCCTCTCCGAGAGCGAACTGGTGAGCCAGATGCAAAGGCTCCAGAAACGCAATCCCGATCCCTCGGCCGAGTCCATCTTCCTCGGTGCGGGAGCCTACCGGCACTACGCGCCCGCTCTGGTCGATGCCCTCATCTCGCGCGGAGAATTTTCGACCGCCTATACCCCTTACCAGCCCGAAGTGAGCCAGGGCACCCTTCAGGCCATCTTCGAGTTTCAGACCCTCGTCGCCCTGCTCACCGGGATGGAGGTCGCCAACGCTTCCATGTACGACGGCGCGTCGGCGCTGGCCGAGGCGGTGCTGATGGCGCACCGCGTCAACACCCGTAAACGGTTCCTTATCGCCCGGGCCGTGCATCCCGAGTACCGGCAGG
>PCWF01000162.1 GCA_002796165.1 Nitrospinae bacterium CG11_big_fil_rev_8_21_14_0_20_56_8
TGAGGTCATGCAATTGCTTCTCCACGCGGTCCAGTTCCGTTTCATTCACCAGGTCGCGCTTGTTGAGCAGGATAACCTGAGAAAAGGCGATTTGCTCGCAGGCCACTTCGTAATCGTCGATGTAGTTGCCGATATGTTTCGCGTCCACGAGGGTGACGATCCCATCCAGCTTTAATTTCCGGTCCACTTCATCGCCGATGAGAAACGCTTGCGCGATCGGGCCGGGCGAGGCAAGACCTGTACTCTCGATCAGGATGTAGTCGAACAGGTCCCTGTGGATCACTAGGCGATTGAGCGTTTCAATGAAGTCTCCCCGAACCGAGCAACAGATGCACCCGTTGCTCATTTCAAAAATATCCCCTTCGCGGGCGATGATCAGGGCGCTGTCCACCGCAATTTCCCCGATCTCGTTTTCGATCACCGCGATTTTTCGTCCATGATCCTGAGTCAGGATGTAATTGAGCAGGGTGGTCTTGCCGGAACCCAAAAAACCCGTAAGCAGGGTCACCGGAACCAGGTGGGGGGAGTCCATGAGATCGACCTCAAAAAGGTGCACAAATCCGCAACACCCATCTTCCGACAAACCTTGTGAGGAATCAACCGGCCAAAATCGATGTCAATACTTTGAGGAGGGGACCGGCGAGGTCAACTGCTGTACAATGGGTTTCAACATGAGCTTCAGAGTTTCCTCCTGATCGGGAAGGAACAGGCACAGGTCGGCTCTGCGGAGCCGAAGTTCGAAGAGGGGAAGCGGGGCTTGAGCCGAAACCAGGAGGATTACCGACACGGAATCGAAGCGGCCGGTGGAGCGGATCCAGGTCAGCAGATCCACACCGCTGGGTAGCAGGGGATTGCCTTCGCAGACCAGAAGGCGCACGTCCCGTTGTTCGAGGCGCGCGGCGGCCTGCGCGGCGGTATTCGATTCAACCGTATTTTCAAGCACGGAGTGGGGCAGACAATTGCGGACCTTTGCGCGGACCGCTTCCGAAGGGGATAACAACAGAATGACCCGCGGATCGGGTGCATGCCACCCATTTTGGCTTTCGATCGATTGAATCGCGTTTTTCATAATCGAACCTTCCAGTAAGTCCTACCAGACTAAAACAACCGGAAGGGGCCGAATATCGGAAAAATTCCCAAATTTTATGTAAGAAATTTCCTAGAGAAAAAAGGGCGAAATTTTTCCATTTTGATTTGAGTTTTTCAGCATTCTGCAAGCGGTCATTTTTAGAGGTGGCCTTAAGTTTGGGCGGGGGGAAGCGACAGCCATTCTTTCCGGATAAAGTTGAGCCCTTCTGCCACGGAAGTGGCGAACGGCGCCTGTCCTGAAAAGGCGGCCCACTCGCCGTTGGGGGAAATGAAGAGAAGGGGCTTGCCGTATTCCAGCGCCAGTTCTATTTCAGACCGGGTCCCTTGCGAACCGGGAAGAGCGATGACCCCATCGGCGCTGAGGATGATGAGGTGATTCCGGCTTCCGGGATCTTTCCCCATTTTTCCCGAGAGCGGGAGATGGGTCCGAATGACCAGGTCGGTGTGTGAGTTGGGATACCCTTCCGGCGATCGATAGGTTTTTCGGGATTCAGGACTGTCACAGGCATGGAGGGAAGGGATGACCCCCACCACTTTCCCCTGGCGTGCCGGGTTGGAAATGAAGCCACGCGCCGTTGCATCCATGACCCCGCCGCCTCCGCCGTTGATCAGGGAGACACCCAGCTCCGCCAGGCCCCGGCCGAGGGGAAGCGTGAGGGTTTCCTGGGCATCCACCCCGGATCCGATTACCGCCAACAGCAATTTCCGTTTCATGTCGAAGAGAAATGCCGCTCGGGGGAGATCTGCTCGGGGGTGCCCGCGAACGCCAGAAAATAAAGGATGCTTTCCAGATGCGCTTCCGAGTTTCCCGGTTGGGTCTGAAATCCCCGGATTTTCAAACTCACCTCGTCTCCCCGCCGAATCAGGTGATACGCCATGGATGCCGTTTCGGAGACTCTTTGCTCCAGAACGTCGGCGGCCACCTGCTGGTTGGTTTGGGGATCGTCCAGGTTGAGAAAAATAGTATAACTTTGGGGTCCTCCCGACAAAAATTCCTTAACCCGCAGGATTCCCGTTTTGGCGGAGGATTTCCAATGAACCGCCGTCAACGAGTCGCCGGGCCGGAAATCCCTCAGGGCGAATAATTCGTCTCCCCGCTGTTGAATGATTCCTTCTCCCTCCTGGGTATAGTGTGACGGGGGCGGGAGTGCCACCCTCCGGATCTCCGGAAACACCACTGCTTCCAGATTGAGGTCGATTTCCCTGGACTTGATGAAAAATCCGAACGGAAAGCTCGTGGACAATCGGCACAGGTTCATTTTCAGCCGGCCCCGGTTTTGAGCCGTTACCATCAGGGTCTTCTCGACGGTTTGACCGTGGGGGACGTGCAGGATGAAGATCTCCCGGTCGACCTGATAACCCGGGTTTCGGGGAAAGGTCAAACGAAGCGAATAGGAGGGAACTTTCAACTTGTGATTGGTGAAGCGAAGGGTAAGGGGAGACGGGGCATGGGTGTATAGGGAAGCGAGGGGAATGCCTTCGATCTGAATTTTCCGCAATGTGAGTTCGGAAAGAATTCCCGAAACCGCGATGAAACTGCAACACATCGCGAGAATGAGATAAAGCAGGTTGTTCCCCGTATTGATGGCCCCGAGTCCCACGCCGAAAACGAGAAAGACGAATCCACCCCCCTCACGGGTAAGTTGCAGGGTTCGGTTTTGAATGGAAAAGGTAAGGACTGGTTTGTAGCTGGCTTGCGTATGGATGCCGGAAGGATCTTCGGTCATGGGGTCCGGTGCACTCCGCTGGCAGGTTGCTGGAAAACTACGAAAATGTCATCCTGAGTCCTTCGGCAAGCTCGCGATAAACTCCGCGAAGGATCTAGCCGGATTGGTAAATTCTAGCCGGGCAAGGGTTTCGGGCAAGATTCTTCGCCGCATTGCGGCTCAGAATGACACCCGAAAGAGTTTTTCAGCAACCCGCTAGACGGGAATCTCCACGCTGTCGATGATATCGGTGATGATGGCCGCGGTATCCTCGGCCCGGCGTTTTTGCGTTCCATGACGGGATTCGGGAATCACCCGGTGGCACAGGACGGGCACCGCAAGTTGTTTGATATCGTCGGGGATGCAGTAATCGCGTCCATACACCAGCGCACGGGCGCGGGCGGCCTGCTGAAGGGCCAGTCCCCCTCTCGGGCTGACGCCCAACGAAAGGTATCGGGAATTTCGCGTGGCGGTGATGATGCTCAAAATATAATCGACCAGAATGGTTTCCATGCGGACCGATTCGGCCTGCTGTTGCAGGTCCAGGATATTCTGTTTTTGCAGGACCGGTTGGACCTGCCGGGAGTTTCGTTGCGACGTCGGCCGGGTCAGAAGTTTCCGCTCGTCCTCGGGGGAGGGATATCCCATCGATATATACATCATGAACCGGTCCATCTGCGATTCCGGCAGGGGATAGGCCCCGTGGCTCTCGATGGGATTTTGCGTGGCGATGACCATGAAGGGTTCGTCGATCACGTGCGTGGTGTTGTCCACCGAGATTTGCCGCTCGTTCATGGCCTCGAGCAGGGCGCTTTGCGTCCGCGGGGTCGACCGGTTGATCTCGTCTGCCAGCACGATATTGGCAAACAGGGGGCCTTTTTTGAAGTGAAATATTTTATCTTCCGGATCAAAGATCGACACGCCGGTGATGTCGGAGGGAAGGATATCGTTGGTGAACTGGATTCGCTTGAAATCCAGGTGAATGGATTGCGCCAGAGCTTGCGCCAGGGAGGTTTTCCCGACTCCCGGCACGTCCTCGATCAGGAGGTGTCCCCGCGACAGCAGAGTGATGATCGCAAGTTCGATCACGTCCGATTTTCCGACGATGACCGATTCGATGTTCTTTTTCAGGGTTTCGATGGAGGTGGAGAATGAATTCATTTGTTCAACTCCACCAGAACTTTTTTCATGTCCTCGTGAACGGCCTTGCGGTTTTCGATCGTATAAAACCGCAACAGGTAAGCCGGATGAAAGGTGATCATCAGGGGAATGCCCGCATATTCGTGCCAGGTACCGCGCTCCTGGGTGATTTTGACCGTCCGCCCCAATAACGTGCTGGCGGCGGGTTTCCCAAGCGCCACGATCACTTTCGGCCGGATGGCGCCGAGCTGTTTCAGAAGAAAGGGTTTGCAGGCCCCCACTTCATCCGGTTCGGGATCCCGGTTGCCGGGTGGGCGGCATTTAACGATGTTGCAGATATAGGTGTCATTTTGCCGGTTGAGTTCCATTCCCTTTTCGATGATTTCGGTCAATTTCTTCCCCGCCCGGCCGACGAAGGGCAGGCCCTGTTCATCTTCGTCCGCGCCCGGTCCTTCCCCCACGAACACCAGCCGGGCGTCGGGGTTTCCCGATCCGAACACGATGGTTTTTCTTCCTTGGGATAATTTGCACCGTGTGCAATCGCCCAGTTCCTCGCGTACCTGGGACAAGAGTTGTGCGGGGGAGGTCCCGGAAATTTCCGGTTGAGCGGAGGTCGATTGCGGCTGGGGGACCGATGGGGGGGGGAGTTTTTTAGACATAATCTCAGGTGAGACCTGAACCGGAATCTCGGAATAGCCGTTATCCCGCAGGAATATGAGATAGTTTCTCAGTTCTCGAAACAGTTCCGCTCGTTCGCCAGACATAACCCAGCCAGAATAACAAAAGGTGACGGGCAAGACAATCTCAATTGCCCACGGGTGATCCCCATGACTTCAATCTTTCCAATTGTTTCCCCGGCCACCTTTCGTTTATAATTTAGAGCAAAATAACGATGAAATGGGGGGATATTTCATGTCGGGATTAAAAAGCGCAATTGAGTTGAGTATGGAACGCTCCGGTTCCTCGGGCGCCAAAAAACTAAGCGAGGCGCAGAAAAAAGAGATCGCGGAAATCCGCAAGGAATACCAGGCGCGCATCGCAGACAAAGATGTGACCCTGCAGACGCGGTTAAACCACTTGGGCGACCGCACGCATCCGGAAGAAATTCACGCCGCGGCAGAAGCGATGAAAGAAGAATTTTTCAGGGAGAAAAAAGCCCTGGAAGAAGAAATGGAGAAGACGATCGAAACCGTCCGCAACCGTTCTGAGGGAACCTCTAAAAATTGCCGCTAGTCATGTGCTGGCCCGTAAAAGTTAAAGGCCGGCAAATGGGCGCCCGGAAAAATCGTGGATTATGAGAGGCGCCCCTGAATAATTCCCGCACCATTAGCCTTCCCAGGCTTGGCTTAATGCCGGGCTGTTATCACCAAAGGATACATTGAACGAATGAAAACGACGATTAAACGCCTGATCGAGGAGGCTCTTGAAAAGGCGAAGATCAAAGGGGAACTGACGTTAGCCACCGTTCCCGACGTGGTGGTGGAGAGTCCCAAGGACGAAAAACATGGGGATTTTTCAACCACCGTCGCGATGGCCCTGGCGCGTGCGGAACGCAAGAATCCCCGCCAGATTGCCGAAACGTTGTGCCGGTACCTGGAAAATGGCGATGGGTTGATCGGGTCGGCCGAGGTGGCCGGTCCGGGTTACATCAATCTCAAAATGACGCACAGGTTTTTTCTCGACCGGTTGAAGTCCGTGGCGAAAGAGGGTGAGACCTACGGGTGCGTCGATTCGGGAAGAGGATTGAAGGTCATCCTTGAGTTTGTCAGCGCCAATCCGACCGGTCCCCTGCACGTGGGACATGGGCGGGGTGCGGCCGTGGGAGACGTCCTGGGACGGATTCTGAAAAAGGCGGGATATGATGTGAGTACGGAATATTACATCAACGATGTGGGCAATCAGATGAACGGCTTGGGCCGGTCCACCTGGATCCGCTATCTCCAGTTGATGGGGAAGGAAATCGAATTCCCTAAGGATTTGTACCGCGGCGACTATATCAATGACGTGGCGCGAGAGATCATCAGCATGGAAGGGGACCGGTTTTTGGGAAAGGCCGAAGAAGAGGTTTTGCCCTTTTTCCGCCGGTTTGCGACCGACAACATCCTGGCCGGAATCCGCAAGGACCTGGACGATTTCGGGGTCAAGTTCGACCAATGGTTCAGCGAGCAAAGTCTGTATGACGACCAATCGGTGGACCGCGCGATGGAATGGCTCAAGGAAAAGGATTTTATTTATGAAAAAGACGGGGCCGTCTGGTTGAAGTCGTCTGCGTTTCAGGACGACCAGGACCGCGTCATTGTCAAGGCGACCGGCGAGCGGACGTATTTTTGTTCCGACATTGCGTATCACCAGAACAAGATTAACCGGGGATTCAAGAAACTGATCAACCTCTGGGGCGCCGATCACCACGGCTATGTCCCAAGGATGAAGGCGGTGCTGGAGGCCATGGGATACGACCGGGACTTGTTCAAGGTGCTCCTGGTGCAATTCGTCACCCTGGTGCGGGAGGGGGAAAAAGTGTCCATGTCCACCCGCTCCGGCGAGTTTGAAACTCTGGCCGACGTTGTAAAAGAGGTGGGTGTGGACGCAACACGGTATTTCTTTTTGATGAGAAGCTCGGACAGCCATCTCGACTTCGACCTGGAAATCGCCAAAAAAGAAACTCCGGAAAATCCGGTTTTTTACATTCAGTATGCCCATGCCCGGATCTGCAGTATTTTCCGTACGGCGGAAGAAAAGGGCATGACCCTGCCGAAGGGAGGCGATGTGGACCTGGAACCCCTGCAGGAAGAGGAGGCGTTTGTTCTCATCAAGAAAATTCTGGCGTTTCCCGCCGTGGTGGATCGTAGCGCCGCCATGCTGGAAGTGCACCGCATCCCGCATTACCTGCATGACCTGGTGGCGGTATTCCACGCCTACTATGCGAAACATCGCGTGGTGACTGAAGACCGGCCCCTCACCCAGGCGCGGCTGTTCCTGATGATGTGCCTGCGGCAGGCCGTTGCCAACGGACTCGATATCATGGGCATTTCCGCGCCGGGCAAAATGTAATGAACCTCATCCGAAGAAAAACCGTGCCCCCCCCCGCCGAGGTGAAGGGGTCTGCGGTTAAATCCCTGTTGATGATTCTGGTCCTGGGATTCGCGGGGGTGGGTGTTTATTACAGCGGGAAGCAGGCGTTGCGTTTTTTTGATCCCTCAAAAAAAGAGGCCGTGGCCCACCCTGTCAAGAAGACCGCGGCGGTCAAGCCCCGGTCTCTCGTGGAGAAAAGGGTCAAGGTTGAACCCCTTCCGCCCTTGCCGAACTATTCATTTTACGAAACCTTGAACGACACCACGCTGAGCAAGTATGTGGGGTTGAATGGGAAGTTGACCTCCTCCCCCCCGGCGGGGAAATGGGTGCCCGCTTCGGCGCCCGCAACCGGGCAGATCGCCGAAACCGTTCCTCTCAAACCGGTGAAAACCTCGCCGGTGGATCAAAGGGTTAAATCGACCGAAGGAGGGGGAATGTTGGCCGAGCTGGATTCGGTTGAAGGGATTGGGTTTCCCTTTTGGGTTCAGGTCAGTTCCTTTCGCGAACTGCCCCGGGCGCAGGAGATGGCCGCACGGCTGAAGAAAAAGGGTTATCCCGCCTTCACCCGGTCCATCGAAGTTTCCGAAAAGGGAATTTGGTATCGGGTCTATTTGGGGCGGTATTCCGATTCCGAAGCCGCAGAATCAGTCGCCCGGAGGGCGCGCGAGGAGGAAAAACTCGACGCGGTGGTTCTGCATCGCCCGGATGAAATTTTCGCTTCGTCGGAGGTGCAGTAAAAAAGGTTACTTCGTGAATCCTTGATCGAGCGGCCTTTGCGGAATTTTATTTTCTTCTCAC
>PCWF01000084.1 GCA_002796165.1 Nitrospinae bacterium CG11_big_fil_rev_8_21_14_0_20_56_8
CGCTGGACGGTTGTGTTCAAGCGCTCTTACGCCACGGGCGACGAGAACGACACCCAGTTCAAGACCGGCAAAACGCCGATGGGGATTGCGATCTGGAACGGGCAGAACAAGGAGCGGAATGGCCAGAAGGCGATCACGCAGTGGAACGAGCTTCACTACTGATCTCCTGATTCGCTCTGCAAATCCGTACATCGAAACCCGGGATGGGGGGAAACCCCCTCCCGGGTTTTTTCGTTTAAATTCATTGCGGATAATATCCCGCTTGATCCCGCCATAAATCGGCAAGGTCATTCCAACGATCTATAAGGATAAACTTTACCCCAACCCTGGAATATTCTATTCTTGATGGTTAAAAAACCGTTGGGAGGAAATCCTGCATGGCATCCAGTAACAGTTCGTTCGATATTGTATCTGAAGTGAACCTGTCGGAGGTTCAAAACGCAATCAACCAGGGAATGATGGAGATCCGTCAGCGTTTCGATTTCAAGGGAAGTAAAAGCGAAATGACCCTGGATCTTAAAGCAAAGGAATTGGTCCTGATCGCGGATGACGAAGCCAAGTTGAGATCGGTGATCGACATTCTGCAGACGAAGCTGGTCAAACGAAAAGTGGATTTAAAGGCTCTCAAGTATGGGAAGGTTGAAGCGGCCTCGGGTGGTTTGGTTCGCCAGCCGGTGCAGATCCAGCAAGGAATTTCATCGGAAAAGGGAAAGGAAATTGTTAAATTCATAAAAGGCCTGAATTTAAAAAAGATCCAGGCGCAGATCATGGATGAACAGGTGAGGGTGACGGGGAAAAACAAGGACGACCTTCAGGAAGCGATCACCCACCTGAAAGCGAAGGATTTTGAGATCCCCATGTCGTTCACCAACTATCGGTAATGAGCCGAGGGAGCCCGGAAAGAGCTCTATCGATTTTCCGGGTAAGCGGGGTGTGGATGGGTTCAAACAAAGTTCCTTTCCCTGGGCAAGGAGACCGTTGCGTAACTCAAATATGTCGCCCTGAGCTTGTCGAAGGGCGATCTCCGGTTGTGCTTTCCTTCGGCTTCGCTCAGGACAGGCTAAAACAGGCTCAGCACGACACTTTAGGCGCTTTTCTACGATTTAGGCGAAGCTCTCCTGGGCAAGGACCCGCTCAAGGTCATTTTCTCCATTTTGGGCTTTATTTTCGCACCCTCCCATTGTAGCTTTGGATATAATCGGCCTCTCTCGATTCCGTTACATTGCGTGAACTGTCCCAAGTGTGAAGGATCCCGGTTGCGTCCCCGTCTCACCCGCCAGGGTGTGGAGGTGGATGAATGCCCGCTATGCAAGGGCATTTGGCTGGATGAGGGGGAAATCTACTTTTTTTCCCGCCGCCCCGGTGAATTGGCTGAGGTATTGAAGGAAGCCCAGGCCCAGGCCCGCCCGGGTACCCGCCGAAGTCCAAAAACCGGAAATCCCATGCAGGAGTTGTTGCTCTTTGGTGGGAAGCTGGCTATTGACCATTGTCCCGCAACCGGTGGCCTCTGGTTCGATGAGGGCGAGGTCAATAAACTGCTCCAAACCGAACCAAGGCTTTTGTCCATATGCCCGGAACCCCCTCCCGTTTCGCCCCCTGCAGGGGATCCCAAGCCTTTCAAGATTGAAGAAATCCACCTGAAAAAAACATCCGCGCACCCATCGCCGAGGTCCGGGAGGGCGCTGACCAGATTGCCTAATCTGGCGCTGAGGTCCACGGTCACCCTGGTATCTTTATACGGGTTGCTGACCCTTGTTTTGCTGGTGGTCGTTGAATACGGGTACTTGGGTCGCGGGATTGCCCTGGCTATTGGTTTCGGGTTTGCCGGCTTGCAGTTTTTATTGAGCCCGTATTTGTTGGATTGGGGATTGAAGTGGTTTTATTCCCTTACATGGGTAGACCCCATCCTTCTTCCCCCGCACCTCAAGGATTTCATCGACCGGGTGACGCGGCAGGAGCATATGAAATTCCCCCGAGTGGGAATCATCGATGATGGGGCTCCAAACGCGTTCACGTATGGACATGTTCCCAATAATGCGCGCGTGGTTCTCACACGTGGAATTCTTGAACTGCTGGATCCGGACGAGGTGGAGGCCGTCGTGGGACACGAACTGGGCCACGCACACCATTGGGACATTCTGCTGATGACCATGGCGAATTTGGTTCCCCTGTTTCTGTACTACGCCTACGCGATTTTAAGGGATTCGGCCCGCGGGAGATCCAACCGGGAAGGGGGAGGGGCCGGCCTGGCGGCGGTGGGGGCCTATCTGTTGTATATCATTTCGGAATATCTGGTGCTCTGGTTTTCCCGGACCCGTGAATATTATGCGGATCGCTATTCAGGAAAGGTTACCGGCCGTCCAAATTCCCTGGCTTCGGCGCTGGTGAAAATCGCCTATGGTCTGGCCGGAAGGAAAATCAATAAAGAAGAATCCCGTACCGGTCGAAAAACCACTCTGGAAGCGGTGGGGGCGATGGGAATTTTCGATCCGGGGGTGGCGCGGGCCTTTGCCATGAGTTCGGTATCCCACACTTCAGGAGGCGGGTCGAGCTCCGCGCAACTCGATGCCCAGGTTGTGAAGGAATCGATGCGATGGGATCTGTGGAATCCCTGGGCCCGGTACCATGAACTCCAGTCCACTCACCCGCTGGTGGCAAAACGGCTTCATTACTTGTTTGAACAGGCCATGTCTCTGGGGCAGGAACCCCTGGTGTGTTTTGACCTGAAGCAACCGGAAAGTTATTGGGACGAATTTGCGGTCGACCTTGCGGTCATGGCCGCTCCCTGGGTGTTGCTGACCGGTGGGCTGGCGCTGTGGGCTCTTACGGGAAAGGTGTGGGTGGGCGGTTTTGCGGTATTCCTGGCTGGGGCGGGATCGGTTTATAAAATGAGGTTTTCCTATCCAACCTTGTTCTTTCCAAAAATGAAAATCGCCAGCCTGTTTAAAAAGGTAAAAGTTTCCAGCGTTCGCCCGGTACCTTGTGCGGTGGAGGGAATCGTGATCGGGCGGGGGGTGCCTGGGTTGGTTTGGTCGGAGGATTTCGTGATTCAGGACGAGTCGGGTATCCTTTTTCTGGATTACAGACAGCCTCTTCAGGTCTGGGAGTTTTTCTTCGGTCTCTTACGGGGGAAGGATTTTTCCGGAAAGCCCGTTCGGGTGCGCGGCTGGTACCGGCGGGCGCCCATCCCCTATCTGGAAGTGGACCGGCTGGAAGTGGAGGGGAAGACCTACACGTGTTATGTGTCCACTTTAAAGGCGGCGTTTGCATGGTTGGTAACCCTTGGGGGTTTGGGGATCACGATGTATTTTTTTTGGGTCGTCTGACCCGGTGCGAAGTACTGAAGGGTGCCGTGCGTGAATGAACCGGATGTAATTCATCAAAAGCGAAAACCCGTGTGCTTGTGGAACCGGGAATTGGGGGTTTTGCCTCAATGCCTCGAGTTTTCGGGCCGCTGGCGGTTTACGGGGCTGGGGTTTGCGAACGGCAACCTTCATCTTCTGGACGAGGCCGGGAAAACGCTGTGGGAAACCCGCCTCGATTCGGGCATCCTCGATCTTAAAATCCAGGAGGGGAGGAAACGCCTCGCCGTGTTGACGGAAGCGCGGGAGTTTCTTTGCTTTACCCTTGAGGGAGACCTGTTGTTCAGGAAGAAATTGGACTCCCTGTTTACTTCCCTGCAAATCCGCTCCGGCCGGTATTACCTAGGGGGATGGAATGCCGGTATCGCCATTCTGGATGCCGCGGGCCGCAACCTGAAGTCGCCTCCCATTCCCGGAAACGTGTTCATGTTCCGGGTCATCCCCAAGACCGGGGAAATATTTGTCGTGCACGATGCCCTCCGGGTGGCGGTGTACGATGCCAAGGGAAGCGAAATTTGGTCCTTCAACAATCCGGCGACGATCAATCTCACCGGAGACAATACCTCGGACCTCTCGGCCAGTTACTCGGGGGATAATTTGGCCCTCACCTGTTTTGAAAAGGGACTCTACCTCTACCAGATCCACGACGTGGCGCTCAAAAGCGTGGACCTGGAGAAGGCTCTGCTGGCGGTTTCGATCAGCCGGGACGGGAATTTCATATTTTTGTCCGATGCGCTGGGTGGATTTCACCTGCTATCGAAAGACGCGTGTCAGGTGTCCACCGGCACCCTGAATTTCCCCATCAAGTACGGTCGGCTCGATCAAACGGGGGATCGGGTTCTGGTGTGTGAGAAGAGCGGAACCCTCACCTGCCTCGAGTTTACCGGTGGCGGCCGCGAACGATCGGAATTTCTGGAACTCACGGAATACAGCGAAATCAGCGAGAAACGTGAGATCTGGAAGCGCCCGGTAAATTTTTTTTCGGAACCGTTCGAGGGTCAAATCGAAATTTCGGGGGATGGCAATTACATGATCCATGGCGCTCAAAAAAAGTTCCGGGGTTATGATTCCCTGGGGAACGTGATTTGGGAAAAGGCCTTCCTGAGCCAATACGAGAACGTGTTCGTCTCCCACCATGGCCAAAAGGTGATGCTGAGTAACAGCCAGGAGATTTATGTGGCCAATCCCTCCGGAAGAAAGGATTTTCTTCTTACCTTTTATGCTTCCGGTCTGAGGGATCACGCCATGGATCCCAATGGAGAGGCGGTCATGGCTTTGGACCGTGGAGGGACGCTCTTCCTCTTCGATCGTGAGGGGAAGCAGATCTGGAAAAGGAAAATCAACCTGCCCATTACGTCCTTCCGCCTGGATTCCAGTCGAAATCTCAGCGTGTTTAAGGGAGGGGACCGGGCACTCTACCTGCTTGACCTTCAATCCTTGCGAAACGATCGGCGCGTGTTCGATCGTGCCATTCACCGGATTGCCATTTCCCCCAAATGGATATGGGTGTCTGACGAAGAGGGAAATTGCTACGCCCTGGACCAGAAAGGTGAGATACAATGGGCGATTAAAGTGAAGGGCAAATTAATAGATTGGGTCATTTTAGGAGACTTGGCGGCCCTGGTTGTCCCCGGCGGAAAATTGATGGTCGTGGATGAGCATGGGGAAACGGTGGGAGAAGGAAACCTTCACCATGCGCGATCCCTCATCAGCCGCTTTCAAAACGAGTTCCTTGAGATCGCGCCGGGAAGCGAGGCCCTCATGTGTTACAACCTGTTGACGGGTGACCTCCTCTGGAAGCTCCCCCTGGCGGGGATCCAGACCCTTGCGGTTTCGCCGACGGCAAATCGAATGGCCGTGGTGGACCGGCAGTTTCTTCATTATTATTATTTGCGCAGTAAACCCGAGTTGCTGGATGAACGAACCGCGTATCTGGAATTTTGAAAGGGAAGGGTAATGGAACGGTTGAAAAAGGAACTGACCCTTTGCGTGCGTGCGCGTTATCCCCTGTTGTACCTGTTGACCTTCGAGGAAAACCGGGCCGAGGGCGTTATCAACGAAATTGGCAAGACATTGAGCAAGGAAGTGGTGTCCTGGACTTTTTCCCGTGGATTCGACCCCGCCCAGGAACCTCAACGCGACTCGACCAAACCCGAGGAGGCCCTCAAGCTCATCATCCAGTCTCCGAAAAAAGCCATTTTTGTCTTAAAGGATTTTCATCCGTTTCTGGAGCGCGAGCTGGTGGTGCGTCTCATGCGCGACTTGTCGCATCATCTCAAGCGAAGCTACAAGACGGTTATACTGGTGTCGCCTTCGCTCAAGATTCCCCCCGAGCTGGAAAAGGATCTCTCCGTTTTCGATCTTCCTTTGCCCGACTCCGGAGAATTGGCCGAGGTTTTGACTCAACTCATCGCGCCGTATCGAAACAGCAACAAGGTGAATGTGGACTTATCTCCTGAGGTCACCGAAAAAGTCGTACAGGCCACCCTCGGGCTTACCCGGAACGAAGCGGAGAACGTGTATGCCAAGGCGCTGATTCGCGAACGGAATTTCGGGGTCCATGATATTCCCGAGATCATCCTGGAGAAACAGCAGTTGATCCGCAAGTCGGGGATTCTCAACTTTATCAATCTCAGTACGCAGATGAAGGACGTCGGCGGCCTGGGCGAGTTGAAAAAATGGCTTCGGCAACGCTCCCGCGCGTTCAGCGCGCAAGCACGGGACTACGGTCTTCCCGAACCCAAAGGTCTGCTTCTCCTGGGGGTACAGGGGTGCGGCAAAAGCCTCGCGGCCAAGGCCATTGCGGCCGAGTGGAACCTTCCCCTGCTTCGCCTCGATGTGGGAAAGATTTTCAACTCGTTTGTGGGCGATTCCGAGCAGAACATGCGGCGCGCCATTTTCCAGGCCGAGGCGATGAGTCCCACCGTCCTCTGGCTCGACGAAATCGAAAAAGGATTTTCCGGAACCACCAGTTCGGGCTCGGTGGATGCCGGCGTCACCGCGAGAGTGTTCGCCACCTTTCTCACGTGGATGCAGGAAAAGGTCAAGCCCGTGTTTGTGATTGCCACTTCCAATAATATTGCCGAGCTTCCCCCGGAGTTGTTCCGAAAAGGGCGGTTCGACGAAATTTTTTTCATCGACCTCCCCGATCTTCAGGAACGCGAACAAATTTTCCGCATTCACATCCAGGCCAAGAAACGGGATCCCGGGCAATATGACCTGGTCCGTTTTGCAATGGTGTCGGAAAGTTTCAGCGGCGCCGAGATTGAGCAGGCCGTAGTTTCCGCAATGTATTCCGCGTTTCCCGAGGACCGGGAGTTTACCTCGGAGGATATTTTGAACGCCGTCGAGGAGACCGTTCCCCTGGCCGTGACGGCCAAGGAGAGCGTCGACCGGTTGAGACTCTGGGCGAAGAACCGCGCCCGGCCGGCCTCCCATTCTCTTGTTACATGAGGCCAGGAGAATGAAACCGGTTCTTTTGCCGCCTCGTACATTGCCGTCCGCGCTCGCCCTGACCGGGCTTCTGATTTTTGCCGGGTGTTGCTGGAAAAGTTCCGCAACCGCCCAGGAACCCCCCGAGTTATTTTCTTCCACCTCCATTCCTACGGCCGAAACGGGTGGAGATATCCCGATGCTTCGCACCCGGGGCGTGAACGTTCGCTTCGATTTGCTTGGCGGTTTCCCCCCGGCGGCGCTCATCCTCAACCTGTTTCCCGATGCCGTTTATACCTGGGTGATCGAGAGCATCCAGAACCATCCTTCGGGGAGCCGGTCCTGGACCGGCCATGTGGAGGGCATTCCCCAGAGCCGTGTGGTGCTCGTGGTGCAGGGCCAAACCGCTCAGGGAACCATTTCACTCCCGCAAGCCCGATATCAGATTCGTTTTGTGAAGGAAGGATTGCATGCCGTCGATCAATTGAATGTGTCCGAATTTCCACGCGAGGGACACTCCATTGAGGTCCCCCCGCCGGGAAAATGAATTCCCGCTTTCCCAAACCGGTTTCCAGCCATTTTTAGACGTTCCTCGCAAAAAATTTACCCGATCTTAAGTCATGTTCGTCCCTTCCGTTAAGGATACGGGTGATTATGATCAAACAGGATTCAAAGAGAACTTGTATCGTCGCCAGAGTCATGCTCTGGACCTGGGTTTTCCTTGCGGTGTCCGCCGTATTTTCCGTTTCTATCGAAGCGGCCGGCGCTCCCGTGCAGGAATTGTTTCGCCCCACGTCCATGCAGGCCGACAGCCCGGGATCCTCCGCCCGGGTCAAGCGGAGCCGTGTCGTGGACATCAATTGGGATCTGGTGGCCGATCCCGGATCGGGAGCAGGGCCGACAGGGGATTTTACCCTCAACCTCTTCGCCGATGCCTCGTTCCACTGCGTGATCGACGGGGTGAAGAAAACCGAATCGGGGGGAATGGCCTGGAAGGGTCATC
>PCWF01000262.1 GCA_002796165.1 Nitrospinae bacterium CG11_big_fil_rev_8_21_14_0_20_56_8
AACACACCCCGAAGGCCAGCATGGCGTCGGCAACCTTTTTGAATCCCGCGATGTTGGCTCCCCGGATGTAATTGATGTATTGCCCGTCCTCTTCAATCCCGTATTTGACGCATTGCCGGTGAATATTGCGGATGATCTCTTTCAACCGCTGTTCCAGTTCTTCCCTGGACCAGGCGAGGCGAATGCTGTTTTGAGTCATCTCCAGTCCCGAGACGGCGACGCCCCCGGCGTTGGCGGCTTTTCCGGGCGCAAACAGGATTTTCGCTCCGGTGAACAGGCGGATGGCTTCGCGGTTGCAGGGCATATTGGCGCCCTCGGCGACCCCGATACAACCGTTTTTCACCAGTTCCTTCGCGTTGTTTTCGTCGATTTCATTTTCGGTGGCGCAGGGGAAAGCGAGATCGCATTTGATCCCCCAGGGCTGTTGATCGGCAAACCAGGAGACCTTGTATTTTTCGGCGAACTCGCTCAAGCGGCCCCGGCGTATGGTTTTGAGATCGATGATATAGTTCAGTTTTTCCTCGTTGATGCCGTCGGGATCGAAAACGAATCCGTTGGAATCCGACATGGCCACCACCTGGCCGCCCAACTGGAGAATTTTTTCCGCGGCGTACTGGGCCACGTTCCCCGCGCCGGAGATGATGCAGGTCTTTCCCTTGATGGAGTCGCCACGGTGCTGGAGCATTTCCTCCATAAAATAGGCGCAACCGTACCCCGTCGATTCCTTGCGGATCAAGCTTCCCCCGAATTCAAGCGCTTTGCCCGTCAGGGCGCCGGTAAACTCGTTTGTAAGGCGTTTGTATTGACCGAACAGGAAACTGATCTCGCGCGTTCCCACGCCGATGTCCCCGGCGGGGATGTCGATGTTTTCACCAATGTGCTTGGCCAATTCGGTCATGAACGCCTGGCAGAACCGCATCACTTCGCGGTCGGATTTGCCCTTGGGGTTGAAATTGGCTCCCCCCTTCGCGGCGCCCATGGGCAGGGTGGTGAGGCTGTTCTTGAAGGTCTGCTCGAATCCCAGAAATTTCAATATACTGAGGTTGACCGAAGGATGGAACCGGATTCCCCCCTTGTAGGGTCCGATGGCATTGTTGAATTGGACACGGTAGCCTCGGTTGACGCGGTACTTCCCTTCATCGTCTTCCCACACCACCCGAAAACTAATGATTCGATCCGGTTCGGTCATCCGTTCGAGGATCCTCGGAGTCAGGTATTTGGGATTGGCATTGATATAGGGGATCACATGCTCCGCCACTTCCAGAACGGCCTGATGAAACTCTTTTTCCCCGGGATTTCGGCGTATCATCCCCCGGCGGAATTTTTCCAGCGTCAGGTCGGGAACTTTGTGTCTCACGTCAAACTCCTTGCACATTAGGGTAATAAGAATATTAACCATAAAGCGTGAAATTTTAAAGCCGGAATTGAGGTGCCGAGCGGGTGCGCCGTGACAAATTCGGTATGGAATCGGGCGGAACGGTGCGGGAAGGGGAAGGTAATTGCCTCTTTCCCGATGTTTCGTGATAGAATGGACGAACTCACTTGGCAAGAGGGTTTGTGCGCCCGGATGGCAGGATAAAAAGCCATTTAAAAGCTTACCGGGGTGAAAGTTTAGCCCACCATCATGGAAAAAAAAGAAACTGAAAATAAGCAAAATTTCCCGCTTCCGCCCTGGGTGACAGCGGGTCTTGTGCTTCTTTGCGTTCCTGCCCTGCTGACCGATTTACTTCCAGGTCTGGGAGGTTTGGAGATCCCGCCCTGGATCAAAGCGTTGATTTACCTCTCCGCCCTTGGAGTGTTGTCCTGCGAATATTTTGGGTCCAGCCGCCGGAAGGAAATCGAGACCTCCCCGTCCGATGCCCAGGCGGTCCTCCTCTCCCGGAAAATTCAACATCTCGAAGCGCAGAATCGGGATCTGGTTGTGTCCCGGGATAAGGCCGAAGCGGCCAATGTATCCAAGAGTAATTTTCTCGCCAACATGAGCCATGAACTTCGCACGCCCCTCAATGCGATCATTGGATATAGCGAACTCCTTCAGGAAGTGGCCCAGGAATTCAGCGTTGAGGACGACATGGCGCCGGACCTCAAAAAAATCAACTCCGCGGGGCGTCAACTGTTGGAGATCATCAACGATATTCTGGACCTCTCGAAAATTGAAGCCGGGAAGATGGAGTTGTTTCCGCAGAACATGGGGGTCGAGGAATTGCTTGAAGAGCTTCTCAATACCATTCAGCCGATGGCCGACACGAACGGGAATCGGTTCGAGATAATCAAATCATCTTCCTTGGGTTCCATGTGGGTGGATCGGGCCCGGTTCCGCCAGATCCTTCTCAACCTGTTGAGCAACGCGTGCAAGTTTACCCGGAGCGGGACGGTCTCGCTGGAAATCGAGCGGGAGTTGCGGCAGGCCGAGGATTGGTTTCTTTTTCGCGTTCGGGACACGGGCATCGGCCTCAGTTCCGATCAAATGGGCCGCCTGTTTCAGAATTTCAGCCAGGCCGAGCCGACCATCCAGAAAAACTTCGGGGGCACAGGTCTCGGACTTGCCATCAGTCAATGTTTTTGCCAGATGATGGGTGGGAAAATCAGCGTCGAAAGCGAGTTGAACCGGGGATCCACCTTCACCGTTGAGATTCCCGCCAACACGCGGTCCCTGAAAATTTCAGCGGATGAGCCGCCGGTTGCGGTGCCGTCGTCCACCCCGAGCAACAAGATTCTGGTGATCGACGACGACCCGATGATGCGGGACTGGATGGAGCGCACGTTCAGTCCGCGGGGGTTTGAAGTGTGGATTGCCGAAGATGGCGAAACGGGCCTGAGATTGGCCCGGGAACTGCGGCCCGCGGTGATTACCCTCGACGTCATCATGCCCGGTATGGACGGGTGGGAGCTCCTCACTCACATCAAGGCCGATCCCACCACGTCGCAGATTCCGGTCATCATCATTTCAATGCTGGATGAGCAGAACCGGGGTTTTGCCCTGGGTGCGGCGGAATACATCATGAAACCCGTGGATAAGGACCGGCTCCAGTTTCTTCTCAAAAAATACCGGTGTAATTCCCCGCAAACCCCGGTCTTGATTGTTGAGGATGACCCGGTGGCGCGGGAAGTCTTGCGCCGCAGGCTGGAAGAGTTCGAATGCGACGTGGCCGAGGCCCATGACGGCCGGGGAGCCCTGGAGCACGTCGCGCGCCGCCAACCTTCGCTGATCTTTCTCGACTTGATGATGCCGGTGATGGACGGGTTTGAATTTCTTGAGAAATTCCGGAAAAACAGCGCGTGGAAATCCATCCCCGTCGTCGTGGTTACGGCCAAGGAACTCACCCCGGAAGATCGCCGCCGCCTCAACGGAAGCGTGCAGAAACTTTTGCAAAAGGGCGATTATACCCGGGAGGATCTGTTCCGCGAGGTCCATAACCAGGTTCAGATGCACCTGCCCACCTTGTCCTCCAACTGAGCCGTTCCGAAAGCCTCTGCCCGGGGATCACTCTCAGCGTACGATCAAATTTTCGGGTTTCAGCTTGGGAAGCCGGATGGATTTGAGACTCTGGATTCCTTCGTCCACGTCGAAAGCGTTATTCAGGATCTGCAGGTATTCCAGGTTCGGCAGATTCCCGGATTGAATCAGCGCGTTCAAACCTTCCGGTCCGATCTGGTTGTGATACAAATCCAGCCGCTTCAAATTCGTGAGATGAAGTGAATTGGCGATCGCCAGCGCTCCCCGATCGGTGAGCTGGTTCCCGTCCACATGAAGAGTTTCCAGAGTGTCCGCATTGGCGGAGGCGGCCAGGGCGGCGATACCCTCGTCTCCCAGCTTGTTCCGCGACAGGATCAATTCCTTGAGATGGGTCAGCGTGGTCGAATCGGCGAGGTATTGCGCCCCCTGCGCGGTGATGTTGTTGTCCCAGAGTGAAATCATCTCGGCGTTCCGGAAGGTGTCGGAGGATGCCAGAATTTTTGTCCCCTCGTCTCCAAGGTTGTTTCCCTGAAGCGCAAGCGTAGCCACGTTTTTCAGGTAGGGCGTTGCCGCCAGAATTTTCATTCCCTCGATCCCGATCTGAGATCGGTTCAGGTTGATCCCGCTCCCATCCTCGCTGGCGCGTTCGCGGATATGTGCCGGGATGTCCTCGGGCGGTCCCTTTCGCATGTGGTACCCGTGGTGTCCGCCAGCGTGTTTTCCCCCATCCTTGGCGCCGTGCTGGCTGGGATCGTAGCCCCAACCCGATTGAGCGGTGAAAATCAGAATTATTGCGGGGATGCAGAATTTCAATATTTTTTCCATGCGACCTTTCCTCGTTAAGTGTTACCGGGCACAGCGGAACCCGACGGAATTTTGCGGCCGGTCGGGTATGGCCTTGCCGCGAAGGGCGGACCGCGCCAAATCCAGGTTCGAGTTCCAGGATCCTCCGCGGATTACCTTGAGTTTATTTCCATACAGTTCATTTTCGAACATATTGCCGGGATAGGGCTGGTACCAGTCCAGGGTCCATTCCCAAACGTTCCCGGACATGTCGAGCAGGCCATAAGGGCTTTGGCCCTGCACAAAACTCCCGACGGGAGCCGTGTAACGAAAACCGTCTTCCAGGCCTCGCACGTTGGCCCGGCGCGGGTCCGGTTCGCCTCCCCACGGGTACCGTTTTCCGTCCGATCCCCGAGCGGCTTTTTCCCACTCCTGCTCGGTGGGAAGCCGTTTGCCTCGCCATTTGCAGTAAGCCGAAGCATCCTCCCATGTGACCCCCACGACCGGTTGCGCGTCCTGGTTGAACTTCGCGTTATCTCCGAACCGGGGCGCAGAATGTCCGGTGGCTTCCATGAACGACCGGTATTCGGCCACCGTGATTTCCGTGCGGTCGATGTAAAACCGGTTCAGGTACAGCTTCTGCTCCGGAATTTCGTCCGCATACCAGTCCAGCGATTCCGAAAAAAACGTTCGCGCCACCCAGTTGATCTCGGGCTCCGAGCTTCCCATGAGAAATTCACCTTCCGGGATCAGGATCATATCCTGGGATCCCTCCTTGTCCCCCTTGGCCCAGAGGGACGCATCGCCGATCCATAGCAGGAAGAGTCCGGCCATTATTGCCCGGGTCCATTTCTTTCCTGGAAGAAATCGCATAAACTTCTCTTTGTGGCCGGTACCATGAGGGTTGAAAATGAAGTTTATCAAAAAATTCGGCGAAGTTCTTCATTATCTCTAACAGGTTGCTGGAAAACTCCAAAAATGTCATCCTGAGTCCTTCGGCAGGCTCAGGATAGACTCCGCGAAGGATCTAGCCTGATTAGTAAATTCAAGCTGGACAAAGGCTTTCGGGCAAGATTCTTCGCCGCATTGCGGCTCAGAATGACACCCGAAAGAGTTTTTCAGCAACCTCCTGATATCCTTTTTCGGTATTTTGAAATTCAATTAAACTCATGTCCCGTTTGTCCCTTTATTAGTCTCCGGAGAAAGGATCCGATTGCGCAATACGATATCCCAATCGTGGCGGCCGATGGCGGTTCTGACCCTGGTCTACGCCGGGACCCGCGGATGGAACCTGCTCGGGCTCCCCATTTTTAATGACGAGGCCATTTACCTCCGGTGGGCCGGCCTCATCCGCGATGACTGGGCCAACCTTTTCATTCCGGCCATGGATGGGAAAACCCCCCTGTTCATGTGGTTGAGCGCGGCGGTTCTCCCGATGTTTCCCGATCCCCTGGTTGCGGGGCGCTTCGTCTCTCTGCTCGCGGGATCCCTGACCGTGCTCGGCATTTTTGCGTTGGGAAAAATTTTATACCGTCCGCAGGCCGGGTTGGGGGCCGCCCTGGTTTATCTTCTGTTGCCCTTTTCACTCATCCATGACCGGTTGGCGCTGGCCGATTCCCTGGCCACCTGCCTGGCGACGGGCCTTGCGCTGGGTTTGGTCCTTTATTTCCATCAGGAAAGGCGCGGTGCCTTCACCGTCCTTTTCCTCGGCCTGATGCTGGGCTTTGGATTTCTGGCCAAAACGCCGTTTCTCATTTTCTTTATTTTCCCGGTGTTCGGTTTTTTTCTCCTCTCCGGAACTCACAACCGCAAGGCGGCCGCGAAGCTGGGGATTTCGGCGCTTCTCGCCGCGCTGGTCATCCTTCCCTATTTTCTTCATGAGCCGACTCAGAAAGTTCAGGGAACGGACCGGGTGTTCCATAATCTTCAGGTTATCGAAGCTCTGTGGTCGATCGTCACGTTGAAGGACCGCGCGTTCGCGGGTAACCTTCAACAATTCGGGGAAGATCTTACCGCTTATGTGACCTGGCCGGTCCTGATCTTTTTCGTGGCCGGTGTCGTCGGGGGTTTTTGGAAGAAGGAACGTAAAACGGTTTTTCTAACACTCTGGTTCGCCGTGCCCACCCTGATTATCCTCCTGCTGGCGCGGCAGACGTTTTCCCGCTATTACCTCTTCGCGATTCCCCCGGCGGCGCTCCTGGCGTTACGCGGTTGGGACTGGGTTTGGGAGCAAGGGGCCTTTCTCCGGGAATGGCGTTTTAAAAAAATCGCGATGGGAGGCGTGGCCGGTCTTTGCCTGTTGAATCTGCTCCGGCTGGACCTTGGGTTTATAGCCGATCCCCAAACCGCGCCGTGGGCGGAGAAAGACCGGTGGCAATACACCGCCAGCTCGTATTCCGGCTATGGAATCGAAGAGGCCGTGCAATTTTTCAAGGCGGAAAGCCGTAAAAAACCGGTGACCCTGTTTTTCTCGCTGACCTGGGGAATCCCCAGCGATGCGCTTTACCTGTATTTGAAAAATGTTCCCGGCATCCGGTTCGTCGAGGCGTGGTGGGCCTCCTCCATGCCCCTGTTCCCAGATAATGTCGGCGCCACCCGGACCTTCCGGTCCAAGTATCAGGTCGACCGCGAGGAAGTGGTGTTCTGGGAGGAGCAGAAAGCGAGAACCCTGTTTTTCATCGCCCGGGATGAGAATTTTCCTCGCGCCACCCTGCTCACGATGAACCCCAACCTCAAGTTCATCCATTCCTTCAACCGGTTTGAGGACCGGTATGGTTTTAGCGTTTATGGCAAGGATCCCTCGGTGCAGATATTGCTCAACCCGGAACAGGCCGGGGATTCGGTCCTTTCGATTCCCAGGGAAGGGGGGCGGTAGTCAGGTGGTCTTCGAGGCGGTCGATTTCCGCTTTTAAGCCGTCCGGCCTCATCCCTTCGTTCCAGGCGCGCGTGAAATAATGTGCGGCGGCGCTGGGATTTTCGAGTTTCTCACGGTAAAGAACGGCCATCTGAAAATAAAGAATGGCGAGGTTTTCTTCCGGACCGCAAAGCAAGAGATGGTACAGATGCATCAGGTAGTTTTCCGCGTCCGGGCGGGGGAGTTCCGCCAACGGCGGGGGCAGGTTCACATCGGCTTCGAAGGGAACCGGCCGGGCGAGCTGGCCGTGCAGAAATTTCCGTGTGGCCTCCAGGTTTTCGACCTGCCCGGGTGAGGCCAGATTCCGACCCTCGATTTCCCGGACCAGCCGCCCGATCTGCTCCGTCACCTTTCCCCGCGCCGGGTCCTCCAGCAATCGCTCCGCTTCCTGATAGTGGAACAGCGCCCAGAGCGGCCGGTTCAGGGAACGCAGGTTGATGTCCGCTAAAATCAGATGTGTGTCCGCCCGCGACCGGTCCAGGTCCAGCGCCTGGAGTCCTTCGATGAAAGCCTCCCGAATTTTATCGTTCCTGAAAAGAGTCTGGCTGTAACGCTGGTGTAACTCCGCCGACGCCTGGTTGAAAT
>PCWF01000022.1 GCA_002796165.1 Nitrospinae bacterium CG11_big_fil_rev_8_21_14_0_20_56_8
CCTTACCAAGGGGAGGCAGGGAGGGGTCCCGGGGAAAATACTTTTTCCAGGTTCTATTGTAATGAAGATTATCGTCTGCGTAAAACAAGTCCTCGATACTGCCGCCAAAATCAAGATCAAGGACGGCCGGGTGGACGCCGCCGGACTGCCCCGCGTGATGAATCCCTACGACGAGTACGCGGTGGAGGAGGCGGTGCGCATCAAGGAAAAAATGCCGGATACGGACATCACGCTGATCACCCTGGGTCCGGACACTTTCAAGGAAGCGCTCAAGACCGGGCTCGCCATGGGCGCGGACCGGGCGGTGCATCTGCTCGATCCGGCCTTCGACGCGCTGGACCGGCTGGGTGCGGCGCGAGTCCTTGCTCATGTGCTTCGCGGGATGGAGTACGACCTCATCCTGTGCGGGCGGCAGGCGGTGGACGACGACAGCGCCCAGGTCGGCCCGGCGCTGGGCGTCCTGCTCGGTATCCCGTTCGTCGCGGTGGTCACCGGGCTGAAGTTTTCCGCCGATTACACTTCCGCCGAGGTGACCCGGCAGGTGGAAGGCGGGGCGGAAATTATTGAAGTTCCCCTGCCCGTTCTCCTGACGTGCCAGAAGGGACTCAATCAACCCCGGCTTCCCTCGCTCAAGGGTATCATGGCCGCGAAAAAGAAGGAGGTCAAGGTTCTTGACGCGGCAGGGGCGGGAGTGGACCTCGCCTGGCTGGAACCCGAAGCGTTGCGGGTGCGCGACCTCGGACTCGAACCGCCCCCGGTGCGGAAAAAGGGCCAGGTGTTCCAGGGGTCCGCCGAAGAGGCCGCCGCGCGGCTCGCGCGAATTTTGCGCGATGAGGAAAAATTGTTGTAGAATAAAAGAAGATTAAGAAAACCTTTTGGGAAAACCATGAAAGCCCTCGCCGAAAAATACAAGAACGAGATCGTTCTCACCCTTCTCGGGGTCTACCTCTTCCTGCTCGCCCTGGGGACCATCGGCGAGCTGTGGGACGTCGAATGGATCCTCGACCTTCCCCTCTTCCGCCCGCCGGGCAAATTCTGAATTTTTTCTTTTAAAGCAAATTTTAAGCGGGGTTATTCGGGCCGTTGGGATTTGCGGATGATGTCGCGGTCGAAGTAGTTGACGGACATGCCGCCATCGAGCACGATGCCCTGGGCGTTGATGCCGCTGGACCGCGGACTGAGCAGGAACACGGCGGCGCTGGCCACCTCGTCGGTGGTCAGGGCTTTTTTCCTCAGCGTCAACTGCTCGGCGTGCAGGTAGGAGTCGACGTAGCCGGGGATCCCGGCGGAGGCGGAGGTTTTCAGCAGTCCGGCGTTGACGGAGTTGAACCGCACTTCGGAAAAGGCGCTGAACGATTTGGCGAGAAAGCACAGGGAGGAATCGAGCGCGGCCTTGGCCGGGGCCATGTAGCCGTAGTTCTCCGCCGCCATGCGGGTAGTGGAGATGGAAACGGTAACCACCGACGCCTGCTTCGCGAACAGATCCTTGAACGCATCGGACAGGCGAATCAGGGAATAACAGGTGATGTCGACGGATTGCAGGAAATCCTGCTTCGAGGTTTCGTGGAAGGGGTGGAGTCCGCCGGCGTAATTGGCGAAGGCGATGGAGTGGACGAGCCCGTGCAGGCGATCGCATTGCGCGCCCACCTGCCCGCGGAGCCGGAGGATGTCTTCCTCGCGCTCGACGTCGCAGACGAAGACGGGGGCGTCGCCCAGGAGTTTCGCGGCCGAGGCCTTGCGCTCGCCGGACCGCACGGCGTAAAGCACCCGCGCGCCTTCGCGCGCCAACTGGCTCCCGATGTGGAAGGCGACGCTCTTTTTATTGGCGACCCCCATGACGAGGATGTTTTTGTTTTCCAGATCGAGAAAGCTCATGGATTAATTTGCTGACGGCTCTTTAAGAGTAAACGGTTGAGGTGTCATCCTGAGTCCTTCGACAAGCTCCAGAGGAACTCCGCGAACGATCTGGCTTGATCTCCACGCAGGACCGGCAGAAAGTCCGGTACAAGATTCTTCGATGCTTGCGCATCTCAGAATGACATGGATATGCTTTCCCAGTTCCTTTCCGTTCTTCAACGCGGACAATTCATTTCGTTTCTTCGACCCACATCCCGGCGAAATCGACGGTGAGCGCGGTTTTGCCGCGCACGGCGACCGTGCCGTGCATGTACTGGGCGGCGCCTGCGGCCTCGGTCCGGCGCACTTCGATCTCCATGACGTCGCCGGGCAGGACGGCATGCTTGATTTTCACGTTGTTGATGCGGGTGATGACGGGAATACGCGAAGCGGCCTCCCCCGATTTCATGATCAGGATCGCCCCGGTCTGAAAGACGGCTTCGAGAACGAGCACGCCGGGCATGATGGGCCGCCCGGGAAAGTGCCCCGCGAAGAACCCTTCGTCCTGCCGCACTTCGCGCCGGGAACGGATGAACCCGTCGCTCTCTTCCACCACCTCGTCCACGAAGAGGAACGGCGGACGGTGCGGGATGACGTTCAGGAATTCCTGCACGGTTATAACCCTCCCGTGACTTCAAGCACCGTTCCGGTGATGTAGGCGCTCTCGCGCGCGGCCAGGAACAGCACGCAGGACGCCACCTCTTCGGGACAGCCCAGGCGTTTGAGAGGGATCATGTCGAGGTAGTGCTTTTTCTGTTCTTCGGGAAGGTCGGCGATGAAATCGGTGGCGATGAACCCCGGCGACACGCAATTGACGGTGATCTTGCGGCTGGCCACTTCCTTGGCCAGGGACCGGGTGAAGGCGACCTGGCCCGCCTTGGACGCGGCGTAGTTGGCTTGCCCGGGAAAGCCGATCTGCCCGATGGGAGAGGTGAGGGTGATGATGCGCCCATACCGCCGCCGCGAAAGGGCTTGCACGGCGAGCTTGCTCACAAAGAATGTGCCGGTCAGGTTGGTATTGAGCACCCGATTCCAGTCCTCCTCTTTCATGAGTCCCACCACGGCATCGGCGCGGATGCCGGAACAGTTGACGACAATCTCGAACCGCGCGTCGTTCTTTTCGAGGCCGCGGAAAAACCGTTCCACTTCTTCATAACGGGAGACGTCGAATTTTTCCAGGGTGAGCCGTCCGCCGTGGGCGGCGTTGGCGGTGGCGAACTTCCCGGCTTCTTCCTCGTTGCCCCGGTAGGTGGCGATGACTTTCGCCCCCGATTTTAAAAAGGCTTCGGAGATGGCGCGGCCAATGCCGCGGGTTCCACCGGTCACGATGGCGGTCTGGTCTTTGAAGTTAAATTGCATGCGACGGGTCGACCGTTTGTTTCATGGAATGGAAATCGTCCGCGCGGGCCAGGGGGGAGCGCACCGCACCCTCACGGGTCTAGACCGTGACGGCTTCGACCGGGGACTGGGAATTCACGGACCGGAGGAATTTGTCGACCTCGTTGGCCACGATCACCCCGTAATTGGCGGCCCCCAACCACCCGGACATGATGATGCCCACCGAGCCGGTATGGAACAGGCCCGCCACTTGTTGGGGAAGCTCCCGGCTGATTTTCAGCCCCTCGAACTTGGTGCCGAAGGAAGTGCCGCTGGGATGCAGGGTGTAGCGTTTAAAGGTTTTGGGAGTCGACGCTTCGACGTAATCGACGATCTTGCGGACGTTGGGAACGTAATGGCTCAATGCATCGAGCGTGGTCTGGATCAGGTGATCTTTGTCCCGTCCGTAGTCTTTTGTGCCGAGGCTGGCCCAATCCTCGTACCGGGCGTTGGTGGAGGAAACCACGGAATACCGGTTGGTGCCGGGCCGTATGAACGGATGGTAAAAGGAGAACGTGCGGCTGGTCACGTCTTTACTCAATATCTTGTCGGTATCGTATTCGTCGGCAACCGAGGAGAACAGCAGATCGGCGTCGTAATCGACCTTTTCCCCTTTTTTGATGCCGATGTACACCTGGCAACTGGAATTGTTGAGGCGGACCCGCCGGGCTTCCTTCAAAAATCCGTCGTCGAAATGCTCGTCGCCCACGAGTTTGTGGATCGTGGTCAGCAGGTTGGAGTTGGACAGGGCGGCGTTGCACGCGATATCGTCCCCGTTGATGCGTACGCCGCGCACGCCGTCGTCGTCGACATAGATCTTCTCGACCAGGCAATGCGTGCGGATGTCCACCCCATTGGATTCCAGTTCGGCCTTCATGGCACGGATGAGCTGATCGGTGCCCCCCTGGTAGGTGAACACGCCCTTACTCATGAAGTTGGAAAAAACGATGCCGTACGTCAGCGCGGGATCGTCCAGCGTGGAGCCATTGGCGTAGGTGATGGGTTCCATGAGAAACCGCCAGACGTCTTTGCGTCCCGGGAAAAATTTCTCGAACAGTTCCCGGGTGGTCATTTTCAATTCGTCGTAGAAGTTGAACTGGCGAATGGTGGAGAAAAATTCATCCACCACGTCGAGCATGATCCCGAACCGCTCCAGCAGGATATGGGTGAAGTCGGCGCGGTCGAAGGTGGTGCGAAGGCAGAATTGCGGGTTGTCGAAGCGGATGTTGCGGAGCTGGATGACCCGGTCGGCCATGTCCATGGTCCAGTACTTGCGCAGGGTTTTCATCATGCCGATGGGGAACCCGTGCAGGGAGATATCCAGGATATGTCCGCCTTTGCGCTTGAACCAGGTGGCCAGACCGCCCAGATTATAATGATGCTCCGCGAGGAGGACCTTGTGGCCCAGCCGGGCCAGCACGTTTGCGGCCGTCATCCCCGCAAGTCCACTCCCGATCACCACCGTGTCGTACGCCGATTGAGCTCCTTTTAACCAGTTTCGCGCCATCGTCCCTGTTTCTATAAGGTTAGGAAATGGGGGGAAACCCCCTGGAAAAACCCAGCTTGCCGACTCCTTGAACTTCCGCGATTTTGATCCCGGTTTCAAGAGATCGAATCCGGACCGATTGGAATTGCCCGAGGTGCCCTGTATTTCAGGGTTTTACATAGCCGTACCCCGCGGGGCGCCTCTCCGGGAACGAGTCATGGCGTCTCCACCCAGCCCATGAACCGGGGATTACCGGTGGCCCTGTAGCACGTGGAAATTGGCCATGGAAATACCGCTCAGCGTCGCCCCAATGATACCCAAAAACCCCTGGTCGGTGCCACAAATAAATAGGTTTTTCACCGGGGTGACACCATTTTTCACCTTGTCCGGGCAACCATAGACCGCGCCATGAATGTGGCCGGTGTACTTGTGGATGGTTTTTGGAGTAAAAGAGTCTATAAATACCACAGAATCGGAAAAATCGGGGAAAAATGTGGCCAGCTCCGCAAGACCGCGGGCCCGGCACTCTTTTTTCGCGGCGATGTATTCCTTGCGCGGCAAGCGATCCCACAACTCAAAATTGGCCTGATGGGTCAATCTCAATATGCCTTCCGGCAGGGGTTCGGGAAAGCGGAAATTATTGGGGCAACAGAGGACCCCGCTGGTGACGTCGACCAGCTCTCCGGGCACCCGGTACTCGAAACGGGGCCGGGTGCAGAAAAACACGATGCTCCGGTCGAATCCGAGTTCGCGCGGTTCGCGGTCGAGCACAAAGATGGACTCCATGAACGACATCTTTCCGGGCGCGGCCTCCGTGGCCTGCGGAGGGGCCGGGGAACAGCGCCGAAGGGTTTCCAGGTAACCCATCGAGGAGAGCACCGCAGACGCTTCGATTGCCTGTCCGCCCTCGAGTTGGAGGGCGGTCACCCGGCTGTTTTCCACGCAAAGAGATTCGACCCCGTTGCCCAGGATCAATTCGCCGCCCAGGGCCCGGTATTTGTCGGCCAGAAGGTGAAGGATGTAATGCATCCCTCCCAGGGGTTTGGAAAACCCTTCCAGGAAAATGCTCTTGAACATGATGACGAACTGGTAGAACTCCATATCCTCTTCCCGGGCGTTGCCGTAGTAGGCGAGCGGGCAAAAGAGCATATCGATGAGCAGGGGATCGCTCAGGAATTCTTCCATCACCCGCCGCGCGGAAATCCAGGAACGGTTTTCGAGGGAGATTTCGTCGTATTCGCGGATGCGGGCGGAGAGCTTCAGGAATCCGTCCAACTGGTCGGGAAACTGCTCGGCGACTTCCTGGGTGAGGAACTCGAAATCGTTGGTGAAGCGCAGAGATTTTCCCGGGAAGCGGATCTCGGAGGTCTCCTGCGGGCACAGACGGAAGTCCTCGTGGCGGAAGCGGAGTTGCTTGAGGATTTTTCCCAGCGGGGTATTGCGGGCGCCCCTCGGGGAAAAATTGGTCATGGCGTGGAGGCCGACGTCGAACGTCCGGTGTTTGCGGGAGTAAAAGGAATTGAGCCCGCCGATCTCGGTGTGCCGCTCGATGAGGACCACTTTCTTGTCGAACAGGGCCAGGCGAATGCCCGCGGCCAACCCCGAAAGCCCCGCCCCGATGATCGCCACGTCGTAGGCCATCTTGAAATTCCGAAAGAAAAAGCGCTCCAGGCGGGCCGGTAAGATTATCGGTTTTCGGCAAAAAAAACCCGGTCAGGGGAGCCCGCAACTCCTGGCCCCGATGCCGGGTAGACGAACATTCCCGAACCACCTTTCCCGATGCCCCCCCTTCCGGGAAGGGGGAAAGTTTCGGCCCAAAAATCAGTTGGCAACTTGTTTCTTGAGCATCAGCGGCTGAAGATAGGCGATACAGCCCGACATCGTGGCGAGATGCTCGTAATCCTTTTCGGGAACCTCAATGTTAAACCGCTTTCTCAACTCCATGACGATATCGAGGAAATCCATGGAATCCAGGTCCATCTGATCCCGCAATTTCCGGTTATCGTCAATCGATTCGATGTTTTCGTCGGGGGCGATCTCGGAAAGTATATCCAAAATAGCTCCCCTTACTTCGTCTCGTGTCATCAAGCCTCCCTCAAGATTACAAGTCATCCAATTCTAGGGAAACCTTCCCCAAATTTCAATACCAATTTAGGCCGGGGCCGATCGGGTGGAACCTCAATCTCCGCCGCCAGTTATACCCGATTTTCCGATTCCGGAAAAACCTTCCGTTAGACCCTTCATCCGCTCCCGCAAGCCCGGCGGACTTTTTTCGGGTCAGGGTTCGAACCGCTTGACGATCAGAACCGAATTGATGCCGAACATGCCGAACGAATTGTTCAGGATATAATCGACGCGATCCAGTTTTTTAGGTTCGCCCACCACGATGTTGTCGAGGGCGCATTCGGGATCGAGTTCATCCAGGTTGATGGTGGGATGAACGAGACCGTCCTCGAACGCGGGAAGGTTGCCCGTCAATTCGAGAGCGCCCGCGGCCCCCATGGTGTGGCCGATGAAGCTCTTGGTGTTGTTGATCCACACGCCGGGAACCCCGCCGAACACTTCCCGGAGCGCCTTGCATTCCTGAATATCCCCCAGTTGGGTCGCGGTGGCGTGGGCGTTGAGAATATCGATGTCCCCCGGTTCCAACCCCGCGTTTTTCAATGCCAGCCGGATACATTCCGCCTGCCGCGCGGGTTCGGGAAGGATGAAATCGGTGGCGTCCGAATTGACCGCGTAACCGGCCAGTTCACCATAAATTTTCGCTCCCCGGTGTTGGGCATCCGCCAGCCGCTCCAGAGTATAAACGCAACCCCCTTCCGAGCAGACGATGCCGTTCCGTTTCTTGTCGAACGGCCGGCTGGCCTTGGTGGGGTCCTCATGCGAGGCCAGCGCGCCCTCGCTCTTGAAACTCGCGAAGATCCCGAAGGTGTGGATGCTCTCGGAAACCCCGCCACCCAGGGCCAGGTCCACCTCCCCCAGCCTCAGCATCTGCGCCCCCTGGATGATGCCCAGGTTGCCCGCCGCGCAGGCCCCGCCGATGGTGTAGTGCGGGCCGGTGATCTGCATGTTCAGCGTCACCTCCCCGGCGGGGTTGTTCGCCACCGTCCGCGGGTTGTGGTGATGCGACCAGAACTTCACGTCGTACTTGTACTGGCTG
>PCWF01000261.1:0-7927 GCA_002796165.1 Nitrospinae bacterium CG11_big_fil_rev_8_21_14_0_20_56_8
GAGGATGTAGTCCTTGATTCCGTTCGGATACTGGAACACATGCCGATGGCCGCTTTCGTTGAAGGTGATCTTGAGTCCCTTGTTCAGGAATGCTTTGGATTCCACACGTTCCAGGATCTGTTTGGGGCTCAATTCCACCTTGGGGAAAATATCCGGGTCGGGTTTGAAATAAACCGTGGTGCCGTAATTTCTCGAGGCATTTCCTTTTTTCACCTTGCCGGACGCTTTTCCGCGCGAATAGGTCTGGGTCCACTCGAACCCTTCCCGCCGGGAGGTGGCCACGAGCGTTTCGGACAAGGCGCAGACGACCGCCATGCCCACCCCATGGAGTCCGCCGGAAACCTTGTAGGCGTTTTCATCGAACTTGCCTCCCGAGTGGAGCGTGGTGAACAGAATTTCCATGGCGCTTTTCGACGTGTTGCGAAACTCGTCCACGGGAATTCCGCGCCCGTTGTCCTTGATGGTGACTCCCCCGTCCGGTTCCAGGGTGATCTCGATGGCATCGCAGTGCCCGTTGAGCGCCTCGTCCACCGCGTTGTCTAGAATTTCCCACACAAGGTGATGGAGTCCGGTGGTCGAGGTGGACCCGATATACATGCCCGGCCGTTTGCGGACCGGCTCCAGACCTTCGAGGACCTGGATGTCTTTGGCTTTATAAGAACTCGTACCCATAATTGAAATCCGTTAAATCACTTTCACGATATTTTTACGTTTTGAGATAAAGACCCCCTGGCTTCCCCGGCTGTAAACGGGGAGGGAGTTGACGGCGACCGAACGAGTCTTGCCATCTTCCAGCAACAAGTCCACCGAATCTTTCAGACTCACGCATTTGCATCCGGCAAGTTTGGCGTCGACCAGTTTCATCAGCTTGACCCCGGTGCCCGAACCGGAAAGACGGGTCACATCCTCCAGGGTGATGACCAGTCCCTTGCCCCGGTCCGAAGCGAGAAACACGTGATCGCCCGTGACCCGCGCGACGCAGAGCATGCGATTGTCTCCCTTAAGAGTCATCACCCGCCGGCCCGAACGGGTGGTCTCGGTAAGATTGGACAGGGGAAAGCGAAATCCGTATCCGGAACTGGATGCGGCCATCAATTCCAGTTCATCCATTTCCGCGGCCGCATCGAACTTCAGCGCCTGTTGCTTGTCTTCCTTATCCATCGCCTCGCTACCCGCAATCCCCAGTTCACGGGGATCCAGAGAAAGAACCTCGATGATCCGCTCTCCGTCGCCGAACTTGAAAAAGTTCTGGACGGGGTCGCCGAATCCGCTCCGGGTATAAGGAAGGGAATACATTTTCTGAACGTAAACCATCCCGAAATTGGTGAAGAAGGCAATCGGTTCGCGCAGGTGAGCGCGAACCGTGCACAGGAGCGCGTCGTTTTCCTTGAACCGCAGGGTTGTGGGGTCGCCGAGCGATTTCAGTTTTCTCAGCCATCCGTTCTGGCTGACGACGAGGAAGGCGTCTTCCTCCTCGATGAAATCCTCGATATTATATTCCTTGGTTTCCGTCGCCGCGGCGGTGGTGATTTTGCTTCGCCGCTTGTCGCCGAATTTCTCCCCGATCTCCTCCAGTTCCCCCTTCACCTCGCTCCATATTTTGGAGGTGGAATCCAGAATGCCGCGGATCCGTTTTTTCTCCTTCAGCTTTTCTTTCTGTTCCGCGAGAATCTTGTCGATCTCCATGGACACCAGGCGGTAGAGGGGAATCTCCAGAATGGCGGAGGTTTGCTCGTCGTCGAGGTCGAAGGCTTTCTTCAATTTGTCGTGAGCTTCCTTGCGGGCGGAGGAACTCCGGATCAGTTTCAGGGCCTTGTCCAGATCCCGGAAGATCGCGACGAAGGCGGCCAGAATGTGCAGACGTTTTTCCAGAAGCGCCAGTTCGTGGTTCAACCGCCGGATCACCACTTCCTTGCGGAAATCCAGAAAATAGCGGCAGATCTCCAGGAGGGACAACCGGCCCGGTGAACCGTCGGGTTTCAGGCAATTGAAGTTGATCTGGAAATTCGTCTCCAGCTCGGTGTGGCGGGTGACGTAGCTCATGATTTTTTCCGGCTCCGCGCCCGACTTGATTTCCAGTACGACCCGCACCTCCTTATCACTCTCGTCGCGCACGTCCAGCAGGGGAGGGAGTTTTTTGGACAGGATGATTTCGGCGATTTTTTCAATCAGCCGGGCCTTGTTCACTCCGTAAGGAATCGATGTGATGACCACCTGCTGTTTTCCGCGCGGCAGGTCCTCGAGCATCCATTCTCCGCGGATCTTGATCGCGCCCTGGCCCTCCTCGTAGGATGCGCGAAGCTCCGCCTTGCTGTTCAGGATGAGGGCTCCCGTAGGGAAATCCGGGCCTTTGATGAACTTCATCAATTGAGCGACGGTCAAATCCGGATCGTCGATCAGCGCGGTCAAGGCCGAGATGACCTCTTTAAGATTATGGCTGGGGAAGGAGCAAGCCATACCCACGGCGATTCCCGACGACCCATTGACGAGGAGATTGGGCACGCGGGAGGGGAGAACCACCGGCTCCTTCAGCGTGTTGTCATAGTTGAGCTTGAACTCGACCGTGTCCTTCTTGATGTCGTTCAGCAGATAGGAGGTGATGGGGGTCAACCGGCCTTCCGTGTAACGGTAGGCGGCGGGGGGATCCCCGTCGAGCGAGCCGAAATTGCCCTTTCCGTCGACTAGCGGATAACGCATCGAGAAGTCCTGCGCCATCCTCACCATCGAGTCGTAGGTGGACGAGTCCCCATGCGGATGGTATTTGCCGAGCACCTCGCCGATGATCTTCGCCGACTTGACATGTTTTGCCGTCGCCGTGACTCCCATCTGGTCGATGGCGAACAGGACGCGGCGGTGGATGGGTTTCAATCCGTCCCGCACGTCGGGCAGGGAACGGGATACGATGGTCGAAAGCGCATAGGTCAAAAACCTCTGCTCCAGTTCTTCCTGGATATCCGCTGTTTTTTCCTTGGCCATGTTTTAAATAATGATTAAATAGGATTGGGTTGAAGAAAATGATGGATGACGGTGCAACCAACGACTTGGATTTAAAGGTAACCTCCGATATGGGCGCTTTCGATGTTCCTTTGCCGGTTACAAGGCTTGCCATTCGTCCGGCATGATGCCATTACAATAAAACAGATGATCGTTTCGGTGTTCGGGTTTTATCGATCGATGAAATGAAGTCGAAAAACGAATGACGCCGGGTGGTAAAATACCGGGTTTGGATCCGGAGGAACAGGGAATTCTTGCGATATCCAGGCACCCAGATATAGTGTATCTTCCCCCAGTATATACAACAGGTGGCGGTATAAGACAAGAGAAATCAAATATTAAGAAGAGCCGATCCTGAGAGGCGGGAAGTTCCGGACTCAGGGTTCCCCCATCCAGGGAAAATTAAAGTATAACTGGGGTCGGAACAAATTTTCGAATTCATTCTTTTTTGACTCTCTTCACAAACCTTTTCGACGGTTTTACCATCTTAAGACAAACCGGGATTCCCGTCCCGAATTCAAGTATGGCAGACCAACGGAGTCCAAGTTATGTCGGATCAAAAAATTGAACTACAAGTCATAGCCGCTTTGAAGACCGTTAAAGACCCCGACTTGCACAAGGATATTGTGAGCCTGGGTTTTGTGAAAAATATGAAAATCGACAACGGCCACGTGAAGTTCGACGTGGAACTGACCACCCCCGCCTGCCCGGTCAAGGAACAGTTGCGGCAGGAGTGCGAGGGCAAGGTGAAAGCCATCGAGGGCGTGAGCCGGGTCGAGGTGAACATGACCGCCGAAGTGCGGGCCGCCCATCACAACCAACCGGTTTTGACCGGGGTGAAAAACATCATTGCCGTTGCCAGCGGCAAGGGTGGAGTGGGCAAATCCACCGTAAGCACCAACCTGGCGGTGGCCCTCAGCCAAACCGGGGCCCGGGTCGGCTTGATGGATGCCGACATCTACGGACCGAGCATTCCGCAAATGCTGGGTATCCCCATCACGCCTCCCAAGGGATCGGGAAACAACAAATTTTTCCCGCACGAGAAAAGCGGATTGAAGGTGGTATCCGCCGCCTTTCTCACCAAGGAAGGACAGCCCCTGATGCTCCGCGGACCCATGCTGGGCGGCATCATCCAGCAGTTTTTGCAGAACGTGGAGTGGGGAGAGTTGGATTACCTGGTGATCGACCTTCCTCCCGGCACCGGTGACGTGCAGTTGACGCTGACCCAGCGCGCGCCGATTTCCGGCGCCGTGGTGGTGACCACCCCGCAGAAAGTCGCCCTGATCGACGCCGAAAAAGGCGTCCGCATGTTCCAGAACGTGAAGGTCCCGCTATTGGGCATCGTCGAGAACATGAGCTACTTCCATTGTCCGGACAACGACAAGAAGTATTACCTGTTCAAACATGGAGGAGGCCAGCGCCTGGCCGATCAGTTCAAAGTTCCCTTCTTGGGCGAGATCCCGATCGTCCCGGAAATCTGCGAGGGGGGGGATGACGGCCGGCCCGTGACTTTGGACCACCCGGACTCTTCCTCAGCCCAAGCTTACCGCGCCCTGGCGGGCCGGGTGGCCGCGCAACTCAGCATCGTTCAAGCCCGGGAAAACGCGGAACAACCCGAGACAACCTTCGAACTGGCCTGGAAAGAATAATCCATCGTCCTTTTCTCTTCCCGTCCGGCATCAAGCCGAACGGGAAGGGGAGAGGTTTGAATCCTGGTTATAACCCATGACAGAAAATCAGCATAACGGGGCGAACGGTCCCTCCTTGAAAAAAATATATCAGGTGGACTCCACGACCCTGGGGATCATCTGGACCGACGGCAAAGAGTCCCGCTTCAACGTCAAAACCCTGCGCGAAAAATGCCCCTGCGCGAATTGTATCGACGAATGGAGCGGGGAAAAGCGGATCAAACCGGGCCAGATCAAGGACACCATCCGTCCCGTCAACATCCGGTCGGTGGGCCGGTACGCCATCCAAATCTCCTGGAACGACGGGCACGATACCGGACTTTATTCCCACGATTACCTGCAATCCCTCGGTTAATCAGGGTTGTTTGCCGTCCCATAATATTCAATTGCTTGAGGTCAAACCGCCCCCCCATTTTTATCCTTTTAATTTTCAAATAATTCAGTAAAATAGAGATAGAAAGCTACTCGTTGGGATTGCAGGTCGATCCCGGAACCTTGGATCAGGAAGGGGAGAGAAGTTATCATGGAGAATCTTAAAATTTCCAAAGGGTGGTTCGACAAAGAAAATTCCAGTAAAGTGTCCGATAAGAAAAAGGTTTTTTGCGAACACAAGGCCGATACCATCACAATCGATTACGTTGCCGGCGTGGAATACTGCCAGTATTGCGGGGCTCTGGGGCATTACAACGTCGATTCCGATTCTCTGGATTGGACCCTTCCCAAGTATTTGTTGAAACAGAATTATAATTAATCCGGCTCCGTTGCAACGGGGAGCCCCCTTGATTGTCGTTACGTTCCCGTAAGCGGGAGGGATGCCTGGCCATCCTTCCCGTTTTTTTTGTCCCGGATTTTAGACCGAGCGCGAGGAGGAAGGGAGTCTATGGCCCGATGCATCCATAAAATACTCGTTATCGGGTTGGGCATGGTGGGCGAGTTGGCCGCCCGCCTCCTGCACCAGAATGGATACCAGGTCACCGGGCTCGATCGCAACAGGACCGATGCGGATTACCCGTTCCCGTTCCTGGTTGAAGACGTCCGCGACAAGAGCCGCATCCTTTCGGCAATGGAACAAAACGATGCCGTCCTGACCTGCCTGCCCTACCACGTCAATCTGGAAGTTGCCCGCGCCGCGAACGAAGCCGGCCGCCACTATTTCGATCTGACAGAAGACGTCTCCAACACCGAGGAAATCCGCGCCTTTTCCCAAACCTCCCGGAGCCTGATGGCTCCCCAATGCGGGCTGGCGCCGGGGTTCATCAGCATCGTGGGAGCCGACCTGACCCGCCGGTTTGAAAAACTCCGCAGTATCGAGTTGCGCGTCGGGGCGCTTCCTCAGCATCCGCGCGGGTTGTTGGGGTACGCCTTCAACTGGTCGCCCGAGGGCGTGGTCAACGAATACCTGAACGATTGCGACGTGATCAAGGACGGGCATCGCGCCAAGGTGACCTCCATGGAAGACCTGGAAACCATCGTGATCGATGGAGTTCAACTGGAAGCGTTCACCACCTCCGGCGGGCTCGGCACGATATGCGAAACGTTCGAGGGGAAAGTGGACAAGCTCAATTACAAGACCGTGCGATATCCCGGCCATTGCAGTCTCATGCGGTTTTTTTTCAACGAGCTGTTCATGCGCGACCGCCGGGAGGAGGCGGGGCAGATCCTGGTCAATTCCAAGCCCCCGGTCAAGGAAGACGTGGTGTACGTTCACGCCGCCGTGGAAGGGTGGCAGGGACGAAAGCTCTCGCGCGAGGAATTTGTCCGCAGTTATTATCCCCGCGTCATCGATGGAAAAGAGTGGAAAGCGATCGCCTGGACGACCGCTTCGTCCGTTTGCGCCACCATCACGCTGGTGGCGGAGGGGAAAGTGAAGAACCGTGGCTTTCTCAAGCAGGAAGAAATATCATTGGAAGAATTTCTCGGCACACCCACCGGGAGCAATTTTTCAATCCGCCCCCATGGTTAATGCCCCCTTTTACCCACAAAGCAAGTCGCCAACACCTCTGTTTAGCGCGAACGTACAAAAACAAATTTGGCAGGTTCCCGTTGCAATGGGAGCATTATGGCGAAACTGCGCCTCTATCGGCGTGAATAAAAGGAAAGGCGGCAACACCAAACACCCGGGGAGAACTTTAGAACCCATGGATCCATTCATGCGGATATCCTTTCAAAGGGGTATGATCCGATTATAATTTATTCAGCCAGGAGAGTCGTGCCGTGTCCCGTTACGAGAAATTGTGCGACCTGTACCGAAACTCGCGCCAGAAATTACAGGTGTACCAGGAAGAATCGGTTGTATTTGCCGAGAGGTTGGTGAAAGGGCTCGTGGAGGATTTTTCGGTTCCTCCGGGGGAGACGAAATGTTTTCCGCCGGGTCAGCCCGAACGGGCGGATGGAACCCTTCCGCTCAAGCAAACGTTGATGATGGGGCAGGACCTGTACTGGCATTTCGGGCTGGAAATCATGTTGCTTTCGGAAAACCCGGAGACCGAGCCCGGCCAGCCGGTTCAAATTCACCTGTCCTTCAAGAAGGTCGATGGTAATTTTCAACTCAAGGTGGCGGGGAAGGAACATACGTACGAGGTGAATCTGGAGAAGGGCCAACCCTTCAAGCCGTTTTTCGACGACCTGTTCGCGACCATTCAGGAAAGTTTGAAGGAGGGCGTGGACCGGTTTACCGAGAAAAAACCCCCCGCCTGCAAGATTGGTTTCATGTCGGAGTGTCCGTAGTCGGGTGCCGGTCCCGTCCGCGTTCGGTCAAACCTCGCTCCCTCTCACGGCCGTGCTGGGTTCCCAGGAACCACCCCACCAGAATTCCGATCCCGAGCACGATAAAAATCATCAGCGCCCGGGAAACCTCAAAGTTCCAGAACAGGAAACTGATGGGTACCACCTCCGTGTTCTGCAGGGTGAAAATGACCACCAGGAACAGGAGGGTCAATCCAAAGTAGAATTTAAAAGTTCGCATGGGAATCCGGGGCCAGTATCCAGGGAAGGGTTTTCAAGGGTTAACGACTTGCGCCGCATCGCGAATATCCTGACGAATCCTCCCGGACCCCTTCGCCGGGGGGAGGGCCATTTTCCCCCCTTTTCCTGGAGAGCTTTGCATAAGTCGGAGAAAGGCACCGAAAGTGCCGTGCTGAGCTTGTTTTGAGCCTGTCCTGAGCGAAGGATCTGGCCTGATTCGCCAAATCAAGCCGGGCAAGAGTTTCCGGCAAGATTCTTCGCCGCTGATGCGCCTCAGAATG
>PCWF01000261.1:7966-8108 GCA_002796165.1 Nitrospinae bacterium CG11_big_fil_rev_8_21_14_0_20_56_8
TTTAAATGTCATCCCGAGCTTTTTTTAACTGTCATCCTGAGCTTGTCGAAGGATCTGGCCTGAGCGAAGGATCTGGCCTGATTCGCCAAATCAAGCCGGGCAAGAGTTTCCGGCAAGATTCTTCGCCGCTGATGCGCCTCAG
>PCWF01000252.1:0-147 GCA_002796165.1 Nitrospinae bacterium CG11_big_fil_rev_8_21_14_0_20_56_8
GGCCTCCCGTTTCAAGGCCAGGGCGCAGGCGGCTCCACCGGGTCCCCCGCCCACGATACACACGGTATCCCCATCACGCAAAGTTGCGGATTTGCCCGTCATTTTGATCCCTCGCCTTGGACCCCGACTTTTGTATGGTTTCCAAGG